>CADBSV010000030.1 GCA_902797435.1 uncultured Bacteroidia bacterium
AGGAGCCGACTATGTAGGTCTCGACGAATATGTAGAAAAAATCAAGGGCGGCTGGACCGACATCGACGTCATCGTCTGCACCCCTTCCGTAATGGCCAAAGTCGGTGCCCTCGGTAAAATCCTTGGTCCCCGCGGCCTTATGCCGAACCCCAAGACCGGCACCGTTACCATGGAAATCGGCAACGCAGTAAAGGAAGTGAAGGGCGGTAAGATTGACTTCAAGGTTGACAAGACCGGCATCGTGCATTGCGGAATCGGCAAGATCTCCTTCACTACCGAACAGATCTACCAGAACGCCGCCGAAGTGCTTAACGCCATCGCGAAACTCAAGCCTCAGGCTCTCAAGGGCACATACATGAAGAGTGCAGCCATCTGCACCACCATGAGCCCGGGTATCAAGGTGGATGTCAAGTCCTTCCTCAATTCTATAGCATAAAAGGAGGATACTATGAAAAAAGAACTGAAAGCTCAGGTAATCGAGAACCTCACTGCAGAACTCGCGCAGTATCCGAATTTTTACCTTACCGACATCGAAGGCCTGAACGCGGAAAAGACTTCCGCCCTGCGCCGCGAATGCTTCGGTGAAGGCATCAAACTCGAGGTAGTAAAGAACACCCTTCTCGCACATGTCCTCAAGGCCACCGGAAATGAAGAGCTCATATCTCTCACCGAGGTCCTCAAAGGCAACACCGCGGTCATGTTCTGCGAAACCCCGAACGCCCCTGCCAAACTCATCCAGAAGTGGCAGAAGGCAAAGGAGGAGAAGCCCGCACTCAAGGGAGCCTATGTGCAGGAATGCGCATACATCGGAGCCGACAAGCTTGCGGAACTCGTCGCCGTCAAGAGCAAGAACGAGCTCATCGCCGACGTCATCGCTCTTCTCCAGAGCCCGCTCAAGCAGGTGGTTTCCGCTCTCCAGAGCGCACCCCAGACTATTGCCGGCGTCGTAAAGACCCTCGAAGAAAAGAAGTAATTATCAAAAACAATAACAATTTAAAACATTACAATTATGGCAGACGTAAAGAAACTTGCAGAAGAGTTGGTTAACCTTACTGTGAAAGACGTTCAGGAACTCGCAAAGGTCCTCAAGGAAGAATATGGCATCGAGCCCGCAGCAGCAGCTGTTGCAGTAGCCGGTCCCGCAGCCGCCGCCGAAGCAGCTCCCGCAGAGCAGACTGAATTCGATGTCATCCTCACCAACGCCGGTCAGGCAAAGCTCCAGGTCATCAAGGCCGTCAAGGACGCTCTCGGACTCGGTCTGAAGGAAGCAAAGGACCTCGTTGACGCAGCTCCGAAGCCCGTCAAGGAGAAAGTCTCCAAGGCAGAAGCCGAGCAGCTCAAGGCCGCCCTTGAGGAAGCCGGCGCCGAGGTTGAGATCAAGTAAATCTCACCCGCTCCCCTTCAAGGGGACCCCTGCCCAGGGGAATAAAAACAGGTTTAGAGCCGGGGTTAATAGGCTCTAAACCTTTTTTCCGTAAAAAAAGTTTTAACATAAAAAGGCAGAATGTCAAAAAAGACCAATGGCAAGCGCATAAACTTCGCTACCTCGAAGATTCTTGAGTACCCCGACCTTCTGGAGGTGCAGCTGAAGAGCTTCAAAGACTTCTTCCAGATAGAGACCTCCCCTGAAAACAGGAAAAACGAAGGTCTCTTCAGGGTATTTCAGGAGGTCTTCCCCATCGAAGATACGCGCAACAGCTACAAGCTGGAGTTCATCGATTATTTTATCGACCCTCCGCAGTATTCGATAGAAGAGTGTCTTGAGAGAGGACTTACCTACAATGTTCCTCTGAAGGCTAAACTCCGCCTTTCCTGCACCGACCAGGACCATGAGGATTTCGATACCAGGGTACAGGACGTGTACCTCGGCAACATCCCCTACATGACTCCTGCCGGTACATTCGTAATCAACGGCTCGGAACGCATCATCGTATCCCAGCTGCACAGGTCCCCCGGCGTATTCTTCGACCAGAGCATGCATGCCAACGGCACGAAGCTCTATTCAGCACGTATCATTCCGTTCAAGGGATCGTGGATCGAGTTCGCGACAGACATCAACAACGTCATGTACGCGTACATCGACCGTAAGAAGAAACTGCCCGTCACCACGCTCCTCAGGGCCATCGGATTCAACTCCGACAAGGATATCATCGATATCTTCGGCCTGGCGGACGAGGTGCCCGTAAACAAGAAGTCCCTTTCAGCCAACAAGGGTCGCAAACTCGCCGCGAAGGTGCTCAAGACCTGGGTTGAAGACTTCGAAGACGAGGATACCGGCGAAATCATCCCCATCGAGCGCACCCTGCCCATCGTGGAAAGGGATGCCGTGCTCGACGACGAGACCATCGCAGCAATCCTCGACACCGACGTGAAGAGCATCCTCGTCCAGAAGGACGAAGCCTCCACTGGTGAGTATATCATCATTTTCAACACCCTGCAGAAAGATCCCACCAACACTGAGATCGAAGCGGTCAACTACATCTACAAGCAGCTCCGCAACAGCGAACCGCCCGATGAGAACACCGCCAGGGATGTCATTGACAAGCTTTTCTTCAGCGAGAAGCGCTACGACCTCGGCGAGGTCGGCCGTTTCCGCCTGAACCGCAAGCTCGGTCTCTCGACCGACCCTGCAATCCGCGTCCTTACCCAGAACGACATCGTTGAGATCATCAAATATCTTGTGCGTCTCATCAACGGAAAGGCCTCGGTGGACGATATCGACCATCTGAGCAACAGGCGCGTACGCACAGTGGGCGAACAGCTCGCCAACCAGTTCAGCGTAGGTCTCGCCCGCATGGCACGCACCATCCGCGAGCGCATGAACATCCGCGACAGCGAGCAGTTCAATCCGATTGACCTCATCAACGCCAAGACCCTCAGCAGCGTCATCAATTCCTTCTTCGGAACAAGCCAGCTGAGCCAGTTCATGGATCAGACCAATCCCCTTGCGGAAATCACCCACAAGAGGCGTCTGAGCGCACTCGGCCCTGGAGGTCTCAGCCGCGAACGCGCAGGATTCGAAGTCCGCGACGTGCACTATACGCATTACGGCCGTCTCTGCCCGATCGAAAGCCCTGAAGGCCCGAACATCGGTCTTATCAGCAGCCTCTGCGTATATGCCCGCATCAACTCCCTGGGCTTCATCGAGACTCCCTACCGCGACGTCAAGGGCGGAAAGGTCGATCTTAGCAAGGACGGCACCCACTACATGACCGCGGAAGAAGAAGAGAACAAACTCGTCAGCCTTGCCAATGTGGAAATGTCGGACGACGGAACCATCTCCGCCGACCGCATCCAGTGCCGCCTCGAAGCGGACTTCCCCGTAGTGGGCAAGGAAGAAGTCGATTATATGGACGTGGCACCTAACCAGATGGCGTCCGTGGCAGCATCGCTCATCCCGTTCCTCGAGCACGACGATGCCCACCGCGCCCTCATGGGAGCCAACATGATGCGCCAGGCCATTCCTCTTCTCAAGCCCGAAGCTCCTATCGTGGGCACCGGCCTCGAAGAGAGGGTCTGCCTGGATTCCCGCACCCAGTTCATCGCCGAACGTGACGGTGAAGTGACCTATGTGGACGCCAACGAAATCCGCATCAGGTACAACCGCACCGAGGACGAGAAGTTCGTTTCGTTCTCCCCCGAGGAGACCATCTACAAGATGCCCATCTGGCGCCGCACCAACCAGAGCACCTGCATCTGCCTCACACCGATTGTCCGCAAGGGCGACAAGGTGACCAAGGGTCAGATTCTCACTGAAGGCTACGCGACTCAGAACGGAGAACTTGCACTCGGACGCAACCTCATGGTGGCATTCATGCCCTGGAAGGGCTACAACTATGAGGACGCCATAGTGCTCAGCGAAGAGATGGTAAAGTGGGACATCATGACCAGCATCCATGTCGATGAGTACCTCACCGAGGTGCGCGACACCAAGCGCGGTCCCGAAGAGCTCACTTCCGATATTCCGAACGTCAGTGAAGACGCCACCCGCAACCTCGACAAGAACGGCATCGTGAGAATCGGCGCCCACATCGAACCGGGTGACATAATGATAGGTAAGATCACCCCGAAGGGCGAAAGCGATCCCAGCCCTGAAGAGAAGCTTCTGAAGGCCATCTTCGGTGACAACGCCGGCGATGTGAAGGATGCTTCACTCAAGGCGAATCCGAGCCTCAGCGGCACCGTGATCAAGACTGCGCTCTATGCCAAGGCCGCAAAGCAGAGCGGACGCAAGAGAAGCAAGGGCACCGATGACATCAAGATGAGGGCCGACATGCGCGAAGAAGAATCGGAGCGCAAACTCGAAAAACTCAGGGAAGACTTCATCGGAAGGCTCGCAGTGCTCACCAAGGGCAAGAAGAGCGCCGGAATCAGCGACCTCTACGGAGTGGAAGTCATTGCCAAGGAACACAAGTTCACCACCGAACTTCTCCGCAGCATCGACTACACCAATGTAGCCACCGGCAAGTGGACTACCGAGAAGGACAACACCAACGCCCTTATCGCCGATCTCATCAGCAACTACTGCATCGCCCTCAAGGCCGAGAAGGCAGTCTGCAAGAGAGAGGTTGACCAGCTCAAGGTCGGTGACGAACTTCCCAGCGGAGTCATGCAGCTCGCAAAGGTGTACATCGCCAAGAAGCGCAAGATTACCGTAGGTGACAAGATGGCGGGACGCCACGGAAACAAGGGTATCGTGGCAAAGATCGTCCGCCGCGAGGACATGCCGTTCCTTGAAGACGGTACTCCGGTGGACATCGTGCTCAACCCCCTCGGCGTGCCTTCCCGTATGAACCTGGGACAGATTTATGAAACAGTGCTCGGATGGGCAGGCCAGAAGCTCGGCCTCAAGTTCAGCACCCCGATCTTCGACGGTGCACCCATCGACGGCATTGCGGAATACACCGACAAGGCAGGACTCCCCCGCTACGGCAAAACCCGTCTGCGCGACGGCGGAACCGGCGACTGGTTCGACCAGAGCGCCACTGTCGGCATCATCTATATGATCAAACTCGACCATATGGTTGACGACAAGATGCACGCCCGTTCCATAGGTCCGTACTCACTCATTACCCAGCAGCCTCTCGGCGGTAAGGCCCAGTTCGGCGGCCAGCGTTTCGGAGAGATGGAAGTCTGGGCTCTCGAAGCTTTCGGAGCAGCCAACGCCCTCCAGGAAATCCTTACGGTCAAGTCGGACGACGTCACCGGAAGGAGCAAGACCTACGAGGCAATCGTAAAGGGTGATCCGATGCCGCCCGCCGGCATTCCCGAATCCCTGAACGTGCTCCTGCACGAACTTCGCGGTCTCGGACTCAAGGTTACTCTGGAATAATTCAAGAAAAGTCAGAAAATGCCTACTTTCAACAATAAAGACAATAAGGTAAAGAGCAACTTCAGCGCCATCAGCATCTCGCTTGCCTCTCCCGAAGACATTATCGAAAGGAGCTGCGGTGAGGTGCTCAAGCCCGAAACCGTGAACTACCGCACTTACAAACCCGAAAGGGACGGTCTCTTCTGCGAGAAGATATTCGGCCCCACCAGGGATTACGAGTGCTACTGCGGCAAGTACAAGAGGATCCGCTACCGCGGAATCGTCTGCGACCGCTGCGGCGTGGAGGTAACGGAGAAGAAGGTCCGCCGCGAACGCATGGGTCACATCACCCTCACCGTTCCGGTTGCTCACATCTGGTACTTCAAGAGTGCGCCCAACAAGATTTCCGCCCTTCTCGGTCTTCCCGCGAAGAAACTCGAGAGCGTAATCTACTACGAGAAATACATAGTGACCCGCAGCGGAGACAGCGGCATCGCCAAGATGGAACTCCTCGCAGAGGACGAATATCTCGACGTGCTCGCCAAACTTCCCGGAAACGAGAATCTCCCCGACAGCGATCCCTCCAAATTCATCGCCAAGATGGGTGCGGAAGGCATCTACGACCTCCTCAAGGAGACCGACGTCGAGGCTCTCGGAAAGGAACTCCGTCAGGCCATGGTCACCGAGACCTCGCAGCAGCGCAAGGCCGAAGTGCTCAAGCGCCTCCAGGTAGTCAAGTGGTTCCAGGAGAGCAAGGACATCAACCGTCCCGAGTGGATGGTCATGAAGGTTATCCCCGTGATACCTCCCGATCTGCGCCCCCTCGTTCCGCTCGATGGCGGAAGGTTTGCCACCAGCGACCTCAACGACCTCTACAGGCGTGTCATCATCCGCAACAACCGTCTCAAGAAACTCATTGAGATAAAGGCTCCCGAAGTGATCCTGCGCAACGAAAAGCGCATGCTTCAGGAAGCTGTGGACAGCCTCTTCGACAACAGCAAGAAGTCCAACGCGGTGAAGAGCGAAAGCAACCGCGCCCTCAAGAGCCTTTCCGACTCTCTGAAGGGAAAGCAGGGCCGCTTCCGCCAGAACCTTCTCGGTAAGCGCGTGGACTATTCTGCACGAAGCGTTATCGTCGTAGGTCCCGAACTCAAGATGCATGAGTGCGGTCTGCCGCAGGACATGGCCGCCGAGCTCTACAAGCCCTTCATCATCCGCAAGCTCATCGAGCGCGGCATCGTGAAGACCGTAAAGAGCGCAAAGAAGATTGTGGACCGCAAGGATCCGGTCATCTGGGACATCCTCGAGAACGTGATGAAGGGTCATCCGGTGCTCCTCAACCGTGCACCTACCCTGCACCGTCTCGGCATCCAGGCCTTCCAGCCCAGGATGATCTCCGGAAAGGCCATCCAGCTGCATCCGCTCGCCTGTACCGCATTCAACGCCGACTTCGACGGCGACCAGATGGCAGTTCACCTCCCGCTCGGCAACGCCGCCGTAATGGAGGCCCAGCTGCTCATGCTCGGAAGCCACAACATCCTCAATCCCGCCAACGGAGCTCCTATCACCGTTCCTTCGCAGGACATGGTGCTCGGCCTGTACTACATCACCAAAATCCGTCCCGGAGCCAAGGGAGAAGGCAAAACCTTCTACGGTCCCGAAGAGGTTATCATAGCCTATGACGACAAGGTGATAGACATGCACGCTGAAATCGGAGTCCGCCTTCCGGTCGACAAGCTCGACCCCTCCAAGGGAACCAGCATAGTCAAGACCACCGCCGGCCGCATCATAGTGAACCAGTTCGTTCCGGACGAAGTTCCCTATGTAAATGAGGTTCTCGGCAAGAAGGCCCTCCGCGGCATCATCACCAGGGTCATCAAGAACACCGGCGTTACCCGTACGGCCCAGTTCCTCGATGACATCAAGAACCTCGGTTACGACCGCGCTTTCCGCGCCGGAATATCCTTCAACCTCGGAGACGTCATCATCCCGAAGGAGAAGTACACCCTCATCGAGGAAGGCTACAAGCAGGTTGCCGAGATCAAGAACAACTTCGCCATGGGCTTCATCACCAACAACGAGCGCTACAACAAGGTCATCGACCTCTGGACCAGCATCGACAACAAGCTCACGGGCATAGTTACAAAACAGATCTCCGCAGACCAGCAGGGCTTCAATCCGGTATTCATGATGCTGGATTCAGGCGCACGAGGCAGCACCCAGCAGATCAAGCAGCTCTGCGGCATGCGAGGCCTTATGGCAAAGCCCCAGAAGAGCGGCGCAAGCGACACCGCAATCATCGAGAACCCCATCACGTCCAACCTCAAGGAAGGCATGACGGTGCTCGAATACTTCATCAGTACCCACGGTGCCCGTAAGGGTCTTGCAGATACCGCCCTCAAGACGGCTGATGCAGGTTACCTGACGAGGCGTCTGGTGGACGTCTCGCACGACGTCATCATCACCGAGGAAGACTGCGGAACGCTTCGCGGACTCATCGCAACCGCCATCAAGGACAAGGATACCGTGGTGGAGAGCCTTGGCGAAAGGATACTCGGACGCACCACCGTCCACGACATATTCAACCCCCTCACCGGAGAACTCATCCTGCACGCGGGAGAAGAGATCCGCGAGGCCCAGGCCGAGCTTATCGACACCCTGCCCATCGAGCAGGTCGAGATTCGTTCGGTCCTCACCTGCGAGAGCCGCAAGGGCGTATGCGCCAAGTGCTACGGACGCAACCTCGCCACTTCGCGCATGGTCGAGAAGGGTGAAGTTGTCGGCGTCATCGCTGCCCAGTCCATCGGTGAACCCGGTACGCAGCTTACCCTCCGTACCTTCCACGTCGGTGGTACCGCCGGAGGTGCCGTGGTCGATTCCAGCATCGAGAGCAAATACGACGGAGTCCTCCGTTTCGAAGACCTCCGTACCCTCGAGCGCATCGGCGAAGAGGGCGAGAGCGAGACTGTGGTTATCAGCCGCATGACCGAACTCCGCATCGTTGACGAAAATACAGGATATCCTTACTCCCAGTACGACATTCCCTACGGTTCCGTCCTGCACAAAGGCGACGGAGCGAAGGTGAAGAAAGGCGACCTCATCTGCGAATGGGATCCCTACAACGCCATCACTCTCGTCGAAACTGCGGGCCGCATTGCCTTCGAGAACATGGTGGAAGGCGTTACTTTCCGCAAGGAGTCGGCAGACGAGTTCTCGGTATCCACGGACAAGGTCATCATCGAAAGCAAGGACCGCACCAAGAACCCGACGATGCTCATCCTCGGAGAAGGCGGCGAGACCCTCAGGCAGTACAACCTGCCGGTAGGCGCCCACATCTCAGTTGAGGAAGGTGCAAGCGTGAAGGTCGGCGACGTGATTATCAAGATCCCGCGCGCAATCGGAAAGGCCAGCGATATTACCGGTGGTCTGCCGCGTGTCACCGAGCTCTTCGAAGCCCGCAATCCCTCCAACCCCGCAATCCTCTCCGAAATCAACGGCGAGGTTATCATGGGCGGCGTGAAGAGGGGTAACCGCGAGATTACCATCCGCAACAAGGGCGGTGTCGAAAAGCACTACCTCATCCCCCTCACCAAGCAGATCCTGGTACAGGAGAACGACTACGTAAAGGCCGGCACCCCCATTTCCGACGGCGGTGTGGCTCCGAGCGACATCCTCTCCATCCTCGGTCCGGTGAAGGCTCAGGAGTACATCGTGAACGAAGTGCAGGCTGTGTATCGTCTGCAGGGCGTTAAGATCAACGACAAGCATTTCGAGATAATTGTCCGCCAGATGATGCGCAAGGTGGAAATCACCAATGCCGGCGACACGTCGTTCCTCCCCGAGGAGCTCGTTGACAAGTGGACCTTCATGGACACCAACGACAGCATCTACGGCAAGCACTATGTACTTACTCCCGGCGACAGCCAGAAGTATGCACAGGGCGACATCATCAGCGCAAGGGAACTCCAGAGCGAGAATGCGTCCCTGGAGCGCCAGGGCCTCAAACCCCTCGGTACCCGTCCGGCACAGCCTGCTACGGCAAGACTCGTGCTGCAGGGCATCACCAGGGCGGCTCTCCGCACCGGAAGCTTCATCAGCGCCGCCTCCTTCCAGGAGACTACAAAGGTGCTCAGCGAAGCAGCCATCCGCGGCCGCGTCGATCATCTCGACGGCCTCAAGGAAAACGTCATCTGCGGCCATCTGATTCCCGCCGGTACCGGACTCAGCGACTACCAGGATATCGTGGTAGGACGCAAGGACGATATGGCTTCGGAACTCCAGGCTCTGTAGAGACGCTTTTCTCCGCGGACTTCGTGTCCGCACAGGGTTATCCCCGACCGTTCGCGGCCGGGGATTTCTTTTGCCGACATAATGTATAACAAAATTTGTTTTGTTATCTTTTATTGCTATATTGCCGGAAAATACAGCAAAGGGCATGAACACCGCAAGAACCGACACCAACAACAGGCGCCAGACCGCCTTCAGGCTCGACAAGGAGCTGCTTTACTACCTCACCCTCAAAGCCAAAAGCCAGGGGAAGACCCTTAATGCCTTTGTGGAGGACACCCTCCGCAGGGAAGTCCAGGACATCTTCGACAGCTGGCCCAAGATAAAAGGGCCTATCGAAATCTCCCCGGAGGTCGAAAGAATGAGCATGAATCTTTCTTTCACCCCCAAACAGATTGCAGCAGACGACCGTTTAGCCTATCTATTAAGCAAGTAACTCCATGTTTATTCCAAATAGCGTTTTCGTCGATACAAATGTCTTTCTGGACGACATACTTGTCCGTCAAGGAAAGGACAATGCAAAAAGAATCCTGGAACTGGGAGTGAAGAGACTGATTCGCCTCTGCCTTTCCTCTTTGAGTGTTGTCAACATCTCTTACATCGCGAGAAAAGCAGTTTCCGCAGAAAGAATGAAAGAGATTTTTGACCTTTATCTTCGCTATTTCGTCATTCTCCCGGACACCGACATGGACATCTACGACTGCATCCGTTCCGGCAATCCGGATTTTGAGGACGCCATGCAGATTTCATGCGCACGCAGAGAAGGGTGTCTTGCCATAATAACGTCGAACAAGAAGCATTTCACTCCTTATACCGACATTCCCGTCTTTACCCCGGAGGAATTCCTGGCAAAAATCACCGAATGACCAGCTCCACGGGGCAATGGTCGGAGCCGAAGATCTCGTTGTGGATATCGGTGGACTCTATGCGGGCGGCAAGGCCTTCCGAAACCAGGAAATAATCGATGCGCCAGCCCACGTTCCTCTCCCGCGCCGCCATCCGGTAACTCCACCATGAGTATTTGGCCTCGCCGGGGTGCTGCAGGCGCCAGCTGTCCAGGAACCCCGCCGAGAGGAGTTCCGTCATCTTGCCGCGTTCCTCGTCGGAGAAACCGGCGTTAAAGTGATTGGTGGCGGGATTCTTGAGGTCTATCTCTTCGTGGGCCACGTTCATGTCCCCGCACACGATGACTCCCTTCTCTGCAGCAAGACCGCACAGGTAAGCCCGGAAGGCGTCTTCCCAGCGCATGCGGTATTCAAGCCTTCGCAGACCGTCCTGCGAATTGGGAGTATAAACATTCACGAGAAAGAAATCGGGCATTTCGAGCGTTACTACCCTGCCCTCGTGGTCGTGCTCGTCCACACCTATTCCGAAACTTACCGACAAAGGCTCCATGCGGGTGTAGATTACCGTTCCGGAGTACCCCTTCTTGTCGGCATAGTTCCAGTATGAAGAATATCCGGGGAATTCAAGGTCTATCTGCCCTGCCTGGAGCTTGGTTTCCTGAAGGCAGACGAAATCGGCGTCGAGTTCTACGAAAGTATCGGCGAAGCCCTTGCCCGCCACGGCGCGCAGGCCGTTCACATTCCAGCTGATGAACTTCATAGGGCTCTTCAGTCAAGTGTCCACTCGGCCCCGTCCTTGGTATCCTTTACGCTGATTCCCAGGGCTTTGAGCGAATCGCGGATATGGTCGGAGAGGGCCCAGTCGCGGGCCTCGCGGGCCTTCGCCCTCTCTTCAAGGACCATCTGCATGAGACCGTCCACGACTCCTGACGAGGCGCCGGCCTGCTCTTCATCGACAAGCCCGAGCACTCCGAAAACAACGTCGTCGAAGAGCTGCACAAGGGCGGACAGGTCTTCTGCGGAGAGCTTCAGCGAGCCGGCCTTCGCCGAGTTGATGATACGTACCGCCTCGAAAATCTGCGCCACCGCTACCGGAGTGTTCATATCGTCGCAAAGGGCTTCGTAAACCCCCTCCCATACCGCTTTCACTTCGACCGAAGTTGCAGTACATGTTTCGGGGGCCACGGCCGAGGGCAGTTCTCCATAAGGCAGGACCTTGCGTGAAACTCCTGCAAGCGAATACAGGTCGCGGGCGGCCTGCATCACCCTCTTGTACCCCTTTTCGGAAGCCTGAAGGGCCTCGTTGCTGAAGTCGAGCGTGCCGCGGTAATGCGCCTGCAGTATGAAGAAGCGCACGGTCATGGGAGAATAAGCCTGCGAAAGCTTGGGATGGTCACCCGCGAAGAGCTGCGGAAGTGTAATGAAATTACCAAGGCTCTTTCCCATCTTCTGGCCTTCAATGGTAATCATGTTGTTGTGCACCCAGTAGTGCACTCCCTGCTTGCCGCGTTCGGCCACGTTCTGGGCAATCTCGCACTCGTGATGGGGGAACATCAGGTCCATTCCGCCTCCGTGGATGTCGAATTCCTCGCCGAGGTACTTCTCTCCCATTACGGAGCACTCCAGATGCCAGCCGGGGAATCCTTCTCCCCATGGCGAAGGCCAGTGCATGATGTGCTCCGGCTCAGCTTTTTTCCACAGGGCAAAGTCGTAAGGGGCCTTCTTGTCGTTCTGGCCGTCGAGGGCGCGGGTCCCCTCCAGGGTGGCGTCAAGGCTGCGCCCGCTAAGGATGCCGTACTTGTGGTCGGCATTGTACTTCTCCACGTCGAAATAGACGCTTCCGCCGGACTCGTATGCATAGCCGGCCTGGAATATCTTCTTTATCGCCTCTATCTGTTCTACGATATGGCCTGTGGCGCGGGGTTCGATGGAAGGAGGCGCCACGTTAAGGGCGCGCATCGCTTCGTGATAGCGGAAGGTATAGTTCTGCACCACCTCCATCGGCTCCAGCTGCTCGAGCCTCGCCTTTTTCGCTATCTTGTCCTCGCCTTCGTCGGCATCGTGTTCAAGATGCCCCACATCGGTTATGTTGCGGACATAGCGCACCTTGTATCCCAGATGGCGGAGGAGTTTGAAGAGCACATCGTAGGTGACTCCCGGGCGGGCATGTCCCAGATGTGCGTCCCCGTACACGGTGGGGCCGCAGACATACATTCCCACATGGCCTTCGCTTATGGGTTTGAACAACTCCTTGGTACGGGTAAGGGTGTTGGTAAGATAAAGGTTGCGCATATCGTTTTTTTATTCTGTTTTCTTTTTGGAAAGTATCTGTATTACGGCTACCACTGCCGCCCCAACGAGGAAGAAGAGCACTGCGGAGGGGACCTGCAGGTCTATCTGGAAACCTGCGGGAACCTCTCCCGCAAGCTTGAGGGCCTGCGCCCCCGAAACATTTCCGCCCCTGAGAAGCTGTGCCGCCGCTATCGAAACCTTGTCAGACCAGGGCCAGATGGCCACGAGGAAGCCGAGCACAAAGCCGAAAAGCACAAGCATGGTGGGCCTTCCGTGATGCTCGAGAAGGGCATGAAGGGCCTTGGAGAAAGCCACGATTCCGACAATACAGCCGAGAGCGAACACCAGGAGCTGCCCCCACTGGGCCTGCCCGTCCCCTCCGAGCACATGGGACACGGTGCCGTTAAGGACCCCAAGCATAAAAGCGAAGTTGCCCATCATCACCAGGATAAAGCTCCCTGCGATGCCGGGAAGAATCATGGAGCACACTGCAAGGGCCCCGCTCAGGAAGGTGTACCAGAGTGCAGTGTTGGGATGGTTCTGGTCGGGATGTCCCACAAGGCAGAGCGCCACGCCGGTTCCGGCTCCGAGCACAAGCCACATCACGTCGGCGGCCTTCCAACCTTTTATGTCGGTCAGCAGCCAGATGGTCGAAACGAGGATGAGCCCAAAGAAGAAAGACCAGGTCTGAATCGGCCAGTGGCCCAGAGACCAGCTCACCACCCTTGCAAGAATGAGGAAGCCGAGTATCATCCCGATTCCGACAGCTACAAGGAAGCTGCCGTTTATGGCCTTCCAGAAGCCTTTGGCGTCTCCGCTGAAAAGCTTCTTCCAGTTGCTTATGCTGAGTATTGCGGCAAGGGAATCTATCAGCGGCTGGAATATGCCCGTCATGAGGGCTATCGTGCCCGCGGACACACCTGGGAACACTCCGGCTCCCATGCTGAATCCCTTGAGTGCGTTTATTCCGAAATCCTTTCCGTTCATACTATCTGTTGCATTATCTGAACCATGCGGCTGAATATCTCCATCTGGGAAGGTGAAGCTCCGTCCGGGGCTGATACCACGAGGTCGAACAGGTTCCCTTTCAACTGAGAGCGGCCGGCCTTCAGGACAGCCCTGCTTTTGCGGACGCGGTACGAAAGATGCCAGCCCTCCCATGGCAGCAGAGAGATGAAAAGCTCTTCATCTCTGCCTGCAAGTATCCAGCCCTTCCGGTGTACTGCCTTGAGCGTCATTGGAATACCCCTCTCACGGAAGAAAGCGGCAATGCCTAGGGCAGCCTCCGGAAAGTCGGGAGCATCGCCGTCGGCAAGCACGACCGCTGAATGTATCCGGGATAAAACGTCAGCCATTGACCTGTCTGATAAGATCGCGTATTTCCTGTTTGGCGGCCCTCCAGCGGGGAATGTCTATCTTGGTTCCGACGACCTCGACCACCTTTGCCGCTATGATGCTGCCAATTTCTCCGCAGGTTTTGAGCGGAAGTCCGAGCGCATGGGCGTACAGGAATCCCGCAGCATAGGTGTCGCCCGCCCCGGTACCGTCCACAGGCTTTGCAGGCCATGCGGGAATATAATGCTGTTCTCCCCTTCCGCGTACCCAGCTGCCGTCTTTTCCAACCTTCACGACCGCGACGTCGCACATGAGGGAGATTTCGGAGAGGGCAGTCACGGGGTCGCCGCATTTGGTGAACGCCTTGCTTTCCGTTTCGTTAGCAAAGACTATGTCAACGTATTTCTCGACCAGGTTGTGGAGGAAGGCGTCATTGCTCTCCACGACATTATAACTGGCCATGTCTATGGAGATTATGCATCCTGCCGCCTTTGCCATCTGTACCGCCCTGGCAAGCAGATCCTGGTTCTGAACGAGGTATCCCTCTATATGGAAATAATCGTAGCCTTCAAAATACTCGGGCCTGAGGTCTTCGGGCCCCATTTCCAGAGCGGCACCCATATAGCTTGCGAAGGTGCGTTCGGCATTGGCTCCGGTGATGAACACCATGCAGCGGCCCGAACCCTTGGTGCCGGTGAGCATGGTGGTGCGCACTCCATACTGCTCCATGGAACTCTTGAAGAGCTGACCGAGTTCGTCCCGCCCTATCTTGCCTATGTAGCCGGAGGGCATTCCGAGTATGGACGTACAGGTTATGGTGTTGGCGGCGGAACCGCCGGGAACATACTGCACACCGATTTCCTTGAGGGCGCTCCATATTTCGTCACCCGTCTCCTTGTCAACATGCTGCATGCTGCCAAGGGGCAGGTGATACTTTCTCAGAAGCTCCCCGTCCGGCAGGATTGCCAGCACGTCTGTAAGCGCATTGCCTATTCCAAGTATTGACTTCATAACTTACAAAAATAAGGAAAATTTGCCGGAATTCACTACCTTTGCCTCCGCAATGAAAAAAGGCCTTCAAAATACCATCAAATACATTCTGTCATTCGGAGTGGCCGGTGTCCTTGTCTGGCTGGTAGCCAGGCAGATAGAGTGGAAGGCCTTCGTGGAAGGGCTCAAATCCACCCGGTGGGTATGGATGATCGGATATGTCGCGGCGGCAGTGCTCGCCCTTGTTTTCAGGGCACAGCGCTGGAAGCAGCTGCTAAAGCCGCTGATGCCGCGGATCCGCTATGGCCGCTGCTGGGACGCAAACAATATCGGAAATCTCGGAAGCCTCGTGCTTCCCGGCTCCTGCGAGCCCATAAGGGCGGGCATCATCACCAGCAAGAACATTCCTTTCCAGACGGTATTCGGCACCATGATAATGGAGCGGGCGTGGGATTTCATATATATCTTTCTCACGTTCGTAATAGCCCTCACCATCCGCTGGGAAACCTTCGGCGGCTTCGTCGAGGAGAACATCTTCGGCCCCGTGCTCGGCGGCGGCACTCTCTGGTGGATTCTCGGAGGCATAATAGCCATAAGCGCCGCCGGCATCTGGGCGGTTTACCATTTCAGGGATAAGAACAAGGCCCTCGGCCAGATTGCAGATATCATCGACGGAATGCTCAGGGGGCTTGGCAGTTTCAGGAAGATGAAAAACAAACTGCCCTTCATGATACACACCACGATGATATGGGTGATGTATATGTTCATGGCTTTCTTCTGCCTGAAGGCCATTCCGGAGCTGAGCCACCTGGACCTGGCCGACGCCCTTTTCCTGAGCGCCCTCGGGAACGTAGCTTCCGTAGTGCCGGTCCCCGGAGGCATAGGTGCGTACCATTACCTTCTTATGGTTTGCATTTCCAGCCTGTACGGCATGAGCGATGAAACCGGGCTTCTGTTCGCAATGCTCAACCACGAAGGGCACGCAGTGCTCATCCTTGCCCTCGGAATCTGGTCGTATGTAATGAGGATTCTGGTACTCAAGAACAAGGATATCCGCGAGATACGGGAGGAGAAACGAGCCTCGCAGACAGCTCAGCCCCGCCAGCCTTAGTGCTGCGATTTAGCGCTCGCGAAGCATTCGCGGCAAGATTCCCGTTACAATACGAAATCAGATTCCCTCAAAAGGAAACGGTCGCGCGCCAGCAGGCAAGCTCCCCTTAGTCCTGCACTGTTCCCAAGGATGGATGAAACCACGGGGACATTACTGCTTATGAGTTTAAGCGAA
>CADBSV010000031.1 GCA_902797435.1 uncultured Bacteroidia bacterium
CAAAGTCAGTGTAATACTTATAGCCGGCTATGGCGGAGCGGAAGCCCGCCAACCAAGTGGTGAAATCTCTCATATTTATGCGTTGACTACGTTAGAAATCATCAGCTCTGAGATGGCGCCGCGCCCTGAGGCATCTGAGTTTATCATTCTGGCGGCAGAAACTCTCTTGATGATGAAATGTTTGTATATGGAATCGAAGAAATCCTCTTTGGGATTGACTTCCTTGGGGTCTGAATTGCTGGCTACAAACAGGGCCTTATCCTTGCTGATCTGGTCACAGAAGTCGCGAAGACGAATCTGTTCGGCATCATTGAACCCTTCTTTCGCGTAGGATGTGAAGGAGGATGTCTCCGTGATGGGCTTGTAAGGAGGGTCGAAATAGAACAATGTGTCGGGACCGGCGTAGCGTCCAGTCTCAGCGAAATCGCCACATAGGATTTCTACCTTCTGCAAAACCTCGGAGCAAGCACGGAGGTTATCAGCATCGCAGATGCGAGGATTAACATACTTGCCATGAGGTACGTTGAATTCGCCTTTTGAATTGACACGATAAAGGCCATTGAAGCACGTTCTGTTCAGGAAGATGAAGAGCGCAGCGGTTACTACCGGAGAGGTCGCCTTTGTGTTGAAACGGGCTCTTTTCTCCATGAAATAAGCCTTGCGGTCTTCTGTGCTCAGGGGGATATACTCATTCTGAATGTGAATAAGTTCAGTTATCAGTTCCTCAACATTCTCCTTAATGACACGATAGGTGCATATAAGTTCCTGGTTGATGTCGTTGATGACAGCCCTCTCAATATTGGGATACTCCTGAAGAATCCAAAACATGACGGCACCGCCTCCAACAAAAGGTTCCACATACGTCAAGTGCTGACGGGATGCGAAATCACGAGGAAGTGATTTACGAACCTCATCCAGCAGTTGTGTCTTCCCTCCAACCCATTTGATGAATGGTCGAGCGAGTGTTATGTTTTCGAACAACTTCATAAAGTCAGCACATTTTCACAAAATTAACAAAAAACAGTTAAATGCACTATCCTATTTGTAAATAGTACAGGGTATATCTGTAGTTACTAACCGTCTACAGGACAGGAGCCCCTGGGTGCCGACGACTTTAAGCCGAATCCCTTCGCCGCAACAGGAGGAGGATAACCCATGGGACTCCGGTCCTGTTAACCTGTGATAATTAATGGCGAAAAAAAAAGAGCAGCCTGTCCAAGACGGCTGCCCCTTTTCAATATGTGATTGTAGTCTTACCTACTTTGTAAGGCGCACGTAGGTATTGTAACGCACCTTGGCGAACTCTTCGGTCTTTTCCAGGAGTTCCTGTGCCCTGTCGGGGAAGAGTTTGTAGAGGGATGCGAAACGGACCTCACCCTTGAGGAAGTCCTGGAACTTGGTCCAGTCGGGTTCCTTGCTGTCGAGGCTGAACGGATTCTTCTCCGTGCCTTCGAGGGCGGGGTTGTAGCGGTAGAGATGCCAGTAGCCGCACTCCACGGCGAGTTTTTCCTCGCGCTGGCTCAGACCCATGCCGGCCTTGAGCCCGTGGTTGATGCACGGTGCGTAGGCAATTACGAGGCTCGGGCCGTCATAGGCTTCGGCTTCCTTGATGGCATTCATGTACTGCACCGGGCTTGCTCCCATTGCCACCTGGGCGACGTAAACATAGCCGTAGCTCATGGCCATCATTCCGAGGTCCTTCTTGCGGATGCGCTTTCCGGAGGCGGCGAATTTGGCGATTGCGCCGGCCGGGGTGCTCTTGGAGCTCTGGCCGCCGGTGTTGGAGTACACCTCGGTGTCGAGCACAAGCACGTTCACGTTCTCGCCGCTGGCAAGCACATGGTCGAGTCCGCCGTAACCGATATCGTATGCCCAACCGTCGCCGCCGAAGATCCACTGGCTGCGTGACGGGATGAAATGCTTGAGGCCGAGAAGTTCCTTACATGTATCGCAGGAACACTCTTCCATGAGGGGAACGAGCTTGTCGGCAACCTCGCGGGTGACCTTGGCATCCTCGGGGGCGTCGAGCCACTGGCGGAACAGAGCCTTAATCTGCTCGGAGCAGCATTCGCACTCGAGTCCCCGGTTCATCAGACGGGCAACCGTCTCGCGCATGCGGTTGGTGCCAATCTTCATTCCGAGGCCGAATTCGGCGGCATCCTCAAAGAGGGAATTCTGCCAGGCCGGTCCGTGGCCCTGTGCGTTTGTGCAGTAGGGGCTCGCGGGGAAGGATGCTCCGTAGATGGAAGAGCAGCCCGTGGCGTTGGCAATCATCATGTGGTCGCCGAAGAGCTGGGTGATGTTCTTGATGTAGGGAGTCTCACCGCAGCCTGCGCATGCACCTGAGAACTCGAAGAGAGGCTGGCTGAACTGTGCGGCCTTGAGGTTGCTCTTCGGGTCGGAGGGAGTCTTGTAGCCAACCTTGCTGTTAAGATGGTCGAACTGGGCCTGCTCTTCTGCATGCTCGGTGTAGGGCACCATCTTGAGAGCCTTTTCGGGCTTTGCGAGACAGACGTCAACGCAGTTGCCGCAACCGGTACAGTCGGAAACGCTGACGCTCAGGGCATACTTGTATTCCTTGAGGTTTGCCTTGCCCTGGGCAATCTTTGTGCCTGCGGGAACGCCGGCGGCCTCTTCGTCGGTGAGAAGGAACGGCCTGATTGCGGCGTGGGGGCAGACGAAGGCGCAGGTGTTGCACTGGATACACTTTTCTGCATCCCACTCCGGGACGGTGACGGCTACTCCGCGCTTCTCATAGGCTGATGTGCCGTTCGGCATGGTTCCGTCCATGTACGGAAGGAAGGCGCTGACCGGCAGAGAATCGCCGTTCTGGGAATTGACGATGTCGGCAATGTCCTTTACGAAAGGAGTTGCAAGGCGGGCCGCTCCGGGATTCTCGAACTTGGCGGTAATCTCTGCCCATTCGGCAGGAATGGCCACCTCTGTGTACTCGCCGCCTCGGTCGATGGCAGCGTAGTTCATGTTCACAACGTTCTCACCCTTCTTGCCGTAGCTCTTGAGGGCGGCGTCCTTCATGTACTTGACTGCATCCTCGTAGGGAATGATGCCGGTAATCTTGAAGAATGCGCTCTGCAGTATGGTGTTGGTGCGGCCGCCGAGACCTATTTCAGCGGCAATCTTGGTAGCGTTGATGATATAGAGCCTGATGTGTTTGCGCCCTATGATGCTCTTTACGTTGTCGGGTATGCGCTCAAGGGTTTCCTTTACGTCCCAGAGCGAGTTGAGCAGCAGGCTTCCGCCCTCCTTGATGCCCTTGAGGACGTCATACTTCTGGAGGTATGAGGGGACATGGCAGGCGACGAAGTCGGGAGTGCTCACAAGGTAGGGAGCATGGATGGGCTGTTCTCCGAAGCGGAGGTGGCTGCAGGTATATCCGCCGGACTTCTTGGAGTCGTAATCGAAGTATGCCTGGCAGTAGAGGTCCGTGTGGGAACCGATTATCTTGATGGTGTTCTTGTTGGCGCCAACGGTTCCGTCGGAGCCGAGTCCGTAGAACTTGCACTCGGTGGTTCCGGGCTTCACGATGGAAATCTCCTCGCCGAGCGGGAGGCTCTTGAAGGTGACGTCGTCGATGATTCCGATGGTGAAGTCTGTCTTGGGAGACTTACGCTCGAGGTTGTCGTAAACTGCAACGATCTGGGCGGGAGTGGTATCCTTGCTGGACAGCCCGTAACGTCCTCCGATTATAAGGGGAGCGTTCTCCTTGCCCTGATATGCGGAACGGATGTCGAGGAAGAGCGGCTCTCCGGGAGCTCCGGGCTCCTTGGTGCGGTCGAGCACGGCAATCCTCTTCACCGTCTTTGGAATGGCCTTGAAGAGATAATCTGTGCTGAAGGGCCTGTAGAGGTGTACGCTCACAAGACCGTACTTGCGGCCCTTGGTTGCGAGGAAGTCGATGGTTTCCTTGATGGTTTCGGTAACGGAACCCATGGCGATGATGATGCTTTCCGCATCCTTGGCGCCATAGTAGGTGAAGGGGCGGTATTTGCGTCCGGTAAGTTCGCTTATCTCACCCATATAGCGGGCTACGATGTCGGGAACTCCTTCGTAAACCTTGTTGCGGGATTCCACGGCCTGGAAATAGACGTCGCCGTTCTGCGCTGTGCCGCGGGTAACGGGTGAGTCGGGATTCAGAGCCCTGTCACGGAACTGCTGGAGGGCCTTTTCGCTTACCATTGCCCTGAGGGCGTCTTCGTCAAGGGCCTCTATCTTCTGGATTTCATGACTGGTACGGAATCCGTCGAAGAAGTGAAGGAAGGGGACGCTGCTCTTTATTGCGGAAAGGTGAGCTACCGCAGCCATGTCCTGGGCCTCCTGTACGGAACCGGATGCGAGCATGGCGAAGCCTGTCTGACGGCAGGCCATGACGTCCTGATGGTCTCCGAAGATGGAGAGGGCGTGGCTGGCAAGGGCGCGGGCCGACACATGGAAAACTCCGGGAAGCAGTTCGCCGGCGATTTTGTACATATTGGGAATCATGAGCAGAAGCCCCTGCGATGCGGTGTACGTGGTTGTGAGCGCACCGGCCTGAAGGGATCCGTGAACAGCTCCTGAGGCGCCTGCCTCGCTTTCGAGTTCGGTAACGCGTACTGTCTCGCCCCAGAGGTTCTTTTTTCCGTGGGCGGCCCATTCGTCGATGTTCTCCGCCATAGGAGAGGACGGCGTGATGGGATAGATGCAGGCATTCTCGCTGAAGAGATATGCCACGCCTGCGACAGCGGTGTTACCGTCACAAGTGATGAATTTCTTTTCTTTGGCCATAGTTTATATAGTAGAATTAGATTTTAGTTTATAGACACTTCTTTTCCTTCTGCGGCGCTGATGCGTTTTATAAGGCCCTGCAGTACGTTTCCCGGACCGAGTTCCCTGAATTCGGTCGCGCCTGCCCCGAGCATGTTCCTTACGCTCCTGGTCCAGAGGACGGGGCTGGTGAGCTGCCGGATGAGGTTTTCCTTGATGCGGGCGGGCTCCGTTTCCGGAAGGGCGGTCACGTTCTGGTAGATGGGACACCGCGGGGCGGATATCTCTGCCGCCTCTATCGCCTCGGCCAGGGCGGCCCTTGCCGGTTCCATGAGCGGGGAGTGGAAGGCTCCGCCTACTGCAAGCGGCAGTGCCCTCTTTGCGCCTGCGGCCTTGAGGGCCTCGCATGCGGCAAGAACGGCATCCTTCTCTCCAGAGATGACTATCTGTCCGTCGCAGTTGTAGTTGGCGGCAATGACCGTTCCGCACCCTATGCCGGCGCAGATTTCTTCTACGGTGGCATCCGGAAGGCCTATTATGGCTGCCATTGTGCCGGGGACCTTCTCGCAGCATTTCTGCATCTCGCTGGCACGGATGGCGACGAGGCGCAGACCTTCTTCAAAGGATATGGCGCCGCATGCCACAAGGGCCGAAAATTCGCCCAGAGAATGGCCTCCGACCATGTCCGGGGCGGGAAGGCCCGGAGTGCATGATGCAAGAACGGTTGAGTGGATGAAAATGGCAGGCTGCGTGACACGCGTGGCCCGGAGGTCCTCGTCGCTTCCCCCGAACATGACGTCGGTGATGCGGAATCCCAGAATGTCGTTGGCCTTTTCCATAAGGGAACGGGCCTGGCCGCTGCCTTCATATAAATCTTTTCCCATTCCGGGGAACTGGGCGCCCTGGCCTGGGAATACGTATGATATCATAGCGCAAATATACAAAATAATCGGTATATTTGCAGCCAGACCACTATAGTTTAATGACAGAATTGCGGAACCCTGTTCCGGTGACTGTCCTTCGATGCCGGATGCATGAAAAACAAGGCGTTGGTATTTCACGAAATCACTCCGCTCACCGACGGAGACTGCCTTTATGTGATAGCACGTAAAAAACAAGGCTTTGATTTTCCGGTACATACCCATGCGGAGTTCGAACTCAACTACATAGAGGGTGCAAGTGGAGCGAGGCGTCTGGTAGGGGATTCCATCGAGGAGATACAGGACTACGAACTTATTCTCGTCGGCAACGAGGAACTGGAGCACGGCTGGAGTGACGGCAGTCTCAAGCCCGGCGCCGACATATTTGAAATCACCGTTCAGTTTTCCGGTTCCCTGATAGGAAGCGAACTGATGGTAAAGAATCAGTTCCATTCGGTGCGTGAAATGTTCGAGAAGGCCAGGAACGGAATCAGTTTCTCCCTGCCTGCGATTCTCAAGGTCAAGCCATTGCTGCAGTCACTTACCAGTGAGACCCAGGGGTTCTATGCAGTGACAACATTCATGAATCTCCTTTATGAGCTGTCGAAGGATGACGGCATGCGCACGCTTGCAAGCCAGACATTCTCGCAGACCGAGCAGTATAGCCGCTCACGCCGTATCCGTCAGGTTTGCTCGTATATCGATGCGCATTACTCCAGCAGCATATATCTCCGGGAACTGGCAGAATTGGCGAATATGTCGGAAGCGGCCTTCAGTCGTTTCTTCAGGCAGCAGACCGGCAAAAGCATAACGGATTATATAATTGAAACCCGCATCGGCAAGGCTGCAAGGGAGCTTGTGGATACTGATAAGAACGTTTCCGAAATCTGTTATTCAGCCGGATTCAACAATCTTACCAATTTCAACAGGCTCTTCAAGAAAAGACGTGGCTGCACCCCGAAGGAATTCAGGGATTCCTATCGGAAGAAGCAGGTCCTTGTGTAGTAAGGGACATCACCTGAAGGCACATCCTGGTGTTGTGATATGGGCACTTCCACAGGCCAGCCTTTGCCGAGTAGATATCCGGCGAGCCGTCTTCCAAAAGAGCCCTGTACCATTCGCCGTGTTCGCGGTCTATAAGCTTTTCCTTTATGAATTCCCAAACGAGGAGCGCATTCGCATCTCCTTCCTTCCGTCCGTGGAAACGGGACAGCCAGAGGTTGCCGACCACGCTTTCTGCATACACCCACCATTCCTCAGTGGGATCCGGCCCTTCGGGGCCGATGATGCCGTTTCCGGCAGATGCGAGAATGAGGCTCAGATTGCGTATGTCCCCGAGAATATTCCCGTCTTCAAGCCGCAGGGCGCACTCCATTGCAAGCCATGAGGCCTCTATGTCATGTCCGCAGGAAATCTTTGCCGGGAGAACCGTCCAGTCGTCTTTGAAATACAGGTACAGATGGCCGTCCGGTCCGGTTATCCTGTCTTTTAGCAGATGCAGCAGCTTTATCGTCGCTTCCTTTACTTCCGGATCATGAGATGCCGAATAAAGAGTGGCATAAGCCTCCAGCAGATGGAGGTGGGAATTCATGGTTTTGGGAGCATTTATGTCACTCTCGCTAAGTGACATGTCGGAAATGGGGGAGAGGTCTCTTGAAAGGGCTTCGGAATAACCTCCGTTGAGGCGGTCACGGAATCTTGCTTCCACTGTGCCGAAGATGAGCATGGCGGCGTCAAGGGCGTCGTGTGAGCCGGTGGCCAGATAATACTCGCTGAGCGCGTAGATTGCGAAGGCCTGGGCATACAGCTGTTTCTTTGTGTCTGAGGGTCTTCCGTCCGCTGTAAGCGTCCAGAAGACTCCGCCGTACTCCCTGTCTATGAAATGCCCGGTGAAATAACTTGCCGCCCACGCCGCATGCTCCAGAAGGTGCTTTGAATCCAGGGCTTTTCCCGCGGCGGAAAAAGCCCATAGTATTCGGGAGCCAAGTACGCATCCGCGCTCCGCTCCGGGATTGATTGTCCCATCCGGTCCGGCTTCCCCATAAAACCCGCCCTGAGGGTCCCTCATCTTTTCCCAGAAGGGGAGGATATTGTGCCTGAGTATGTCCCCGGCCTCTTTCCGTAACGATTCAATCCTGTCTTTCATTGTCTTTCCCTTATTTCAAGAAGACTCTTCTGCACCTTATCCATCCTTTCGGTGGTGAGAGGATAGAATGCGAGGCATAAGGCTCCCAGCAGCGCTCCGGCTGCCGGAACAAAGCTCATCAGCGCCTTGATGGCGGTGAGCGTACTCTCGCTCTGTACCGTCACGGAGCTGTCATATCCCGAGGCTCCGAGAATCGTAAGGAGAAGGAATCCTCCGAATGCCCCTCCGAGTTTCTGGGCCATGGAAGAGGATGAGAAAATCAGGCCTGTCGCCCTGGAGCCGTAATGCAGTTCCGACCAGTCTGCCACGTCGGCGAACATCGACCATATAAGCGGCGAGCCCACTCCTGCGGCCAGGCATATCAGTATCTGGAAGATGACGAGCGTCCAAACTCCTTCAGTGCCCGCTGGCAGGAAGAAAATGCAGCAGCTCAGCGCCGCTGCCCCCAGAAGCGCTCCAAGAAAAGTGTTCCGCTTGCCAAACCGCGATGAAACGGGCACTGCGAGCGTAACCCCCAGCATCTGTGCAATTTCGCCTATACTGAGGAAGACGGCGCAGGTGATGAACAGATTGCTCCCCAGCAGATTGGCGAAGTAGTAGGCGGCGGCGCCTCCGCGCAGTGAAAGGAAGAGAAGCTGACCTATGCCTGCTCCGAGCAGAAGCCACCACGGGCGGTTGGTCAGCAGATTCTTAAGGTCTCTTTTCATTGACGGCGAAGCTCCGGAATCTTCCGCAGGCCTGACGTTTTCGCGGGTAAGTGCGAAGCAGAGAAGGAAGAGAATCGCGCAAGCGGCGGCTATCACGGCTACGACGGCAGTCCACTGAAGCGGGTCGGCGTCGCCTACGCCCCGAACGATTCTGCCTGACGCATTAACGGATCCGGCAATCTTCTTTTCGAAAAGCCAGAACACCCCCATGGCCGCAAAACTGCCCACGTAGGCGAAGAACATCCTGAACGAGGAGAAAACCGATTTCTCCGCAGAATCGGCGCTTACCACCCCCAGCATGGCTCCGTACGGCACATTGACGGCAGTATAGACTGTCATCATGAGGATATACATCACGTATGCGTAAACGTGTTTTGCGGAGTAGTTGAACCCAGGTACATAGAAGGACATGATTCCTATTACCGCGAATGGAACGGCCATCCACAGAAGCCATGGGCGGTAGCGTCCCCACCTGCTGCGGGTGCGGTCTGCAATGAGCCCCATGAAGGGGTCCGAAACGGCATCGTACAGTTTGGTAATGAGCAGCAAAGTCGCGGCATGGGCGGGCCGGAGTCCGAAAACGTCGGAATAGAAGATTGGCAGATAATAGGAGAATATCTTCCAGAACATGCTCGAAGACATGTCTCCAAGTCCGTACCCTATTTTCTCAGACAGTTTTGCCATTTTTTTCAGATGGAGTTGGAGTCGATGAGAGCGTTGAGAACCTCCACGGAACGTCCGGTCCTCAAACCGTCGGGAGCCGTGTTGAGGCAATAGTCCACTAGCCGTTCGACGGAAGATTCCGCCACATGCAGACGGGTGTCCGACGATGCGTAATAAATCAGTACACGTCCGTCATCGTCGGCAATCCATCCGTTTGAGAACAGCACGTTCATCACATCTCCGACATATTCTCCTTCTTCGGGAGCCATGAAGAATCCGGCCGGCTCGGCAATAAGCCTGGACGGGTCTTCGAGGGATGTCATGTACATATAGAGTACGTACCTCAGGCCTGAGGCGCAGCTCCGTACGCCGTGTGCCAGATGCAGCCACCCCTTGTCTGTCTTCAGGGGATGGGGACCTTCTCCGTTTTTGCTTTCCTTGATGGTATGGTATGCCCTGCGGCTGATTATGCGTTCGCCGCTTATTACCGCCCCGTCCATGGAATCGACAAGGGCCCAGCCAATTCCGCCGCCGCTTCCTGCAGAGATGAAACCGTCCTGGGGACGGGTGTAGAGGGCATATTTGCCATCTACGAATTCGGGATGGAGGACCACGTTGCGCTGCTGGCTTGAGGAGACAATGTCGGGAAGTCTTTCCCAATTGACAAAATCATGTGTGCGTGCCACTCCTGCGGATGCGACTGCAGATGACAGGTCGCCCTCAGGGGCGGACGGGTCTTTGCGTTCCACGCAGAAGATACCGTAAATCCATCCGTCTTCATGTGCCGTGAGGCGCATGTCGTAGATGTTTGTGGCGGGTTCTCCATATTCGGGCATGGTTATGGGACGCGGCCAGAAACGGAAGCGGCTTACCCCGTCGGGACTTTCTGCCACGGCAAAGAAGGATTTTCTGTCAGCTCCTTCGACCCGCGGCACCAGAAGGTACCGTCCGTTCCATTTGATGGCACCTGAATTCATTACCGCGTGAATGCCGAAACGCTCCATCAGCCAGGGGTTCCTCGACCTGTCGAGATCGTATCGCCACTGAAGCGGGGCGTGCCCGGCTGTGAGCACCGGATACCTGTAACGTTCGAAGACGCCGTTCCCCTCTATGGGGCAGTTCTCTCTGGAAATCAGGGCTTCGTGCTGCGAGCGCAGCAGAGAGAGCCTTTCGTCAAAAGTCATCATTTGTACATTTCTGGAAGATCCCTTTCGAGGAGGATATCTTTTTTTGAAGCAAAAGCCTTGAAATCATCTTCGGAATAGCACCCCTTCCACGGTCCGAAATAGTGGCTGGAAGGGGGGAGTCCGCCGTTGCGCCATACGAGTGCAAAGGACAGATTGCAACCCTTAATGGCTTCGTAAAGACGTTCCGTCCACCATTTCTTGTTGTAATACTCCGAATGCAACGGGGAATTGTTTTCGAGCCCGGCCTCGGTGAGTGCGGCAATTTTTCCCTTCTCCTCTGCAATGGAGGAGATAAGTCTGCAAAGGACAGGGGTTACTTCGCCGAACCGGCGTCCCGGGGAATCATAAGCATCAAGACCGAGTATGTCCACGTATTCGTCTCCAGGCCAGAATTCCATATAGATGTCCCGGTAATTGGATTCGGGATTCCAGATGAAGTGGATTTCATCGGGTGAGTAGGCCATTATGAGGTTGTCGAGCCCCTTTTCTTTTCTGAGATAATCCACGGTGAACCTGAACAGCGCCTTGTACTCTTCAGCGGTGGCGCTGCCTTTGCCCCACCAGAATCCGTTTCCCGTATGTTCGTGCCATGGCCTGAAAATCAGCGGAATAAGGTCTCCGTCAGGGGTGGTCAGACCACTCAGGAAAGCGGCGACCCTGTCGAGCCAGCCCTTGAACAGGGCATGTTTGGCTCCGCCGGGAATAATTGCTCCGGCTGCGGGGGTGTTGTCCCAGGAATTGCCTCCCGTCACGGCGTTGGCGCAGTGCCAGCTTATCGTGTTCACGGCGCCCCGTGCATAAGCCGCGCGGATATGCCTTCGAATGTCCTCGAAAGACTCTCCGTCAATGTTTTTGGCATGTCCGAGCTCAATTTCGGAAATGTCCCATCCGCATACTGCGGGATGACTTCCGGTGAGTATCTTCGTGTCGGATTTGTCTGCGCTGCCGTCATCCCACCATTTTTCTCCTCCGGAAAGGCCATACTCTGTCGGGATCTGGGTGCCGAACATTGTGCCTTGTGGCCGCAGTTCCGCCAGATTTGCCAGGAGGGCCTCGGTCTTGCTGCGCTCCGGCAGGGAAGGTTTATTCGCCTTTCCGCTGTCAGGCAGGTCCTCCGGTGAAGCTCCCTTGAGGGAGATGTTCACCGAAGGAAGCTGACTGCAGGAACTGCATCCGCCAAACAGAAGCGCTGCCGCTATGAATAACAGAATGCGATTCATTTTTTTGTAAGTGTAAGCCACATTGTGCTTGTATTGAACGTCAGATCGTAGGTGCCGCTCGTGAATCCATAGTAACCGGGGAATATCTGCGGGGGATCGCCTCCGGCGTCATGGAACTCAAGCTGGATGCCTGTAGAATCGTATCCGCCGTCCTTGTATGTGTAGCAGTCGTTCCAATTGTCAGCGACAGTGTAGATACGGAATCCGTAATCTCCGGAACCGAAGTCCATGGCTATGTCTGACGCCTGGTACACTCCGGGTGCGGTTTTGGCCATGGTAAGGCTTGGAGTAAAGGTCCAAGACGGGGAGAACGGTGAACCGACAAGGTAGAGCACGGACGGACCGACCGGAGCGAGAGTCAGTTTCTTGGCAGAAAGGTCGAGGGTGACGTCATAGGTTCCGGCTGCATATCCGAAGGCGCTCGGATATACCTGGGTGTCGCCGACACCATGTGCGGCTTTGTATGCTTCTCCGCCTACTACAATGAGGTTCCCGGATGTGGAGTTGAGCTCGTCGATACTGAGCCAGGTGGCGTTCCAGTCGTTATTGAGATACATCTTGAAGCCCTGGGTGTTTGTGATGCTGACGGTTCCGGTATATACTGCACCGGCTCCCTTTGTGAGGGCATTGCCGTCATCCCAGTCCCAGGAAGGACTGAGGCATCCTCCGATAAGGTATATTTTGGCGGGGAGTGCTTCTGCGCAGCTCTTGCTCTTGAAACGCCTCATCTGGCTGCGTCCCACGGTGTAAATGCCGGAAGAACTGGCTTCCGCAGCCGGCACTCCGTCATTCCCGGTTATGGATACGGCAAACCCGGCATATCCGGCACTTGGAGAAACCGGAACCGGAATATAGAAACTCATTTCCGAAGAATGGGGAGAGGGGAGTGAAACTGCAACGGTTTTTTCTGAATCATTTGCAGCGGCTACCTGTGAAATCACCGAAGTTCCGGGATTCGGAACGCCAATGTTGAAGTCACCGTTTATGCGGCTGGGAACAGTGAAGTGAAAAGCGGTCGCATCGGAAGGGATATCCGAGTAGGTGAATTTGAACAGGCCGGAAACCGGATAGAAGCGATAGCTTGACGGATTTCCGGAAGCAATCATCGGCGCATAGGTCTGGCCGGCCTGCCATGTATATACGGATGGAAGGCTAAGGGTGAGTTCTCCGCTTCCGTTTATTGAACCTGCGAATGCTGCAGGATAGACTGCAAGTCCGGTATAGTCTCCGGCAGGCCCGCTGAAAGCACCCGTGGCGGGGTCGTCGAGCGTGAAGGTAACGAAAGATGTGCCGTTGTAGAGTGCAATCTCGTCCCCGGTCTGCCATGCCGGAATCCCGGCATCGGAAATGCTGGCAAAGGTGACGACTTCATCTGCTACCGATGCATATATCGTCATTGTCTGCGTCTGAGGTTCTTTGTCCGTCACAGTAGGAAGTCCGGTGCGTCCGCACGAAGCAGACAGGGCGGCAAGCCCCAAAAGAACAAATATCTTTTTCATAATCCTTTCCTCCATACTAATAATCGAGTTCTTCGCCTGTGTCCCAGGCACCTTCGAATGAAGCCGGTACCAGCATCTGGTTTTTTGCTTCGATGGCCAGAGCAAGGGCTTCCGGCGTTGAGTATTTTTTCTTCATAAGCCTACTGTGTCAAAGTCAGACGCATATTGTTAAGATCGAGGCGGAAATGCCATACTCCCGGGGCATAGCCGAGCGTTACGGGATAAATCTGGGCATCGGCGGCACCGGTTTCGGTTTTGTAAGCCTCACCGTCCACGATGATGATGTTGTCGTGGGTTGAGTCGGCGGAAGCTCCGTACCAGAAAGTCCAGTTCTGGTCGGTCCAAATTTTGAATCCGTCCCATTCCTTTGCCTCGATGATGGTGATGTCCCCTTCGTAAATGCCGGTTGCGGTGCGGTTGAGAACGAGCTCGTCGGAGAAAGACCATACCGGATTGAAACAGCCGCCGTGGAGGTAGAGCAGTTTAGGCTCCTCTTTCGGAAGATCGCCCTTGCGGGTAAATGTGGCAAGCATGGCCCCAAAGTCCATGGTGATGTCGTAAACGCCTGTGGTATAGCCGAGAAGGCCGGGCTTGAACTGCGGAATGTCGGTATCTTCGCACTTTTGTATTTTCACGGACTCGAAAGTTGCGTCCGAGGCTGCCGCGAAGTAGGGGCTCCACTGGTCCACGCCGAGGAAGACCTTGAAGCCGTTGTTGCCGTCTCCGAAGTTCATATTTACGTTTTCTGCCTTGTAAGTCTTTCCGGAAACCTTGTCAAGGGTTGTTCCATTGAACTTCCAGGACCATTCAAAACAGTCGCCGAGCATGTAGAGCTTGTCTGGAAGCGTCTCTTCGGGGAGGTCTCCTGTGCGCTGGATAGTGAACTTCATGGTGTTGAAATTCACGCTGATGTCGTAAACGCCGTTGACGTAGCCCGCGGTTGCGGGGAAGAACTCATACCCCTGTCCGGTTTCAACGACAGTAATGTCGCCGAAGGCGGCCCCGGGAGCCTGTCCGGCGAAACGGGGATCGCTTCCGTCACGGGAGAAAGCGAACTTGATGCTCTGGTTGTTTGCCAGGGGAAGGACCCGCATGGGAAGTCCGGAGGTGGAATAGATGCCTTCGGAGGCCGGCTTGATTTCGAGGGCGTTCTGCAGATCCCACGCGTAGGGAGTGGCCGTGCCTATCACGTAGATGGCTTTCGGCATCCGGAATGTCTCGCTGTAGGGAGTAACCTTCACCTTTACGATGTTCGAAAGGACGGATTCATAGCCATCGGCGGATGCATAGACTCCGAACTGGAGCTCGGTCTCGCCGGCGGCTCCGCCCAGGATTGCGTTCAGTTCGCTGTGGGTGAAGGTGTGAGACAGTGCAGAAGCGGCGTTCACCTCCGTAGGAGTTGTGAAAAGGTCGCGTGAAGAGAGATTTGCATAAAGCTTGTAGCTCACGCCGGCCTCTTCTGAAGCGGCTGTCCAGTCGAGCTTTAGTGCAGCCGAAGCGGCGGAAGCCTCTTCGAGAGTAACCGAGGCTTTGTCGGCAGTAAGGACAGGTGCTGTAAGACTGCCTGCATCGGGCTGATTGCCATTGTCATCAGGCTTTTCAATATTCTTTTTCTGGCACCCCGTCAGGGCGGCAGCGGCAAGAATGGCCATAACTGCAAAACGTAGTTTCATAAATAATAATTATTTGATTTTGATCATTACATAGAATAGTTCGGTGGAACTGCGCCACATATTGTCGTAGAAACCGTCACGGGAAGGTTCTCCTCCGGCATCGGGCAGGATGAAACGGAACAGGGTGTTGTCCCACTCGTCGGTTCCGAATATCATTGTAGAAGTTATGTTGTCCTTGGTTATGCGCATCTGCCCTGTTGTAAGCTCGAGCTTCCACTCCGCTTCGCCGGGAGGCAGGAGATAGCGCAGGCGCGAATCCATGTCCAGCGGTTCAGTTTCGGAGTAGGGGGCGTAAACTCCCCAGAAGTGTCCATATTCTCCATCCAGGCCGGCGGTGTTGGTAATTGTTCCGGTGAGGGTGTTGTCCTCCGGCTCCGGATTCATTTTGATGATGACGTGATTGTCATACTCGGCAAGTCCGAAGGTGCCGAATTCCGAACCGTTGATGGGAGTGTCCCACGCTCCGTCTCCGGATCCGCTGACGCGCTGATTGCAGTGGAGCTTGATATTCACGATAGCCCATTCTCCTACGTAAAACGCATCGTATGGAGCAAGATAGATGTTCCAGTCAAGGGTCTTGCCCGATTCGGCGGTTACTGTTATCCTGGCCCTTCTTTCCGGGTTGCTGAAGTTAAGGGTCTGTCCCGTGGATACGCTGGCACTTGCGCCTGCCGATACCACTATCCCTTCTACCGGAGCGGCGGCAAACGGATAATCGGGGCTGTCCATGATATATACGGTGGCCCTGGCCTCGTCCAAGTCCCTTTCAATGACTGCCGCTCCCAGCTGTCCCTTGATCTTTATCTCAAGCAGGGAAACTTCGTTGCCGACGACTTTCTTGTCTATGGTCTTGGTGCATGAGAGCATCGCGGCAAGCGGGAGAAGCAGAAGAAGAGTAAGTGATTGTTTCATATTCAATTGTTCTGGGTTGAAGGTACGTTGGGATTGAGATCGACCTCCCTTTGCGGTATGGGGTAGAAAGCTGCTTCCTTCTCCGTGAGCGAGGCGGCCTCCTGAACGGTAGAGGTGACGCTTGCGGTGCGTCTGAGGTCGAACAGGCGGTTCCCTTCGAATGCAAGTTCCAGTTTGCGCTCATTGATAACTGCACGCCTGAAGTCTTCGAGTGAAAGGCCGGAAGGGAGCGGAGATATCCCTGCCCGTGCGCGGATTGTATTCACCAGAGGGTAGCCTTCCGCGGGCCCGGCGGCTTCGGCGAGCACAAGGGCGATGTCCGAGTAGCGGATCAGGTAGGGGCGTGCACTCGTCCTCTCTCCGATGAAGTCGGGATCGACATATTTGGAAGTAAAGTATCCCCGGACAGGGGAGGGTGTGATTTCGACTCCGTTCTGGTCGTAGATGCTGTGGTGCAGCAGTTCGGTGCGTCTCTTGTCAGTTGCAAGATAGGCGCCTTCGACAAAGTCGTCGTTTATGAGAAAGACCCCCCATCCGTTCCCATTGCCTTTTTGGAGCGAGCCGTCGGGATATTTGATGTATATCGGTACGCTGCTGTTGTTCGGAAGGAACTGCAGAGGAATCTTGGTGTACATTCCCTCATGTGTGCCGCTGCGGTCCGTGGCCATTATGAAGATATGCTCGGGGCCGTCCGGTGCCGTAACATCATAGATGTGGCGCAGACGGCTGTCGAACCCGTAGTCGGAAGGATAGTCCTGTACAACTTTTCTGGCGTAGATGGCCGCGTTGGCGTACATGTCGTCGGCATTGTAATCAAGGTCCGTGTAGGACGGGGCTCCGTAATGCTTGGAAGATGCAAGATGAAGATAAACCTTGGAAAGGAGCGCTTCGGCGGCAACTTTGTCGGTCCTTCCGAATACCTTGTTCACCTGAAGCAGGCTGTCTGCCGTTTTGCAGTCGGAAATGATGAGGTCGTAGATTTCCATGAGCCCTGATGCCAGGGGAGAAGTGGTCTGTTCGAGGGAGGCTATCGGTTTTGTGCTGATTGGGCATATTCCGAAAGTGCGAACCAGGTTGAAATAGTTCCATGCCCTGAGGAAATGCGCCTCTCCCACAACGCGTTTGCGGACTGCTTCGGAGAATCTGCCGGAAGAAATCTTCTCGATGACGGCATTCGCACGGTTGATTCCTATGTAGCAGTACTTGAAGTAGTAATGCGTAAGCTCTGTAGAGGACGTGACTGTCCAGTTCTCAAGCATGTGTATGTCTCCGGGCTCGTCAGACTTGGGGTACATGTCATCGGTCGGAATGTCACCTACGTACCATATCCCTCTCAGGTATTCGAGGTAATTGAGGGCGTTGTAGGCGTACATGAGCCCCGATTCCGCATCTTCTTCAGTCTTGTAGAAGTTGTCTCCCGAATAGAATCCGTAGGGGGTCTCGTCAAGGGAACACGATGCGGCGAACACCGCAGCGAGTATTATTATAACTGTTTTACGCATGGTAATAAGCTTAGAAATTCAGATCGACTCCAAATGTGAATTTGCGGAATTTCGGATATCCGCCCCAGTAGATGCCGTCGAGCCCGACTTCCGGGTCGTAACCGTCGAAGCGGGTGAAGGTGAAGAGGTTGTCAACGGAGCTGTAAAAACGGATGCTTCTGAACACTTTTCCGTCGATCGGCCAGTCATAAGAGAGGTTGATGTTCTGGATGCGCAGGAAAGAGCCGTCCTGGATGAAATAGTCGGACAGATAATACTGCCTGATGTTGTTCAGGCTCGGGAAATCGTTCGACGGGTTGTCCGGCGTCCAGCGTTTCGCCTTGACACGCGGACTGTATGTATAACCGTTATACAGGACATCGTTTCCGAATACCCCATAGAGGAAGACCGAAAGGGAGAGCTGTTTCCAGCTCAGCCGCATGTTGAGGCTGGCTGTGAAATCGGGGTTGGGATCTCCTATTATTACACGGTCCCTGGATGTGATGGCAAAGTCTCCGTCCTGATCCACGTATTTGAGCTCTCCTGGACGGTCGAGCAGGGCAGAGGGATCGATGAATCCAGGGTTTTCGTCCTCCTGAATGATTCCGTCAACCTGGTATCCGTAGAAGATGTTCATTGGCATGCCTTCCGCAAGGATGCTGGCATTCTGGTTGAACATGGCTATGGCTGGCCCTGTCACTTCGTAGTAGAATCCGTTCAGTTCGTCGCGTGACAGTCCGCTGGAGACGGCATCTCCCAGATTCAGTACCCTGTTCCGGTTAAGGCTCCAGATAAGGTCTGCGGCAAAATGCCAGTCCCTTGTGGAGATGATGTCTCCTCCCAGAGACAGTTCGACGCCGCGGTTCAGAACCCTTCCGTCATTCACCCAGATTTTGTCATAGCTCGAAGTGAGAGGAAGGTATTTCTCCCGCAGCAGGTTATAGGTGTCCTTGTGATAGAAGTCTGCGGTTATCCTGAATCGGCTGTTCCAGAAGGAAGCGTCCAAGCCAATGTCTGTTTGTGCGGTAGTCTCCCAGCGGAGCCCCGGGTTCATGATGCCTCCCCAGACAAAATAGCGGTCGTTTGCTCCGGTGCGGCCTTCTTCATATCCTGGACCTATAACCGAAACCCAGTTCCCGTCGTGCCAGAATTTTTCCATCCCGTAGCGGTCCAGCGTCTGGTAAGCGTTGATTCCCTGATTGCCGGATATTCCATAACTGACCCTCCATTTCCATTCGCTCACCCAAGGAAGGGCGGACATCCACGGCTCCTTGTGCATTTTCCAGCTTACGGCACCGGAGGGGAAGAAACCCCATTTGTTATTCTTTCCGAATTTTGTCGAGCCGTCTGCACGCATGGTGAAGGTTACCAGGTATTTGTCCATAAGGGAGTAGTTTGCCCTGCCATAGAACGACAGCAGCTTGGATTCGTAGTAGCCGTCATTGTAAATCTGGCGGAGGGCCGGGTCGGATGCGTTCATGTTCTCGTTCCCCAGAACGTCGTTTACGAAGCCTCTTGCCGTAGTATAGAGGCCGCGGTTCCTGTTCCACGAGTATGAGTGGCCGCCCATGAGGGAGAGGCTGTGGACGCTCCCGAAAGTGCGGTTCCATGTTAGGTAGGTTTCCGAAAGGAGGTCATTGTAGAATCCCGCGTTGATCTTTGCGATGCCGTTGTTGTCGAAGGCATCTTGTGAAACCGTACGGGCCTGGTACACGTCTTCCAGATAACTCTTGTACCTGTAGTCGAACTGGGTGTGCAGTTTGAGGTCCTTCACTATATCCCAGTCCAGCGATGCTGAAGAAAGGATATCCGTGGTTTTGATGCGGTCATGGAAATCGGACAGGCGCACGAGGGGATGCCCGAAGTCGGTAGGGCCGGAAAGGAAATAATCTCCGTTCTCGTCATAGACGGGCCAGAGCGGATTGCGTCCGTATTCCAGGCCGTTCATTACGTTGCGGTCGGTGAAAGACAGTACGGTGTAAGTGGATAGCCGGACGCCTTTGAAAAGGTTGTAATTGTATCCGACATTTGCATTGAAACGCCCGTATCCGTCTTTCTTGTAGATTCCCTGATCGTTGAAATAATTGAGATTGGCGTTAATCGCCGATTTCGCTCCGGCACTGTTGACCGATACCGTGGTGCTGTTTGTGACCGGAGTGCGCAGGCAATACTTTATCCAGTCGGTGTCGGCCCATTGCCCGCTTTGAATCTCGATGAGGGAGGGATAGTAGATTCCTCCTATTGTCTGCCCTATGTAAACCGGGCTCAGTCCGGCATTCACCATCTCCTCATTGGTGACCTGTGCCATCAGCATCGGGTCGTACCAGATGTCCAGCTTGTCGGATAACTGGCTGATGACGGTCTGGTGTTTGACGCTTATCGAGGTCATGCCCTCATCCGCCTGGCGGGTAGTCACCAGTATTACGCCGTTTGCACCGCGGCTTCCGTAGATGGCCGATGCTGAAGCATCTTTCAGCACTTCTATGGAGGCGATGTCGGCAGTGTTGATCTGCGTAAGGGCACCGGCGTCTCCCATCGGGAAGCCGTTCACGACCACCAGAGGTGCGTTGGATCCGTTGATCGACGAATTTCCCCTGATGCGGATGGTGGCGGTGGAGCCTGGATCCTGCGAACTGTTAATGACCTGCAGTCCCGCGGCCCTTCCCTGCAGGAGGCCGTCCACGGAAGTGGAGTTGATGTCGGCAATCGTTTCCATCTTCACGGAAGCTACAGAACCGGTGAGGTCGCTTTTCTTTACGGCTCCGTAACCGACGACCACCACGTCATCGATAGTATCGGAGCTGAGCGTCATCGTGATTTCGATTCGGCTCCCGTCTGAGGTGACCTTGCGTACGAGGGTCTCGTATCCAAGATACCAGAATTCGATGGAAGAACCAGGAGCCGCTTCGATGCTGAAAGTGCCGTCTTCACCGGTTATGACGCCCCTGGTGGTTCCCGGGACGACGACGCTGACCCCGGGCATGGGGGAGCCGTCAAAATCGTAAACCGTTCCGCGGACCATTCCGGGCTGTGCGGCAGCCGGCAGGGCGATGCCCAGGCAGAGAATGATAGATAGGATAGTTTTATTCATTGGTTAAGAATTCGTCAAAACAAACAAAGGTGCCCGCTGTCCATCCGAGCATGGCGGGAGTGCCGTATTCGCTGTCGGCAGGAATGCTGCCGGTGGTCGCGTCCATCTTCTCCCATAACTGTCCTGTGCGCCTGAACAGCCTTTCGGTGGCCCGAAGGTATTTCCCGGCGAGCCTTTCTGCATCCTCGAGGAATCCGTAGTCGGATAGTCCCTTCACCGCCATGAAAGTCACAGGCGGCCAGGAATTAGGATATGACCACTGATAGCTGAATTCGTACGGGGCCTTGGCGCATACCGCGATTCCGCAGTCGAATTCGAGCGATTCCAGGGTTCTGCGTACAGACTCCGCATGCTCCCCGTCGAGCATTCCTGCCCAGAGAAGAGCGAAAGGAGCCGCCGAAAGGACATCGGAACGTGAGGAATGGACGAAGTCGTAATCGAAGAAAGCCTTCTTGTCGGGATCGTAGCAGAGCTGCAGTATGCGTTCCTTGCGTTCTGCGGCCCGGCTTTCCCAGATTCCGGGATCGTCGCAGCCAAGGACGGTGGCGAAACTCGCCATGGTCTTTTCTGCCTTGTAGAGGATTGCATTGAGATCGATAGGGCAGAAATCCCCGCAGCGACGGTCGAATCTGGGATTGAAATCCCATCCCGACTCGCACTCGGCAACGCAGTCGTATCCGAACTTGGACAACCTGTCTTCCTCCCACCCGAGGGCGCGGAAGTCGGTGCCGAGCCTGCTTGATGCGGTAATCGTGAATTCCTTGAGTAGTTTTTCGTCGGGCGATCCGCCATAGCGGTTCAACCCTGCCGGCGTCATCCTTTCTTTCCGCCAGAATTCATGCTCCCGGCATAGGACAGGCCACACCGAAGCCAGCCAGGCTGTGTCGCGGGTAGCGTTGAAGACGCTTTCTGCCATGGCTGTCGCAAAGGGGGGCTGCGACCTCGACAGGTACCAGAGGCGGTTTCCGTTGGGCATGAAACCGTATCGGCCGATAAGATAGATTATGTCGTTTACATTCCCTTTGGCGAGGTCGATGCGGCCGTCTGCGATGAGTCCCTCGTTCGTAAAATAGGTGTCCCAGTAATAGAGTTCGTTGAACATGCCGTCCTCGCAGGGAACCGTATATGGTTCAGGCAGGCCTATAAGAGAATCCGGAGTGTCGCAGGTGTTTACGCGGACTGTCCTGTCCCATCCGGCGGCGATGTACTCCCTGACATTCTGATATCGGGAATGAGTGCAGGCTGCTGCGAGGATACCTGCCGCAAGCAGGACAATAATCGAATCAGTTCCGTGTCTCATAGCTGTACATGTCGGGGATGTCATTTTCGAACAGGACGTCTTCCATTGCGGCAAAGGTTCTGAAGTCGTCCTCGGAATAACAGCCGCGGAAGGCATTGAAATAATGGCTTCCCTCTGACGGGAACCCTCCGTTCCTCCATACAAGGGCAAAGGAGATGCGTTCCCCGCTTATTATTTTGTAGAGCATCCTGGTCCACCATTTCTTGTTGTAGTACTTGGATTCTTCGGGATTGTTGTTTTCCAGTCCGGTCTCGGTGAGGGCGAATATCTTGGCCCTTTCCCTTGCCAGAACGTTGCCGAGACGGCATAGCTGCAGACATTTATGCCCATAGTCGGCACCGTCGCGGTCGTAGGCGTCAAGCCCGAGAATGTCCACGTATCCGTCTCCCGGCCAGTATTCCATATAGGCATCCCTGGAGGAGATATGGACCATGTCGGGGGAGTATGCGAATATAAGGTTGTGGAGTCCTTTCTCGTTGCGGAGATAATCCACGGTAAACTGCCACAGCGCAATGAATTCGGGCTGTGAGGTGTTGCCCTTGCCCCACCAGAAGCCGGATCCCGTGTGTTCATGCCACGGGCGGAAAATGATGGGAATCAGATCTCCTTCCGCGGTCTTCAGGCTGCTTATGAATGCTGCCACCTTGTCGAGCCAGCCCTTGAACATTTCGTGTTTTGAACCGCCGGGAATAATCGAATAGGTGGCCCGGGTGCCATCCCATGCCGATTTCATGCTTACCGGGTTGGTGCAGTGCCAGCACAGGGTGTTTACTGCTCCGCGGCCGTAGGCTGCGATTATGTGCCGGCGTATATCCGTGAACGCTTCGTCGTCGATATTCTTTTCCGCACCCACCTCTATGTAGGTGATGTCCCATCCGCAAACTGCCGGATGGCTCCCTGTGAGGTATTTCGTGTCGGAGTTGGAAGCCGTGCCGTCGTCAAACCATTTCTTGCCCCCGTCAAGACCGTATTCGGTAGGAATCTGGGCGCCGAACATCGTGCCCTTGTCCATGAGGTCGATAAGGTTCTCGTAAAGAGCTCTGGTTTGAGCGGTTGCGAGCTTGTCGGAAAGTGTCGGTCTTTCCGTAGATACTGTATTTGGCGTAAGGTCGCTTTTATCCGAGCAAGAAACTGCAATAATCGTTAAAGCAGCTGCAAATGCAGAAATAACAGATGTTTTCATACCCCGCAAATGTATATTATAAGTATTTGTAAGACAAATACAAATAATACAAAAGCAAGCATTATTTTAACATTATTGTCCTGGCTTATTCAGGTGCTGTCGGAATAATCTTCACTCCATACAGAGGGAAGAATTATACCAAAAATTTGTATATTTGCAGCCCCGCCCCCATAGTTTAATGGATAGAATTGCGGATTCCGGTTCCGCCGGTTGGCGTTCGATTCGCCATGGGGGTACAAATAATACGGAAACGGCCCGTCGCCGTGCGGCCCGTTTCCATTAGTAATTTGTTACTGCCATGTCAACAATTCGTTCTGGGGCGTCCGCCGCGTCGTCCTCACATGAGACCAAGGGGTCCCGTGTGGAATTCAGAAATCTCTCTCCCTCCGAAATCCAGGCTCTCGAGGCCGCAGGCTGCCGTTCTTCAGACTGGTCTGAAGTGCAGACTTCGGCAAAGTATGTAGATGCGTCCCGCATCTGCGGGGTCACATTCTCCGGCAAGATAAGGTTCGGCCGTTTCGAAAAGGAATTCAGTTTTCCTGGAGGGCTCTCCAAACCGTCGGGCATACGCAACGCCACCCTTCACAACGTCACTGTGGGAGATGACTGCCTCATAGAAAACATAACCAACTATATCGCGAATTACGAAATCGGTGAGGGGACCCTCATCGAGAACGTGAATCTCATGTATGTCGAAGGTGAAAGTACTTTCGGCAACGGGGTGGAGGTGTCGGTGCTGAACGAGACAGGCGGCCGCGAAATCCGTATCCACGAGAGGCTCGGAGCCCAGCTGGCGTATGTGCTCACCATGTACCGCTATCGCCCCGAACTCATCTCGCGCCTGGGCGAAATCACCGACCGTTTCATAGACGAACGAAGGAGCTCGGTGGGAAGTGTCGGTTCTGGGGTCGTCATACGTAATACGCGTTATATCAATTCAGTGCGGATAGGGGACAGGGCCGTTGTGAGCGGCGCGAGCAGGCTTCGCAACGGAACCATAGTGAGCAACTCGTCGGCTCCCGTCTGCATAGGGCATGGCGTAATCGCCGACGACTTCATTATCTGCAGCGGTTCGTCGGTGGAGGACAACACCACGCTGCTGCGCTGCTTTATCGGCCAGAGCTGCCATTTCGGCCATGGATACAGTGCTTCCGATTCTCTCTTTTTCTCCAACTGCCAGGGCGAGAACGGGGAAGCCTGCTCCATCTTTGCCGGTCCGTTTACAGTCACCCATCACAAGAGCACCCTGCTCATCGCAGGCATGTTTTCCTTCATGAATGCGGGGAGCGGTTCCAACCAGAGCAATCACCTTTATAAACTCGGCCCCATCCATCAGGGGATACTCGAGAGAGGCTCCAAGACGGCCTCGGATTCGTACATCCTCTGGCCTGCAAGGATAGGAGCCTTCTCGCTTGTTATGGGAAGGCATGTGACGCACTCCGACACTACCAATCTCCCGTTCTCGTATCTTATTGAACAGCAGAATACTACATATCTTGTTCCGGCTGTCAACCTGCGGAGCGTAGGTACTATCCGCGATGCCCAGAAATGGCCCAGGCGGGACGGTCGTAAAGACCCCGACAGGCTGGACAGCATCAATTACAACCTGCTGAGTCCTTTCACCGTGCAGAAGATGATGAAAGGAATCCGGCTGCTTCAGAATCTGCAGTATTCTTCCGGAGAACTCTCCGACGTCTATTCCTACCACAGCACAAAGATCAAGAACAGTTCTCTCAAGAATGGCATACGCCTCTACCGCACAGCCATCACCAAGTTCCTTGGCAATTCCATAATCAAGCGGCTGGAAGACCTTCCTGCCGGCGCTACTGACGAGCAGATACGCGCAGCCCTTCTTCCGGACACTCCGTATGGAACCGGATACTGGGTTGACCTGAGCGGTATGATAGCCCCCAAGGGACTGGTGGACAATCTTTTTGATCGTATCGAAAGCGGTGAGGTGGATTCAATTGAAGAAATCAACCGCACCTTCTCATCCATCCATGCAGGATACTATTCCTATGAATGGACCTGGGCATACGGGTATTACAAGGATTTCTTCGGAATAGATCCCGCGACCATCACCGCAGCCGACGTGATTTCGATAGTGGAGCAGTGGAAGGAGGCTGTGATAGGCCTCGACAAAATCCTTTATGAAGATGCCCGCAAGGAGTTCGACCTTGCTTCGATGACCGGATTCGGGGCAGACGGAAACAAGGAAGACAAGGAGCAGGACTTCGAACACGTGCGCGGTGATTTTGAATCCAACTCCTTCGTGCAGGCGGTCACGGAACACATCCGCGTAAAGGAAGAGCTTGGAAACGAGCTTATTTCGCGTCTTTCCGTTTGATTATGGCCCGGTTCTGCATTCCGTCAATGCAGATTACGAGGTCTTCGCCGAGGCTTACATGCCTCAGGAAAGCGGTTTCGAAAGCCGGTTCCAGAGCCTGCAGGGCATCATAGTCGAAGACGTCTCCCGTTCGGGAGAAGGGATCGACGCCGATGTATCCGGCGTTGAAGGATGTAAGGTTCTGGAAAAAATGGGTTCCCTGACTGGGATCTATGCGGAAATCGTCGAGGGCGCATTCCACTATCACCTTGGCTTCGGAGATGTCGCTCCATTTTACCGGAACTCCGAGGGAAGGTATGCTCGAGCCCCATCTGCCATAGCCTATGAGGACATACTGTCTGCCCTCCTGGCGGAACCTGGTATTGAGAGCGGTGATTTCTGCGGCGATCTCCCTGGTTCTTGAGGTGTCGAAGCTTTCCTTTTTCAAATAAACGATGTCGCGGATTCCGTTAATCCAGCCTGTCCCCAGTCCGCTGGAAGACTTCAGCAGGGCATCTTTTTCGTCGATCTCGTCCCAATTGACCTTGGCGTCCCTGCTGTCGGCGGAAATCGGCCTTATCTGCAGTACATTGAAGGTGGATAAACTCTCGCTTTCAATCTGGGCTGCAAATTCCAGCTCTACTGCGCATTTCATCTCCTTCCTTGCGATTTCCAGCAGTTCGCGGCAGATGCCGGCAAGCGGGAACGAGCCATAACGGAGGATGTGTGCAAACGTAATGAACTTGGGGCCGGACGGGATGGCGGAATCAACTATTCGCATGTTCTCGTAGTCCCAGGTGGAGGCAACTTTGGAGAGGCTGCCGAAACGTGTGCAGTCCGCAATGTCGATCCGCTTGAGGTTTATGCCGTCGTCAACCGAAGTGCGGAAATCCCCGGGATCGAGCGAGAGCGCGTACATGGCTTTCTGGGTATCCCGCATGGTGAGGTCCGGGGTTGATGTCTGGAGCGTGTTCTTTGGATACACCGGAGAGAACCTGAGCACCTGGTCGCCGTCAACGACGGCCTTTCCGAGGCCGTATGCGACTTTGACGACGCCTTCTTCAGCCCTCTCGTGCCCTATGGGATAGAAATTCACCGACCGCGCGACTCCCGACAAGGTGGGGAAGAAGTAGCCGTTTTCCTCGCTGCCGCAGATTTCCTGAATGATTATGGCCATCTTCTCTTCGGAGATGACGTTCGCAGTGGCGGTGATGTAAGCCCTTGAAGAAGCGTAATATACAGAAGCGTAAACGCTCTTGATGGCTTTTGAGAGCATCCTGAAACGCTGCCCGAGATTCCCCGTATCAGGAATCATGTAGGTCGAATAAACCCCTGCAAAAGGCTGGTAATAAGAGTCTTCCAGTTTGGAAGACGACCTCACTGCAAGCGGGCCCCTGACATTCTTGAGGAATACCTTAAGAGCCTTGGAAAGGCTGGAAGGAAGCGGAGCCGAAACGAATTCCGAAAGAATCTGTTCGTCGGTCGATTCGGAATTGATGACATAGTTGAGGTCGTTGGTGCGGATGAATTCGTCGAAGCAGTCGGTGCTGACCACAAGGGTGCGCGGTACCAGGACCCTGACGTCTTCCCACTTGTCGTAGAGCTCGTATTTCTGCAGGATGTGGTTGAGGAAGGAAAGCCCGCGTGCCTTGCCGCCTATTGAACCGTCACCGAATTTGGCGAAACGGATGGTGTCGTTGTATGTTTCGGGATCGAACTTGGCCACCACGCCGAGAGCCTGCCCGATGCGGTAGTCACGGATGGCTTTGATGGTGGTCTGGCGGATGTCGGCGGTATTGTTCTGGTCGAGGGGGCGAAGGGCCCTGGCTATCGAGAAAAGGCCCCTCGCAAATAGCCATTTCGACAGGTAGTTCTTCTCGATGAGGGCAAAGTATTCCTTGTCGGAGATAGTCCCCATGAGCTTTTCCAGCTCCTGCAGGTCGCGTGCGCGACCCGTCTCCTCCCCGGTATCTGGATTCACCACGATGAAATCGCCGAATCCGAACTCCCTTCCGATGTACTCGCTGACTTCCGATATGAGGGTTTTGGATTTCTTTACGACGAAACCTACTCCGAGTTTCCCTGCCATTTCCCTCATGCTTTCCTGGCTGGACTGCATGAGTACCGGCATTTTGGGATTGTCCTCCCGGATCATGTGGACGAGCTGGACGCCTGCGTCAAGCTTTTCCAGGGACGGATTGTCGCCCCTGTGCATTACAAACCCGATGTCGGAAATCACTCCGAGTATATTGGATTTGTAACGGTTGTAGAGTTGTTCAGCGTCGTCGTAACACCTGGCCAGCAGAATTTTCGGGCGGGCGCGCTTTCGCATTATCTGCTGGTTTTCATTGAGGGCGTCTCTCACCGAATCCACATTCTGCTGCAGAACGAGTTTATAGAGCACCGGCAGATATGTGGAATAGTAGCGTATTGAATCCTCCACCAGAAGGATGGCCTGCACCCCGCATTCAGTTATGTCGTGAGGAGCATTGAGCGAGTCCTCCAGCAATTTTATTATTGCGAGCAGCAGGTCGGGGGAGTTGTTCCAGCAGAAGATGTAGTCGATCGAAGAAGTGTCGCTGCCGTCGATGCGCCGGTAGAGTTCACGGGAAAACGATGTCAGGAGAACCACGGGCATTCCGCGATCGTACTCCTTGAGGCGGCGCGAGAACTCGAACACGTCAACCTCGCCCACGTTGTACATGGTGATGGCAAGGTCGAAACGTTCGCCTTCCTCTATGAGTTCAAGCGCTTCGGGAGTGGATTCCACGCGGACAAAGACAGGAGGGTTGCTCAGGTTAAGTTCCGAGTACTCCCTTGTGATCTGTGCTTCTATACGGCCGTCTTCCTCGAGGGAATAACTGTCGTAATTGTTGCAAACCAGCAGAATCCGCCGGATCCTCCGGGACATCAGTTCGTTTCCCATGTCGTGGCTATACGAGTCCCTGATCCACCATTGCGCCGGCAACTTTTATAAATCCGGCGATATTGGCACCCTTGACGTAGTTCACGTATCCGTCTTCCTGAGTGCCGTATTTGAGGCATGCGGCGTGAATGTCTGACATTATGCGGCGCAGATGGGCGTCCACCTCTTCGGCGGTCCATTTCTGGCGTATGGAATTCTGGCTCATTTCGAGTCCCGAAGTAGCTACGCCGCCGGCATTTGATGCCTTTCCGGGGGAGTAGAGAAGCTTGTGCTCCAGGAAGATAGCTATGGCCTCCGGTGTCGAAGGCATGTTGGCCCCTTCGGCTACGCACATGCAGCCTCCCTTCACGAGGTTTTCTGCGTCGGCCTTTTCGATTTCGTTCTGGGTAGCACAGGGGAGAGCTATGTCGCAGGGGATCCTCCACGGACGTTCTCCGGGATAGTATGTGGCACCGGGGAATTTTTCTGCATATTCCTTAATGCGGCCTCGGCGTATATTCTTGAGTTCGAATACATAAGCAAGCTTTTCCTCATCCAGCCCTTCAGGGTCGTGGATAAAGCCGTCGGAGTCGGAAAGGGTAACTACCTTGGCACCAAGGCTCACCGCTTTCTTTGCCGCATACTGGGCTACGTTGCCCGCACCGGAAACAAGAACCGTCTTGTCCTTGAAGCTTTCTCCCTTTGTGGAGAGCATCTGAAGTGCGAAGTAACACAAACCGTAACCGGTGGCCTCGGGACGCAGAAGGCTGCCTCCCCACGCGAGGCCTTTTCCGGTGAGCGTTCCGGTAAATTCGTCGCGCAGGCGCTTGTACTGTCCGAAGAGATACCCAATCTCGCGTCCGCCTACTCCTATGTCACCGGCCGGGACGTCGGTGTCCTGACCTATATGCCGCTGAAGCTCCGTCATGAAACTCTGGCAGAAACGCATCACCTCCGCGTCGGACTTGCCTCTGGGATTGAAATCGGAACCGCCTTTGGCGCCTCCCATCGGGAGAGTCGTGAGCGCGTTCTTGAAGGTCTGTTCGAAAGCGAGGAATTTCATTATGCTGAGGTTGACGCTCGAATGGAAACGGATTCCGCCCTTGTAGGGGCCGATGGCGCTGTTCATCTGCACCCTGAAACCGCGGTTGATCTGGATCTCCCCACGGTCGTCCATCCAGGGAACCCTGAAGATGATAACTCTTTCGGGTTCGACCATGCGCTCCATGATTTTGAGGTCCATGAGGTGGGGATAGGCGGTGATGTAGGAGGCTACACTTTCAACTACTTCCCTCACTGCCTGATGAAACTCGCTCTCGCCTGGATTGCGGGCTATCACGCCGGACATTATCTTCTCGACGTAATTCCTTGTGAATTTATCCATATACACTACTGTTTGAAACTCACAAATATACTAAAAATCTGAAAAGCCGAGCGATGCGGGCCAAGTTTTGAAAAGCATCCCGTAGTCTGTCTTGGTGTAGAACAGCGCAGCTTCGGTATCCCATTTCTCGGTGTATTTGCTCCCGTCATATATGCTCATCGATATGGCCGGATAATATTTCCCGCTATAAGGGCCGGGATCCGCATTGCCGCTTGACAGGTTGTAGTGCCTGCGGAAATAATAGGGAGGAGTGCAGATGCCCATGTCCGTTCCCGCCCCGCAGTAATTGCCGTCCGTAACGGTAAGTTCCTGGTTAAGCCGTAGGGGAATGCCCGTATCGAGCGGCAGCAGTCGGTACTCGTTGGGAGAATCATATTTTATGCTGATATTACCTACAAGACCCGAAGGCACCGCTTTCTGCGTTGCGGTCATGGCATCGAGAACCTGCTTGAAAGACGAACACTTCGGCAGCGGGTAGATGCTCCTGTCAGATAGAATGTATTCCCCGCTGTCAACATTGAACCCGCCGGACGATATGTCCGATAATCCTCCAACCGTGAAACGGATGTTTTTGGATGAGCTGCCGTACAGGGTCCCGCTTATGTTTACATAGAACATAAGGTTCATCGGGTTCTCGGTCTCGGCCACCAGTTGCCCGGTTCCGCTGTCGTAGAGTATTTTCAGGGAGGGCGGCTGCCCCAGTACGCCGACAGTCATGGTGTCTCTGATGAGTCCGTCGGTGGAGCGCAGGATGAAAGCCGCCTTCGCGTTGGTCCCGTCTTTTGTGAGCGGCATCGAAGTATCAATCCGGAGCGCGGTGAAATGCTCGTCCAGGGTGCTTGTCTTATATGTGATGCAGGGATCGGTCTCTCCCGCCTTGTCGATGGAAATGACATAGTCGATTTCCGGGTTGGAGCGGTAGATGTAATAATAAGCCGTGAATCCTTTCATCATCCAGAATGAATCCACCTTCCTGAATGGCCGGAAACGGTTGTCCACGGTGCTGTTCTTATAGGCTTCCGGTGCAGTTTCTCCGGTATAGCGGGTATCTGCAAAGCAGAGGGTTCCGGTGATTTCGGGATTGTCCGGCTCAACGAACCAGGGATACTCGGAGACAAGGGTCGAAACCACGTCGAGCAGGTACGGGCAGAATGTGTTCCTTACTATGGAGAAGTCGGAGCAGTCGTTCCTGCCGAGGAAGGCGCGGTAATAGACCGACTCGTATGTAGCCGTGGGCGTAACGGCCTTGCAGCATAGTTCCAGGAAGGAACAGAGGCCCGATCTTCCCGGCTCTCCGCTTGCCATGTCTATGGCTTCGGCGCTCTTTCCGAAACGGGAGGTGTTCCCGGGAAGCAGTTCTCCCTGGCAGTTTTCCAGATAATAAAGGGTTACTACGCCGCCGGAATTCAGAGTCGCTATGTCTTCGCTGCTCAGTGCGTCTCCTTCTTCGATTATTTCTTCTTTTGAAACCGCCCGGCTCGCATATCCGTCCATTCCTGCCAGGTTTCCGAAAGGCCTGACAGCCCTTGCACAGGATTTCATCTTTCCGGAGAGGAAGGTGTAGCTGATCCTGTTTCCGGGACTGAAGCGGGCCTGTATGTCATATCTGCCGACGAGCCTGCAGAGGGTGGCATGTCCGCTTCCGGACGGAAGGAAAGAGGGAAGCCTTCCCGCCATCGGGAACCCTTTCTGCGAAAAAGACGAGTAGTCCGTGAACACAGCCTTTACGTTACCGATGTCCTTTTCAGAGTCGGGCGCTTCGATTTCGCCGGCATTGGCCAGAAGATACAGGTTGTACCTGCTGTGCCGGGATGGGAAAGAGACATCCAGGCTGCCGCTGCCGGGCATGCTGCAATAGAATGAATAATCCCTTATCAGCACGCCTTCCTGATATATCCAGACGTTTATGTCGGAAATCTTGTCGAGCTCCTCCGGGCAGAAAGACGATTTGGACGGGGTGTTTGCAAGGGTAAGGCTCAGCCTGACACTCACGTCATCCTCCGCCTTGCCCGGCAGGGAGTCATACTCCTTCATGCAGGACTGGCCCGCAAAAAGGAGTATGATGCATGCATTGGACAGTAACCGTCTCATGGCTAAATGGTTTCTGTAATTTCCTCTCCGGCGGTCCACGGAAGGATATTTACGCTGATGTCGGCAGACCCTTCTGTTACCGGAGTGCCAGGATCGGAGCTCCCCAGGTTCTTAAGAACAATGGCTACGTCATAACTGGTATTTCTCTGCAGTCCGCCGGCAAGACCTGCGCCTATATTTGCAGTCCAGTAATAGATCTTTCCCTGGACGGATCCGCATATGGTCAGCCATGTGGCCTGGTCTGTCCAGGTGGTGAGGCTTGCAAGATTATCCGGAACAGGAGTCCTGCATGTATTGGGGAACGTATAGAAATACTTTTTCGCGAGGAAATTGGCGCCTATCGAGAATCCCTGGTCGTTGTAGGTGACGAGCGTCCGGCTTGCGGCCGGAGTCGTTTCGTCCACGGCTCCGGTGACGGAATTCGGCGTTATGGGCGTGGCGAGATCTTTTCTGCCATACTGGTTGTACCAAGTCGCCACCTTCGTGCCGTCAAGTTTCACTGCACCCATGACATTGCACAGATAGACCTTTTTCAGGGTGAAACCTCCGAATGCCGGGGGAAGTCCGTTCTTGATTCCGGTGAGATAAATGCGTGAAGCAAGACTCTTGACCTGGACTGTGAGCGTTTCTTCGTCGGAAGAAGTGAGGTCCACGGTACTTTCGCCATACATTACGAAGGGATTGGTGGCCAGGTTCGCCACAGTACGCCTTGCCTCATATACTCCGGATGAGACGCCGGGGCCGTTTACTATTGCGACAACCGTATATACCATACCTTTGCTCAGGGTTACGGTTCCTTCTTCTTCAAGGGCTTTTATGCGGTTTCCCTCGGAGTCGCATATTATTATCTGGAGCGAAGATGCGGTTTTGTCTCCGGCGTTTTCAGCCGTAGAGCTGCCGCGGGTTTCGATGTTCGCATCTATCCCTGAAAGGGAGATGGTGAGTCGTGCCGTTCCGCAGGGCTGATTCCCGGCCGGGGGATTGACAGGAACTTTGTTGCAGGATGAGAGTGCGCAAGCGCCCCATACGGCGGCAAGCAGGAGAAGAGTTAACTTTTTCATTGCTTTTTTGTTTTGATTTGACGATGGCAAATGTCAGGGGGAAAAAGCGTTTTAATAAGCAATGAAGCGTTTACTCCTTCAACTATTTATGTTTTTGTAAGGTTTTAAAAATAAATCTTTGCGCCGGAGCGTTCGGAAGGGGAGTGCGGAGGCGCAAAAAACCGGTCTTCAATTTAATTTGAAGACCGGTCAGTGACGGGCGCGCCGTTATAGTGACGTACGATTCTAATAGCCGAATATTTCTTCGAGGCTGACCGTCTTCACCGGGCCTAACGTATGCAGGAATTTCATGTCAAGGTCCTTGGGGTCTCCCAAAATTCCATAAGTGTAGGTGCGGTCCTTGATCCACTCCTGCTGTGTCTTGGCGACGTCTTCAAGCGTGAGCTTTTCGATGCCTTCAAAAATGGCCTTGTCGGAGGGTTCGTCAAGTCCCAGTCTGCGGCATTCGAGGTACTTCGCCAGGACGCCTGTGCCCCTGGTGCGCTGCGTGCGCATGCGGGAGAGCACGCCCTGTTTCGCAATTTCGAAAGCCTGCTGCGACCTGGGCATGTCGTTGATTATGACATCGAAGTTTTCGACAGCTTTACGCAACTTGTCATTCTGCGAAGCGATGAAAGCGAAGAAGTAGCAGTCGCCGTCTTTCCATACCGGTTCGCGCAGGTAGGCGGAGGCACTGTAGGCGAGGCCGCGGGCCTCCCTCATTTCCTGGAAGACGATTCCGTTCATGCCGGAGCCGAAATACTCATTGTACATGCGAATGCGCGGGCTCACTGCGGAATCGAAGCCGTCACCCCTGTCGGAATACTGGTAGTAATAGAAATTGTTGGCGGTGTAGGGAGCCAGTATCACCTGCGAGGACGGAGTGCGGAGTACCGGCTGGAACTCCTCTTCGAGCGGCTCGCAGCCCTCGCTGACCTTGTGGCACGATGCGAGCATCTTCAGGGCCTCTCCGGATTCCTGCGGGCCATAGTAGAGAACTTCGTGCCCTTTGGAGAACAGTTCGCGTATGCGTCCGAGAAGATCCTCCGAAGACAGGTCCTTGACATCGGCATCGGAGAGGGTTGTCTTCTTAATGAATTCCGGCCCGTAGATGACATAGTCGGTAAGCGCCTGGAAGCAGGCGTCCTGGCTTTTCTTTGAGTCGCTCCTGTTCTTGAGAAGGTCGCTTTTCAGTTCGCGGAGCACATCTTCATCGGGTACGGCGTTCATGATGAGGTCTTCAACTATCTTCACTGCCTGCGGGAGGTTCTCGCTGAGTCCCGAAACGACGAGGCTGCTGCTGCGTTCGGAACACGACAGAGAGAATGAGCAGGCAAGGGAATACAGCTCGCTGCTAATTTCCGCGGCGCTCTTTGAAGGTGTGCCCAGATAGGACAGATAATTCTCTGCCATCTGGAGCGCCGGGTCCTGAAAGAGACCTCGGTTCCAGATGAAGGAAACTGAAGCTATGTCGTTGATGGTGTTTTTCTTGTAAAGCAATTCCACACCCGGTGCAAAGCTGAGGACCGACATGTCATGCGAGAAGTCCACGAATCTGGGCTCTATTGGCTTTACTTCGCTGTTCTGGACAGACAGCAGGAAGTCGCTGCTCTTGTCGCGGTTGGTTTCTATAGGAGTTATTTCGGGGGCGGATATCTTCTCGATGGAGCTGTCCTCTCCCTGACGTTTGTAAACTATCACATAGTTGTCGCGGCGGAGATACTTTCCGGCAAATTCGGTGATGTCTTCTTTCGTGACGCCTTCGTAGCGCTTGATATCCTTGCATGCATCTTTCCAGGGAATGTCTGCGATAAAGGCATCCACGAACAGGTTGGCCCTGCTGCGGTTGCTTTCGAGCTGGCGCATCTTGCGGAGTTTGATGTTGTTCACCGTGCTGCTGATGAGGCCTTCGTCGAAGTCTCCCGAGGCGAGTTTTTCAATCTCTTCGAGGGCGAGGTCGCGCACTTCTTCGAGCGTCTGTCCCTCTTTGGGAAGTCCCATTGCGAGGAACATGCTGTAATCGGGCTGGGTATTGTTGCCGGCGTAGATCTGCATGGCTTTCTGCTGCATGTTCACGTCGAGGTCGATAAGTCCGGCGCGTCCGTTGCTCAGAATCTCGGATGCAATGTCGGAGACGGCCGTGGTTTTGAGGTCTCTTGCTCCGGGGAGCCTCCATGCGAGCGCAACCATTTCGGATTCAAGCCCATAAACTTCCTTGACGAGAGGTTCTGTAATGGGGTCTTCCTCTTCGTAACGGAGTACGGGGATGTCTGGATTGGGGGTCCAGTCCCCGAAATACTTCTTTATTATCGCAAGGGTTGCCTTTGGGTCGAAATCTCCGGAAAGACAGATGGCTATGTTGTTAGGAACATAATAGGCGTTGTAGTAGTTCCGGATATTAACGATGGAGGGATTCTTCAGCTGTTCCTGGGTGCCGAGAACCGTCTGGGTGCCGTAAGGGTGCTTCTTGAAGAGCCCGGCCTGAAGCGCCTCGAAGAGCTTTTCCATGTCGGAAGTGAGCGACATGTTCTTCTCTTCATAGACGGCTTCGAGTTCCGTGTGGAAACCGCGGATTACATTATGGCGGAAGCGGTCGGCCTGGATGAGCGCCCAGTTTTCCACCTGGTTGGACGGAATGTCTTCAGTATAAACCGTTTCGTCCTGGCTCGTCCATGCGTTTGTCCCGCGGGCGCCGATCATGCTCATCAACTTGTCATACTCGTTGGGGATTGCAATCTTGGACGCTTCGTAGCTTACGGAATCTATCTTCCGGTACATTGCAAGGCGCTCAGCGGGGTCGGTCAGGGTGCGGTACTGTTCGAAAAGGCGCTCGATTTCGTCAAGCATAGGCTTTTCGGCTTCATAGTCGCTGGTGCCGAACTGCTCGCTTCCCTTGAACATAAGGTGCTCGAAATAGTGTGCGAGACCTGTAGTTTCGTGAGGATCGTTCTTGCCCCCGGAACGCACGGCGATGAATGTCTGTATGCGGGGCTCTTCCTTGTTTACTGTCATATACACCTTGAGGCCGTTGTCAAGGGTATATACCAGGCTGTTCATGGGGTCGCCGCTGACTCTTTCGCAATCGCCACAGGAAACTGCAAACAGGCATGCGATGAGGGTGAAAGTCAGGCTTTTAATCGAATTCTTAAGCATTTTAAATGTAATTTTTTGATAAAGGTATACAAATTCCCAAAAAATTCGTAACTTGCACCCGAAGTTTTTCATAGTTTAAGTTTAGGTTAAGTAGCGGGGCCCTCGCAGTGATTGCGGGGCCCCGTGAATTTTTTTATGGCATGCGGTATCCGCTGATGTTCTGCAGACCGGGCAGGCCATAGTATTTCGGAACGAGGTCTCCTTTGAGATAAACCATGCGTCCGACAAGTTCGGGATGGTCCACAAGATTGAGGGCGTCCCGTATGTCGCCTTGTCTGAGCTGGACGGCAAGGCATGATTCCCTTACTGCGGAGTCCGGGTCTGGGGAGAGCACAATGTTGCTGTTAGATTTGAAAGGGGCGGAGAAGGAACAGGTCTTGGAGGTGCAGTCTCCTCCTGCTATGTATCCGTAAACCCAAACCCCCTTTTCGCCGGAATCCGCCTTGTTTCTGGCCTGCCCTATGCTGTATGCTCCCGACATGTCCTGCGGAACGCTTCCGGGGCCTTCTCCTCCGGCGCCATAATCGTAATTCTCCCAGGTCCAGGTCCGGCATGTGTCCACTTCCATGGAGAGTCCGTCTCCATAGCGCTCGGCGGCAGTATCGACTTTCAGCACTGTGCCTCCCGAGCCTATTCTCAGCACCAGCACCTCAGCTTCGCTTATCTCTTTGACCGCAAGAGTTTTGCTGGATCCTCCCCAGCTCAGTACAATCCATATTGTTCCAGGCATGAAATACCCGGTCCTTCGCTCCCCATAAGAATACATGAGGGTGCCAGTGGAGCTTTGGACATAGAATGTCCCTGCGGGGTAGTCCGCCATGAACTGCTCGGTCTGCTGCAGCCTTACCGAAGCGTTCTTCTGCGTACATCTGAGATGCACTGCGGAAACCCTGTCCGATTCTATCATGACCGTCTGGCGGTCGCCGAACAGCGGCCTTTCGAAAAGCGGTTCCGTAAAATTTCCCGAGAGGGCTTCGACGGTGTATTCTCCTGGATGGAGCGGCAATTCCTTAGGAGCTTGAGAATAGCTGCCCGACCAGATTGTCGTGCCGTCATGATTCCTTATATTGAGTATGAAGGAATTGGTGTCGGGTATGTCGGCGCATGCACGCGTCTCTTCCGGGCTGAATGACAGGGATAGAATACCTGGGGCGACGCTGGGTTCACTGATGATCCGGTCGCATGCAATGGCGGCAAGCAGCGCCATGGAGATAATGGAAAAAGCCTTCATTTGTTTGCGTTTTTAGGCAAAACTATGAAGGCTTTCAGTGAAAAGGAACGGTGTAAAAAAAGTATTTCTGTTTTTACCGCTGCATTTGTTTTAAGATTCGAAAAACAAATATTCAGAGTTTGAACTTGAATGAAAGGCCGATACCTGCATAGTAGCTGTCCTGAAGCGTCAGGATACCGGTTCCGTAACTATAGTAATTGTTTTCCGATATATCCGAAGAGGGGTTGTCTTCAAGGTAACTGCTGTAACTTTTCTGAATTCCGTTCGAGCTGAAATCCACGGGCATGTCGTAGTTGCAGTCCACGACAACGTACATGGTGAGCACGCGGTCCTTCCTGAATTTGTATTCTGTACCGGCCTGGAAACGCAGGCGGTTGATATAGATGTCGCTGTAGGAAGGGGAGAGGTTGCCGTAGCATGTGCGGCTCTTGCTCACCCAATCGTCTCCGTCAAACTTTTCCCAGGTGTACTTGCCGTAGATGAAAGAATCCGGGTTTACTGCATTGAGGGTATTCCTGATTTCGACCGAAGCATAAGGCTCCCATCTGCTGTGGCGGAAATCGTAAGAAACTTTGATCCGCGTCTTAAGGGCAAGGTCGGTACGGGGTGCCTGGAACAGGTTTATGTCGTAGGCCTTGTAAGTGGCCTGCAGCTTTTCCTTCAGGGAGAACTTCCATCTGCCGGGGCTCCACGTTCCCGTTAAGCTGAGGGCTCCGCGGTGGCGGTTTCTCCATACTCCCGAACTGTTTTTGGTCATGATGAAAGAATAAGACGCTTCCGTCTTCAGGAAAGGCAGTATCCTGTATTCGGCCGCGGCGCTCGTATAGGACTTGTTGAAATTGCTGAAAATGTCTTTGATCCGGAGCTCTTCGTCCAGCGAGACGCTGAACCTTTTGGGGATTATCGACCAGGATACTCCGCCGCTTATCCTCGCTCCGGTGTCGAAGGTGACATCATCCTGCCCGTACTGGAGTCCGCCTCCGTTCCCCTGCGAAGCGAGCGCAAGGCTGCGGATATCTCCGTAATCCTGGGCGTATGAGGCTGCTGCGGCGCAGGTAAGCAGTGCGGAAATAACTATGGTTTTAACCTTCATATCCCTTGATTTTTACGGCCTTGTCGATGCTGGAACTCTCGCCTTTGGGCAGTTCGTAAGTGACTTTCAGGTATGCGGAGTCCTTAAGGAAATCGACCATGCCCACTTCGACCGACAGAATTGTGAGACCGAGCCGCTTTTCCAGATCCTGGATGAGTTCTGCCCTGCGGGAGGCCTCCACGAGTTCGATGCGGTCGTAGAGGATTATCTTGGTAGATATCCTGGAACGGATGATTCCTATGCCCTCGAGCAGCCAGATGAGCAGCACCATGACTACGTTTGCGGTGACAATCAGGGCAAATGGAATCTCGGCACCGATGCCGTTGATGATGGAAATGGCGATGATGATGAAAAGATATGTCATCTCCCTTACGGGAACCGTTTCCGTGCGGTAGCGTATCATTCCGAAAATGGCGAACAGGCCGAGCGTGAATCCTATCTGCAGGCTGAGGTTGTTCATTACGTAGAGCAGCAGGAACATGGCGCTCGAGAAGACGAGGAAGGTGAAATAGTAGTTCCGCTGTCCGCCCTTGCGGAAGTAGAAGAACTGTACTATTATCCAGGATACCGCGAGGTTCAGGAGAAAGTGAAGGAGCAGGTCGAGTATCGAGGAGGTAATCATCGAGGCGGAACTCTTCACCCTGTACTCTCCAGCCTCGTCCGCTTCGACTTCATAACCGTTTTCCGCGGCAATCTGAGGGTCGAATTCGGGGAATTCTTCTGGATTTGTGGCGGAAATCTCATCCTCTGAAGCCGCGAGAACCTGCTGCGTGCCCTGCTGCTGTGCAGAAGAGGGTAAACACAGTAGGACGGCCGCGAATGTGGCTGTGAACAATTTAAGCAGTCCTTTCATATCTGTCTGTAATCTTTTTGTTTATTGTTTTCTCTATGTAACGGATTTTTTCTTTGAAACGGTTGTCTTTTGCCCCGGGGTCGGTTAGGACGGTTCCTATGGTGTACTTGCTGACTCGGTACGGCTTAACCCTGTGCCGCGCGAGAATCCGTTTCATAGGCGAGGGGTGCCTTCCGTCCTGTTTTAGTTCTATAATGACGGCATCGGCCAGCGACCCTTCCCGTCCGGTGGCATAATTGTGAAAATGGAGGCAGGTATCGATGGTGAGGCGTTCCGTTTTTTCGGGATTGACGAGGGTGATGCGGTCGAATTCGGTGGTGCAGCGCGGCTCGAGCTGCTCGGCGCTGAACCATGATTTCTCCTTCAGGAAAGCTGCGGCTTCGGGGTTGGTCCCGAAATGCCCGAAATCCTCCTCCGGAATGCCGATCCGTTTCTTTTTTGTGCGGCCCCGGTTGTTCTTGCGCTTGATTTCGAGGAAAGTCTGGCCGGAGACAAGATATGTCCGCGTACGTACTTTCTGACGCGTCTTCCTGCCGTTCTGGTGCGCGGTGTACATGAAAAGGTCGGGGGTGTCGTAGTAGAGCGACTTGTATCCGGTTGTCCTCTGCCCTTCAATTTCGCATACCCGGTATCCGTAGCCGGCTGCATCTTCGAGGATGAGGCGCAGCACGGCACCGCTGGTGACGAATTTGGTGTCGATGCGGTTCATCAGCTTGATGGAGTCCATCTCCCCGAGGGAAATCGGCGCCATTCGGCCCAGGATGTCATTCACCTGCTGCTGCATCCCTTGTATATTCGAAAACTTTTATGGTCTGCAGTTTCCCGTTGGGGGCATAGGTGTACTGTTTTTTTCGCGTGCCGTCGGGATTGTATTCGAATTTGCGGACATAGGCGACCTTGTCCCTGTCGTTGTAATGCGTCTCTCTCACTTTCTGGTCCTGTTCGTTGAATTCGTATGTTTCCCGCCATGACTGCCCGTACTGATTGTATTCGGTTTCCTCGATCTTGCGGCCTCGGGAATCATAGACGGTAACCCTGTCGAGCCATTTTGTTTTGGTCCGGGCATCGGTATTCCATTCCTTGACGGTCAGATTCTCACGGCGCTGCAGCTTAAGCTTGAGAAATTCGTCTTCGGTCTGGGCAAAAGATGCCGTTGCGGCAAGAGCCAGAATGAGTGTCAGTATAAAACGTTTCATATTCATATAGGCAAATATAATGTAATTATCATTTTTGGCAAGTATTATTCATCAAAGGCACGGTTTATTCCAATCAATTCACAGATATGGCAATATAAATGCCAAAAGCCTGTCCGCTTATAGGGACAGGCTTTGAGAAGAGCAGGATAGGGGAGTCGAACCCCCCTCCTTGGCTTGGGAAGCCAATGCACTACCGATGTGCTAATCCTGCGTCGGGGTGCAAATATAGGCAAAATTTTTGCATTCGGCAATATTTAATTAAATTTGCAAGCTATACAATAATAGAGAAATGCCAGCTAATAACTTCCTAAGAAAGATCTTCGGCTCCAAGGCAGACAGGGATTACCGCGCCGTGAAGCCGCTGCTCGACAAAGTACTCAAGAAATACGAAGAGATTGACAGTTTGTCAAACGATGAACTCCGTGCCCGCTCAAGCGCGCTCCGCGAATATATGAAGGGCATAGAGAAGCCGTTCGAAGACAGGGCCGCGGCCATAAAGGTTGAACTTGACGGGGATATTCCCATAGATCAGAAAGAGGCCCTCGCCACCGAGGCTGACAAACTCGTAAAGGATGAAGACGATGCCATAGAGAAGGGCCTTATGGAAATCCTTCCCGAAGCTTTCGCCATAGTAAAATCCACTGCCAGGCGTCTTGCCGAAGGCGACGTAGTGGTCACCGCAAACGATTTCGACAGGCTTCTCAGCATTTCCCACGACTTCGTATCGATAGACGGCGACAAGGCGGTCTGGCACAATCACTGGCTGGCCGGAGGAAACGAAATCACCTGGGACATGGTGCATTACGATGTGCAGCTCATCGGAGGTATCGCCCTTCATCAGGGCAAGATTGCAGAGATGGCCACCGGTGAAGGAAAGACCCTTGTGGCCACGCTTCCGGTGTTCCTCAACGCCCTGGCGGGCAAGGGTGTCCACATGGTTACCGTCAACGACTACCTTTCAAAACGAGACAGCGAGTGGATGGGTCCGCTCTATGAGTTCCACGGTCTCAGCGTGGACTGCATAGACAAGCACAAGCCCAATTCCGACGAGCGCCGCCGGGCATACAACTGCGACATCACATTCGGAACCAACAACGAGTTCGGTTTCGACTACCTCCGCGACAACATGGCCACCACTTCGGAGGACCTTGTTCAGCGCAAGCACCATTTCGCGATCGTGGATGAAGTTGACTCCGTGCTTATCGACGATGCCCGTACTCCGCTTATCATCAGCGGTCCCACCTCGAAGACCGAGGCCGACGCCCAGTTCATGGAATATCGCCCCTATGTGGAGAAACTGTATCAGGCTCAGCGCACGCTTGTGAATCAGGTGCTCAACGAAGCCAAGAAAAAGATTTCCGAAGGGGATGAGGCCGAAGGCGGCAGACTGCTTCTCAGGGCTCACAAGGGCCTTCCGAAGTATCAGCCACTCATCAAGTTCCTCAGCGAACCGGGCATGAAGGTCATTCTTCAGAAAACAGAGAATTACTATATCCAGGACAACGAAAAGGAGATGCCGGTGATTACGGACCCGCTGTACTTCGTAATCAACGAGCAGCTCAATTCGGTGGATATGACCGACAAGGGGCACGCAGTGCTTGCCCAGAGCGTGGGAGACGACGATTTCTTCGTGATTCCGGACGTCGGCAGCCAGATAGCCAGCATCGAGCACAGCGGGATGTCCCTTGCCGAGCGTCAGCAGGCAAAGGACGCACTCATGGAAGACTTCTCCCTTAAGAGTGAACGCATCCATACCGTAAATCAGCTGCTCAAGGCATATACCCAGTTTGAGAAGGACGTCGATTATATCATAGTGGACGGACAGATCAAGATAGTGGATGAGCAGACCGGCCGTGTCATGGAAGGACGCCGTTGGAGCGACGGTCTGCACCAGGCTATCGAGGCCAAGGAGAATGTGAAGGTGGAGGCCGCCACACAGACTTTTGCGACCATTACCCTGCAGAACTACTTCCGCATGTATCACAAGCTTGCCGGTATGACCGGTACGGCTGAAACTGAGGCGGGCGAGTTCTGGAGCATCTACAAGCTCGACGTAATGGTAATCCCGACAAACCGTCCGGTTATCCGCGACGACCAGGACGACCTTATCTACAAGACCAAGAAGGCCAAATATGCGGCTGTCATCGACCGTATCGTGCAGCTTCGCGATGCCGGCCGTCCGGTTCTGGTTGGTACTACCGATGTGGAGACGTCCGAGCTGCTCAGCCGTATGCTCCGTATGAGGGGAATCAAGCACAACGTCCTGAATGCAAAGGAGCATGCCCGCGAGGCTGAAATAGTCGGTCAGGCCGGACAGAGCAGCACCGTCACCATCGCGACCAACATGGCCGGCCGCGGAACCGATATCAAGCTCTCGCCTGAGGTCAAGGCCGCGGGCGGTCTGGCCATAGTTGGTACTGAGCGTCACGACAGCCGCCGCGTGGACCGTCAGCTCAGAGGCCGTGCCGGACGTCAGGGGGATCCCGGCTCGAGCGTCTTCTTCATCTCCCTCGAAGACAAACTCATGCGTCTTTTCGGAAGCGAGCGCATCGCATCCGTGGTGGACCGTCTCGGCATGGAGGAGAATGAGGCCCTCGAAAGCAAAATGCTTTCACAGGCCATCGAACGAGCCCAAAAGAAGGTTGAGGAGAACAACTTCGGTATCCGTAAACGCCTTCTGGAATATGATGACGTGATGAATTATCAGCGCGAAGCGGTTTATTCCCGCAGACGCAATGCCATCAGCGGAGACAAGATAGAGATAGACCTTCGCAACATGATGTTCGACTCCATTTCGCTGCTGGTCGATCAGAGCGAGGGCCTCGACTTCGAAGCCTTCCAGGAGAACCTTATGGCAAAGCTTGCCATGGACTGCGGATTCGATGAGGGTTTCTATACCCATGCAAAGCCGGATGAACTCGTAAAGAGCCTGGTGGAGCACATGCAGGAAATCTACCAGAGGCGCATGGACCTGCTGGTTGAGAAACTCTCCCCGATAATCAAGACCGTTTACGAGAAGCAGGGAAGCATCTACAAGAACATCGCCATTCCGGTCTCTGACGGCCGGAAGACCATGACCCTTTCGGTAAATCTCGAGAAGGCATATACATCCGAGGGACGTGAGGTAGGCAAGACCCTCAGCCGCAATATCATACTCTATCAGATAGACGAGCATTGGAAAGAACATCTGCGCGAGATGGACGACCTCAAGCAGAGCGTCCAGAACGCATCCTATGAGCAGAAGGACCCGATCGTAGTTTACAAACTCGAGAGTTACAACCTTTTCGCCAGCATGCTGGAAAGCCTTAATCAGGATGTGCTTACCTTCCTGCTGAGGGCTTTCGTACCTCTGCGCGATGCCTCCGAGGCTCCTGCGCCTGCGCGTGTGCAGCGTAACGCCCCGGTTCTGAATGCCCGTCACGACGATCTTTCCACCAACGGAGAGCAGAAGTCAAACGCCCCGGTGAAGGCCGACAAGAAGATTGGCCGTAACGATCCCTGTCCCTGCGGCAGCGGAAAAAAATATAAGAACTGCCATGGTAAAGGACTTGTTTAACAGACTGCAATCAACAGACAATATGAGCAACAATAAAGAAATGGAACCCATCGTGGACGTGAATGACGTATCCCACATCAGTGCCGGGACAGTCATCAAAGGTGAAATCTCATCCCTTAACGATATCCGTATCGACGGAACCGTGGAGGGGAAAATCTACTCCAAGGGAAAGATAGTCGTAGGGGAGAATTCGGTAGTCACCGGTTCGCTTCTTTGCACGAATGTCGATTTCTGGGGTAAGATGGAAGGCGATATTTACGTAAAGGATACGATGACCCTCAAGGGCGCCGCTTCCGTCAACGGAAATATCAACGTGCGCAAGTTCCAGGTTGAGATGGGCGCCCAGATCAACGGTACCTGCCATATGATTTCCGAGGCCGACTACGACAAATTCGTGGCCGATGTGGTATCCACCCCGGCTCCAGGTGCGGCAAAGGCCTCCAAGCAGGCAAAGGACTAAAGGTTCTCCTCCCTTCGGATCCTGAATATCCTTGACGCGCTTCGGCAGAAACTTATGTCGAAGCAGCGGAATGTATCGTGACCGTATCTCACAGGCTGATATCCGGTTACGTAGCAAGGTCTGAAACCCCGGTCTTCGAGTGTCATCATGTCAATGGACAGCTCACCCCGGTCGAGGGATTCGTTAAGGATAGTGTAGTTGCGTCCCAAAGCCGTCAGTATCCGGTTCCGGTACAGGCGGCTTTTTTTTGTCAAGGCATTGTGCCAGGCGTTTTTGCATTCGGGAGAGCAGAATTTTTTATCGGCTCTTCCATAGTCCAGTCTGCCGCACATAAGGCACCTGAACTCTTTTTCTTCTTTTGCGTACTTCTTCATGGCGTCCCAAATATGGGATGCTTTTTTCGTTGATGCAACGAAGCAAAAACAAAAATGAAACTTATTTCTGTTTCTGAAAAATCTTAAAATAATATTGTTATCGGGGTAATTGTTTTGTGATAATTAAGATTCTTTAAAAACAGAAAAACATGCTCCTGCCTCGTCACAAGCCATTTTATTTGTCATTTCTCTTTCTTTCCTTTGCACCGTGAGCGGGGCGGGACCGCGCGGCCTGCACCCTCTCCGGAACACTAACAATTACAAGAATTATGGAACAGATGAACAAAGTTGAGCTGAGGGGAATCGTGGGTATGTCAAGCAGTCAGACCATCGGCGGGAGGACGGTGATCCGTTTCTCGCTGGCCACCAACCGTGCCTATAAGGACGCCGCCGGTGAACCCAGAATTGATACGACCTGGCATAACGTCAGCGCATGGGAGGGGAGGGACATTCCCGAACCTTCAAAGATTCAGAAAGGGGCCAAACTGTATGTACTTGGCAGGATACGCAATACCAAAATCCAGAATCCAGGGCAGCCGGACCGTTATTTTTCCGAAATACAGGCTCGCGAGATAAGGGTCTATGAAAGGGATGAGAGTATGGCCGACGAAATGAACTGACAATGAAACGAGTCGTCCCGGCGGTTATGATGCTGCTCTGTTCCTGCTCTTCGGCGAGTAAGGTTGATGCCGTCCGAAGCGGTCTCATCGCTCCGGTGCTCAGTGTGACTGAGGATTACTGGGAGAGGGCTGATACTGCCACATCGGAACGGTTTGAGGACCCGGCAGAAGTCAGTGATGCACAGGGAAGAAAAATGCTTCTGATGCGCGCCGTGCAGGATGAGAACGGAGAAATGGTTGCAAGTGACGTAATATCTCCGGTCGTAGTGGCGGCACGGTTCCGCAACGTGGCTGAACGGCTCGGCAGGGTGGATCTCCGTTTTGATGTTACTGTTCCTGCCGGAATGGTTGAAAGCCGCTGGCAGCTGCGCCTTTCTCCGGTTCTCCGTATCCTTGGAGAAGACAGCAGTCTTCAGCCGGTTTATATTACTGGCAGCGGATACCGCCGGGCACAACTCAGGGGTTACCAGCGCTACGCTCATTTTTTGGAATCCCTTGTTTCGGACACTACGGTTTTTATCCGCCGGGCCCAGCTGGAAATATTCCTGAAGAGAAACATTCCCGAACTATACGCGCTCAGGGCCGACAGCTCGTATGTCTCCGACGGACGTTTCGCATCCATCTATGGGGTTTCGCAGCAGCAGGCCGTGCAGCATTATACCGACAGGTTCCGCAGGCGCCTCAACAGCCGCCGTATGGCGAAAAGGGACAGGATGTTCTCTCGTTTTGTGAAAGTTCCCATGCCCGATGGAGTGAGGCTGGACAGCGTAATTACGGGAGATTCCGGGGCCGTGACCTATACTTATGTGCATTCGATGGGCACAAGGCCTGGTCTGAAAAAGGCGGAAATCTTTCTTGAAGGACAGCTGTACGAAGAAGACAGGCTTCTTTGCAGCCTTCCCCTCGGGGAACCTCTTGTCTATTACATTTCCTCTATCGGAGGCCTGGCCGAAGATAAGGAACGGTTCCTCCTTCAAATCAGTTCCAGGCGCCTCAGGGCCGATGGCGCATGCTATGTGGAGTTCGCTCCCGGAAGTGCCGTTGTTGATACTTCCATAGGAAGGAACGCCTTGGAAATGAGAAGAATAAGCGAGATGCTTGAAGCTTTGCTTGAGGATGAAGAATTCGATATGGATTCCATTGTTGTGGCAGCTTCCTGCTCGCCCGAGGGGAGTCTGCGCTATAATGCCGCCCTTTCCAGGAAACGCAGTGAGGCGGTGTGCCGCTGGTATTCCGCCATGACCAGAAGGGATTCGGTCGTCCTTCACTTTATTCCGCATGCCATTCCGGAGAATTGGGAAGGGCTCCTGAGAGCTGTTCTCTCGGATTCTGTCCTTACCGAAAACGAAAAGCGTTGCATAGAAAACTTATTCGGGGAAAAGGATCCGGACCGGCGGGAAAGGAAACTGAGTGCGCTGCCCTCTTACCGATATCTTCGCGAAAATATCTATCCTCATCTGCGGGTAGTGCGTTTCGGGTTCTATATGCACAGGCGCGGAATGATTAAGGATACTGTCCATACCACTGTTCCCGACAGCGTTTATATGAACGGGCTGAGGGCTTTGAAAGAAGGCAATTATCCCGATGCCGTGCGCTTGCTGGGGCCTTACGGGGATATCAACTCTGCCGTGGCATACTGCGCCATGGATTACAATGCGTCGGCCATGGCAGTGCTTGACAAGCTCCCTTCATCCGCCCGGAGTGAATATTTGCGTGCCCTTGTTTTTTCCAGAAGGGGAGACGGTGCGTCTGCTGTCCGAGCCTATTTGAGAGCCTGCGAGATGGAACCTTCCTATGTGTACAGGGGTAATCTCGATCCCGAGATAGCGGAACTGAAAAAGTTGTACAATATAACGCCGTGACAATGAGAAATATATTAATGTTGATGATGGCGCTCCTATGCCTTGCGGGGTGCAGCATTAAGGAAGACAGGCACGATTGTCCCGCCTGGCTGGGAGTGAGGCTGTCGTCCGAAAGCATGGACCTTGCAACTAAATATCCCGTGCGCGTGATACTAAGACACGCTTCGGGCACCGATTCGCTGTTCGTAAACTCCGACTCTCCGCAGCAGTGGGCGGCTGTCGAAAGGGGAAACGTGCATGTAGAGGGGTGGCTTGCGAACGGAGCCGGAACGGCTGCAGCCTGGGGCGTAGAATGCGACAGCCTCTGGGTTTTCAAGGCGGACATTCCCGTAAAAGCGGAAGAAGAGAGGGTAGAAGTGCTTCTTCACAAGCGCTTTGCCACGGTGTATTTCTCCTTCGATAAGGAGCCTGACGAACGGACATCCCGTATCAGGTTGCGCTCGGTCCCCAAATCGGAAGAGTACTGCTGCCTTCTTAAGCTTTCTTCCGGAGGCGAAACCTCGGTACGTCTGCCCGAGCATGGAAAGGATTCAGTTCTTGAACTGGAATGCCTTTCCGCCCTTGACTCCAGGCTGCTTTGGGATTGGGATCTGGGGGAAGCACTGCTGAAAGCCGGATACGACTGGGGCGCCGACGATCTCGCCGACGCCCGTGTGAGAGTTTCGCTTGCTCCTCTTGAAGTGCACGTGGAGATTATTCCATGGACTTCGGAAGAGGGACTTGTGCTGGAAATTTAAGCTGTCTGTCCGGAGGCCTTGGCCTTCTGCGGGTCCTTGAAGAGGATGAGGAAGAGTATGCCCACCACAAGCGCATACGCTGCAAAGACATACCATGCGTCCTGCCATCCCTTTATTACTTCGGCTCCGTTTACCACGGTTCCTTCTACGGTCTGCGCTGCAGGCACGATAGCTTTTACGACCATTCCGGCCGCCCAGGTGCCGATGGAGGCGCCGAGCCCGTTGGTCATGAGCATGAAGAGTCCCTGTGCGGAACTGCGGATTCCCTTGTCGGTATTCTCATTCACATAGAGCGAGCCGCTGATGTTGAAGAAGTCGAAGGCGACGCCGTAAACGATGCAGCTGAGAATGAACAGCCAGACGCCGTTTCCGGGGTTTCCGAGCCCGAAGAATCCGAAGCGGAACACCCAGGCAAACATGCTGATGAGCATCACTTTCTTTATGCCGAACTTCTTGAGACAGAATGGAATAAGGAGGATGCAGAGGGTTTCGCTCACCTGGCTTATGCTGATGAGGGCATTGGCGTTGCGGGCGCCCCATGCGGAAGCGAACTGCGGAAGGTCGGCGAAAGAGGTTATATAGGTGTTGGCGTATCCGTTGGTTATCTGCAGACTGGCGCCGAGCAGCATGCTGAAGATGAAGAACACTGCGAACTGACCCTGTTTGAAGAGTTTGAAGGCCGAGAGTCCGCTTGCCTCGAGGAAGCTCTGCTTTTCAGATGACTTGGGCTTGCAGGGGCAGTTAGGCATTGTGAGGGCATAACCGCAGAGAACAAGACCGAGAATGCCCGAAATGAGGAACTGATAATAACTGTGCTGGAATTTGATGGCCGGGTGGCCGAGGTCGGGCATGAAATTCACGAAGAGCATCGCACAGATGAATCCCACCGTGCCGAACACGCGGATTGGCGGGAAGTCTTTTACGGGATCCTTGCCGGCCACTTCGAGTGCATTGTATGCCACTGAATTGGAAATGGCGATGGTGGGCATGAAGAAGGCCACGCTCAGGGTGTAAAGAACGTAAAAGGCTACGAAGCTGAACCCGGCTCCCATGGTGTAATGGGCGGTGACGTCTCCCACCTGGGCTACGAAGTCCACGTTGCTCATCGCATAAACGCCGGCTCCCAGCATGAAAATGGCTGCAAGTCCGTGGCAGATCGAAAGGGTCTTCTGTGCGGGAATCCATTTGTCGGCCACGATGCCCATGAGCGCGGGCATGAAGATGGACACGAATCCCTGTGTGGCGAAGAACAGCCAGATGTAGTCGGTGAGGCCTATTTTACCAAGAAAACCTCCCATGCTGGTGAGGTAGGCTCCCCAGATTGCATACTGGAGAAAATTCATGATGATCAGCCTTAAGCTGATGCTGCTTTTGGTGTTTGCCATTCGGTTTGGTTTTTGTTGCTTTGCAAATTTACTGATTTTGCTCTATTTTTCATATCTTTGTATAATGAATTTTTCCGTAGAAGTTTCCGATCCCCGTTCGGCCGCACGCAGCGGGGTGCTCCATACCGATCATGGCGATATCCGGACCCCTATTTTCATGCCCGTCGGTACGGTGGGCAGCGTAAAGGGAGTATATCATCACGATCTGAAAGACGATATAGGCGCACAGATAATCCTTGGCAATACTTACCATCTTTATCTGCGCCCCGGGCTTGATATACTCAAGGCCGCAGGCGGTCTGCATCGTTTCGAGAGCTGGGACCGCCCCATACTGACAGACAGCGGAGGCTTCCAGGTTTTCTCCCTTTCTCCCATACGCAAGCTTACCCCCGAGGGCTGCGAATTCCGCAGTCACATCGACGGTTCGCGTCACGTTTTCACACCGGAGAACAATGTGGACACCCAGCGCGTAATCGGAGCCGACATCTGCATGGTGCTGGACGAGTGCTGCCCGGGCGATGCTCCCCACGATTATGCCCGAAAGTCGCTCGACCTTACCAAAGGTTGGCTGGAGCGCTTTGTGCGCAGGTTCCGCGAGACGGAGCCGCTCTACGGCTATGACCAGACCTTCTTCCCGATTATCCAGGGCTGCGTTTATCCCGATCTCCGCAAGGAGGCGGCAGAGCATGCCATGCAGTTCGATGCGGACGGCTATGCCATAGGCGGCCTGGCCGTCGGTGAACCTACCGAGACCATGTATGAGATGCTGGAATACACCGTCCCGCTCCTTCCCAAGGACAGGCCGAGGTATCTTATGGGAGTGGGCACCCCTGCGAACATTCTCGAGGGAATAGCTCGGGGAATCGACATGTTCGACTGCGTCATGCCCACAAGGAACGGGCGCAACGCCATGCTCTTCACATGGAACGGCATCATCAACCTGCGCAACGAAAAGTGGAAGGATGATTTCTCCGAACTCGACCCCTCGGGATGCTCGTTCGTGGATCATACCTACAGCAAGGCCTATGTGAGGCATCTGTTCGCCGCCCAGGAAATTTTCGGAGCCATGCTTGCAAGCGAGCATAACCTGGCATTCTACCTCGATCTTGTCCGTACTGCGCGAAAGCACATAGAAGAGGGGGATTTCGCTGCCTGGAAAGACTCTGTCGTTCCCGTGTTAAGTCAAAGGCTATGAAGAAGATAGATCTCTACATAGCAAAACGTTTTCTGGTCACGTTCTTCGTGGCCATCCTGCTCATAATCGGCATCGTCATCATCTTCGACATCTCCGAAAAGATAGATGACTTCGTACAGAAACAGGTACCGCTCAGGTCCATCATCTTCGACTACTACCTGAACTTCGTGCCCTATTTCATAAACATGTTCAGTTCCCTGTTCGTGTTCATAACGGTTATCTTTTTCACTTCCCGGATGGCCGCGAACTCGGAGATAATAGCCATACTTTCGGGGGGCATCAGTTACGGACGCATGATGGTGCCGTATCTGTTCACCGCCGTGCTCATCACCCTGCTCTCGCTCGGCCTCAACCTGTATGTCATTCCGCAGGCCAACGACAAACGCGTGGAGTTTGAGACTGCCTATATCCGCCACAGCCATGTAAAGGACAAGAGGCGGGAAATCCATTATCAGATTGCACCGGGACAGTTCGTGTACGTGGACAATTTCAGCACCTGGAACAACACCGCATACCGTTTTACGCTCGAAGAGGTGGAGGGCAACCGCATCAAGAGCAAACTCACTGCCGATACGGCTGTATGGGACAGTACTTTCGGGGGATGGCACCTTCGCAACTGGTTCATCCGGGAGTACAGCGGCGGCCTTGAAGACAGGGTCGTTTCGGGAGAAAAGAAAGACACGGTGATAGCGCTTACCATAACAGACTTCTACGAGAACAACCGCACTGTTGAAAAACTGTCCAGCAAACAGATTAACCAGCTGATAGCCAAACAGAAAATGCGCGGCGATGCGAACGTTATGTACGCCGAGATAGAGAAGCATACACGCTGGGCGATGCCTTTCTCGTGCATAATCCTCACCATAATGGGCGTGGCCCTTTCCTCGAGGAAGCGGCGCGGAGGAACAGGCTGGAATCTCGCCATAGGCATAGCACTGGCGTTCTCGTACATACTCTTCCAGCGCTTTTCCCAGATGTTCGTCTATGCTGGCACGCTTCCCGCGTGGATTGCTCTGTGGCTGCCGAATCTGTTGTATGTGATAATCGCAGCCGTACTATACGACAAGGCAAGAAGATGATTTCCATCCAAGATTTATATTCAGTTTACAGGGACTGCTCCTGCAGGGTCTCGACTGACAGCCGCACCATTACCGGCGGCGAGCTTTTCTTTGCGCTCAAAGGCGAGAATTTCGACGGCGACCAGTATGCCGCCGCCGCTTTGTCCAAAGGCGCGGCAATGGCCGTAGTGAGTTTCGACTGCAAGTCCGAGGGGGAACGGTACATAAAGGTGAAAGATCCTTTCGCCTCCCTTCAGGAGCTTGCCATCCATCACCGGCGTTCGCTGGGAATACCCGTCATCGGCCTGACCGGTACAAACGGAAAGACTACCACGAAGGAACTCATCGCAGCCGTTCTGCGCGCCCGTTTCGAAGTCTGCGCTACCGAAGGGAACCTTAACAACGACATTGGAGTGCCCCTCAGCCTTCTGAAGATGCGTCCCGATACCCAGGTGGCCGTCATAGAGATGGGGGCGTCCCATATCGACGACATCGCCAAACTGGTAAAGGTTTCCCAGCCCGATTACGGGCTGATAACGAACGTAGGGAAGGCTCACCTGCAGGGATTCGGTTCGTTCGAAGGGGTAAAGAAGGCCAAGGGAGAACTGTACCGCTGGCTGGGCTCGCATGAGGGCAGCGTAATCTTCCTGAATGAGGACGATGCCGACCTTGTGCAGATGGCGCGTGGCGAGGCCTGTCATGTCTTCGGATACGGGCTCCGTTATCAGGGGGCCTCAGTCCTTCCCTGCACTTCAGAGGACCCCTTCCTCAGGCTGCGCCTTTCCGACGGAGTCACCGTGGATACGAAACTTGTCGGCTCCTATAATGCTTCGAACGTCCTGGCCGCCCTTGCGGTAGGGGAGTATCTCGGCGTATCCAGGGCAAGTGCAGTCGCAGCCATCGAGGCATATACCCCGTCGAACAGGAGGTCCCAGCTCGAGCGCTCCGGCAGCAATACCCTAATATTGGATGCCTACAATGCCAATCCCTCCTCGATGGGAGTGGCGCTTGACAATCTGGCCGCGATGGAAGGGAACTCTAAACTGGCCCTTCTCGGAGACATGCGCGAACTTGGGGACGATTCTCTCCGGGAGCATGTGGGAATCGTGGAGCGTCTGATAGGAAGCGGCATCAGGTTCTGCCTTGTGGGCGAGGAGTTCCGAAAGGCGCTGCTGTGCTGCAGTGTATCGGGACTGACATTCGCATCAAATCCCGAAGGGGAACTGATTCCCGTAAACTCCGCCCTTCCTCAGGAGGGTGAGTTCCAGGGGTGGTATGCTACATCAAACGACTTGGCGCTCGCGTTGGGCGCCAGGCCTGTGAAGAACAGTATCATACTCGTGAAGGGATCCCGCGGGATCCGTATGGAGAATGTGCTGACAGCGCTTTAGAGCGTGTCCATCAGCGTGCGGATTCTTGCGGCTACCTCTTCTATGGTTCCTATGGAATCCACTTCGTGATAGACTCCCTTCTCCTTGTAGAAATCTATAAGCGGCTCTGTCTGACGGTGGTAGGTTTGGATACGGTTTTCAACCACCGCATCGCTTGCGTCGTCCAGGCGGTTCTCGAGGAGGGCCCTGTGGGCTATGCGCTCCTTAACTACAGAATCGGGAATCATGAGCGATATGACGGCGTTTACGCCTTCGTCGCGTGCTTCCAGCATTTCGTCGAGTTCGATTGCCTGGGTGAGCGTACGGGGGAAACCGTCAAGCAGGAATCCATCCACGTCGCGGTATTTCCCGAAAGCCTGGGCTATCATGCCCTCCACGACTTCGTCCGGGACGAGTTTGCCGTCTTCGATGAGCGCCTTGGCCTGCAGGCCGAGCGGCGTGCCTTCCGATATTTCGGCCCGGAGGAGTTCTCCGGTCGAGATATGCTTCAGATTGTAGTGCTCCGCAATAGGAGCGGCCTGGGTGCCTTTTCCTGCTCCCGGAGGCCCGAAAATGATGAAGTATTTCATTTGTCAAGAACGTATATGTCGGGAATGTTGCGCCCGAGTTCGTCGTAATCGAGTCCATACCCTACTATAAAGTCATTGGGAATCTCCATTCCTACATAATCGAGATGCGTTTTCCCTTTGAACACTTCGGGTTTGAGAAGCATGGTGCAGATTTTTACGTCTTTTGCACCTTTGGCGAGCAGCATTTCCCTGAGGGCTACGATGGTGTTTCCGGTGTCCACGATGTCTTCGCAGACGATAACCTCCCTGCCGGTAACGTCTCCGGTAAGTCCCATTACCTCGAGAACGTTGCCTGTGGACTGCGTTCCCTGATAGGAAGAAAGCTTCATGGAGATGAGCTCAAGGGGGATTGTAAGCCTCTTCATGAGGCCTGCGGTGAACATGATTGCGCCGTTGAGGACACAAAGGAGCATGGGCACTTCTTTGGAATCCTTGTAGTCATTGTTGATTCTTTCTGCGACAGAGTCGATGATGCTCTCTATCTTGGAATTGGAAATGAACGGCTTGAAGCTTTTGCCGTGAAGGATAATGTTGCTCATTGGGTCGAAAAAATTATATTCCGAAAGTTAAGAAAAAAATGCATACGATAACATAAAAATCTTTCTTTCGATGTACTCTTTGCCGTTTTTTCGGTCTAACTTGAGGCTATGAACTCACTCTTGACAGACATCATGGCTTCTATCCTGCTGATACTTGGGGCCGGTTCGGCGGAAGAAGTTCCCGAAGGTGAAATCGAAAGGTTCGAACAGTTGTCCCGCTGCCCGATAGAGATAAATACGGCTTCCCGCAGCCGTCTGCTTTCGAGCGGGCTTTTCTCGGAATACCAGGTTGCCGCCCTTGAGGACTACAGGGAGCGGACAGGCGACATACTTAGCCTCTCCGAGCTTTCCCTTGTGGACGGGATTGGGCCGGACCTTGCAAATGCTCTCGCGCCTTTCGTTTCCTTTGCGAGTTCTCTTGCTCCCGGACAGAGACGCAGTAGAAGAATAAAGCAGTCGCTCATGCTCAGGGCGTCTGTCAGGGACAAAGGGTCCGGAGAATGGGCGGAAGGCTGCAAATACCAGCTGGCGGCAGGTTCGTCGGCCGAACTGTACTGGTCTTTCCGGAACGGGTATTCAGCCTCTTCCGCTTTGCCGGGGACGCTCAGTCTTGCTCTTTATTCCCGAAGGGGGAGCCGCGTCATAGCCGGAGATTTTGCTGCCCGTTTCGGGCAGGGACTGTTGCTGTGGAGCGGAATGTCGCTGAGCGGATTCGCTTCTGCGGAGTCTTTCCGCCGCAATGCTTCCGGGTTTGCGCCGACCGGCTCGTTCAGCCCTGTTTTCAGGGGCGTTGCCGCCGACTTTCCCATGGGAAGATGGAGCCTTGGCGGGGCTCTGTTCATGGAGCAGTCAGGGAAAGAAAGTCCGGTGGCAGCGGCTCCGCTTTTCTATGCATTAAGAATGGGCAGGAAGGGGAGTTTCAGTCTGCAGGCGATAAAGGACGGTGCCTCTTTGAGCGGGGTCCTCGGCCTTGGGCACTGGACGCTGTTCGGGGAAACGGCGCTTAGTTCGGTAATCTGCGAACGGGAGGGCGCGCTTGTCCGCAAAACCCGTCTGGCGGCTCTCTGCGGTACAACCTGGGCCCCTTCCTATCAGATGCGTTTTGCCGCATTGGCAAGATACTATCCGGAAGATTATCACGCCCCTTATGCAGGGGCAGCGAGAAGCGCTTCCAGGGTGTCTGATGAAGCTGGCCTTTCTCTCGGAGCCCGCTGGCACTGGGCAGAGATGACTCTGGACTGCTCGGCCCATCCGGAAAAGAAGGCGGCGCATCTAAAGGGGATACTGTCCCTTTCTCCCGGGTTTGAGTTTCCCAAGACGCAGGTGGCGACGAAGCTGCGCCTTACGGAGCGCTTCAGGCCGCAGGACAGGCTCCCGTGGCGCCATGAGCTGAGGGCGGATGTGAGGGCCTCGGTGAAACCTACCTGCTCGGACGAAATCACGGCGGCGGCAAGGGTGAACGTCGTCCTCTGCCGGGATTTCGGCGCGCTGGCATACGCAGAAGCCGGCCATGCCTCTGAAGGCCGGATCAAACTGTCGGAGCATCTGCGTTTTACGGTATTCAGGGCAGATTTCTGGGACGACCGCCTCTATTGCTACGAACGGGACCTTCCCGGCGTTTTTTCCGTTCCGGCTTATTACAAAAGGGGCTGGGCCGTATCCGCGGTTGCGGGATTGAGGTGCCGTCAGCGGCATTCGTTTTTCATAAAAGGCTCTTTTCTTCGTTATTCTGCCGCCGTGAAACCGTCAGTCGCTGAAATAAAGCTGCAATATCAGTTTAAATTATAGGCTCCCAAGAGTGTCTCTTGCCGAAAAAACCTTATATTTGCATAATTTGCAACCATATGATTAAAGAATACGATGTAATAATCGTCGGCGGGGGGATAACCGGGGCCTGTACGGCCAGGGACTGTGCCCTGAGGGGGCTTAAAACCCTGTTGATAGAAAGGGAAGATCTTTGCGACGGAGCATCCGGAAGGAATCACGGTCTTCTGCATAGCGGAGCACGATATGCGGTAAACGACCCGGAAGGGGCGCGTGAGTGCATACGCGAGAATCTGATACTCAAAAAGATAGCCTCAAACTGCGTGGAAGCGACAGGCGGTCTGTTCATCAGCCTTCCTGAGGACGGGCTGGACTGGCAGGCGAAGTTTGTGACGAAATGCCGTGAGGCTGGGATTGACGCCCGCATCCTCGACCCGGAAAAAGTAAAACGGGAGGTGCCCGCAGTCAATCAGTCCATAATAGGTGCGGTCAGCGTTCCGGATGCCAGTGTGGATCCGTTCCGCCTTACCGACGCCAACGCCCTGGACGCCGTCAGGCATGGAGCCGACATTCTCAAGTTCTGCTCCGTGGAAGACTTTGTCCGCGAATCCGGAAGGGTGGTCGGTGTCAGGGTTCGCAATGCCGGAGGTACTCAGGAAATCCGCGGCCGCGAAGTGGTCCTTGCCGCAGGAATCTGGGCAGCCCGCCTTGCGGAAAAGGCAGGAGTCCATATCTCCATGCTGCCGAGCAAGGGCTCGCTTCTTGTCTTTGGACATCGCGTGGCGGATATTGTCATAAACCGCTGCCGCAAGCCTTCCAATGCCGATATCATAGTTCCTGACGATGCCGTCAGCGTGCTTGGCACCACCTCCGACAAGGTTCCTTTCGAAGATTGTGACGATATGCGCGTAACCGCCGCAGAAGTGGAAGTCCTGCTTAAGGAGGGCGTCCAGCTTGTGCCGTCCCTTGCACATACGAGGATAATCAGGGCTTATGCAGGCGTCAGGCCGCTGGTGTCGGAAGGGGGAGACGGCCGCAGTGCAAGCCGCGGTATCGTCCTGCTCGACCACGAGACGCGCGACGGAGTTCCGGGACTCATAACCATCACCGGCGGAAAGCTTACGACAGCCCGCCTCATGGCGGAGATGACTGCCGACCTCGTATGCAGCAAACTGGGTGTGAATGCAAAATGCCGCACCGCGCAGCTGCCGCTCACCGGATCGGAGACTGCAGAGCGGAAGGTGTCGAAGGTGATCGATCACAAGCTCGGAAATAAAGCGCAGGAAGGTACTCTGGCTGCGGTCGGAAGGCATGGCAGCGAGAGCTTGAAGATGGATTTCAAGGGCCCCGGAGCCGAACTCGTCTGCGAATGCGAGCAGGTCACCAGGGCGGAAATCGCATATAGCATAAAGGAATTCGGGGTCCGCAACCTGCAGGACCTTCGCCGTCATACGAGGATAGGAATGGGAACCTGCCAGGGCAGCCATTGCGTACGCCGTGCGGCCGAAATACTGGCAGAGGAACTCGGTTGCCCCGACAGGGCTGGAGAATTCCTCAATGATTATCTGCAGGAACGCTGGAAGGGGATGACTCCAGTCCTCTGGGGAGAAACCCTTCGTGAGGCGGAGTTCATGCGCAACCGTTATGGGAGGAAAGACTATGAGATTTGATACAGTCGTTATCGGCGGCGGACGTGCCGGCCAGGAGGCTGCCCTCACAAGGGCCCGCTTAGGCAAGAAGGTTTGCCTGGTATCCGCCGGTCTTACCCTTCATGTCCTCGAACCCGGGGCCGAAGGGCATCCTTACGGACTCCTGAAGAATCTTGCAGACGAGGGCGTTACCGTTCTGCGCGGCGATGTCGTGACTGGTGGAAACTGGGACGGAATGCTTCTGAGGGAAGTATTCACGGCCAACGGGGTGGATCTTCAGGCCGACGAATTCGTGCTTGCCACAGGGCGCTTCTTCAGTCGCGGACTGGTTGCCGACATGAACGGAATCCGCGAGTCCATTTTCGGGGCAGACGTGGATTGCCCCGAAGACCGTTCCCTGTGGTTCGATTCCGACTTCTTTGCTCCCCAGCCTTTCGAGAGCTTTGGAGTGAAGACGGATGGGAACAAACGCATCAGCATAGGAGGAAACTTCGCCCTGAACGTTTATGCTGCGGGTAAAATACTTGGAGGAAAGTACAATGCAGGAAAATAGCCTTTCCGTTTTCAATTTCGAGGCATGTCAGAAATGCTCGATTTGCAATACCGTCTGTCCCATGATGGCGGCCAATCCTTCTTATCCCGGTCCGAAGAAGGCCGGTCCTGACCAGGAGCGCTACCGCCTCAAAGACCCGGCATTCTATGATTATGCACTAAAATACTGCCTCAGCTGCAAACGCTGCGAAGTAGCCTGCCCGTCGGGTGTTCAGGTGGCGGATATCATACAGAAGGCGCGCCTGGAGCATGCTCCCTCTTCGAAGCATCCCATGCGCGACGCCATGCTTGCGCATACCGATTTCATGGGAACCCTGGCATCACCCTTTGCCGGCCTGGTGAATGAAGTTCTGCCGCTTAGGCCGGTCAAGGCCGTTCTGGACGGCGCTTTCGGAATTGATGCCCGCAGGACATTCCCTAAATACAGCTCCGAAAAATTCACCACCTGGTTCCATCGCAAGACGGAAAAAGAACAGGCCCGTTTCGATCGCTTCGTCACTTATTTCCACGGCTGTTATGTGAATTACAACTATCCCCAGCTGGCAAAAGACTTCGTGAAGGTGATGAATGCAGCAGGCTACGGGGTGCATCTGCTCGAAAAGGAACGTTGCTGCGGGGTGGCCCTTGTAGCCAATAATTTTGGCCGTCAGGCGGTCAGGCAGGCCAAGGTCAACATCGCGTCCATGGAAAAGGCCGTGGCGGGAGGCGAAGAGGTTCTTACGACGTCGAGCAGTTGTACGTATATGATGCGCAACGATTATTCAGAAGTTCTCAATCTGCCCACAGACGGTTATCGTGACAGCCTCTCCCTCGCCTGTAAATGGCTTTACGGAAAAATCCAGTCCGGTGACGTGAAGCTCAGGTTCAGGAAGGATTTCAGGATGAAGCTCTCCTACCATACGGCTTGCCATATGCAAAGGCTCGGATGGCAGACTTATACGATAGAGCTTCTGAAACTCGTTCCCGGGGTCGAGCTCACTGTGCTTGATCAGAACTGCTGCGGAATAGCTGGCACTTTCGGCTTCAAAAAGGAGAATTATCCTTATTCGCAGAAAGTGGGCTCGGTGCTTTTCGAAGATATCCGCCGCTCCAACCCGCAGGCAGTCGTGACCGAATGCGAGACCTGCAAATGGCAGATAGAAATGAGCACCGGAATTCCAGTGCTCAATCCTATAAGCGTAATTGCTGCAGCCCTGGAGGACTAGAATATCATTTTTCTTTTTTCCTTCTCAGAAGGACCAGTACATCCCCCTCCAGAAGGACGGTGTCCGCGGTGGGGAAGATTTCTTCGTCGCCACGCTTGATAAGGAGTATGAGACCATCGCCCTCGACATCCTTGATGGAGTGCCCGGCGCGTTTTCCGTTCTTTTTGACTATTTTTTCTACGAGCTGAGAATTGCTGTCGGCCATCGACTGCGTTACAAGGACGATTTTGTCGCCGGCGAGGATTTTTGTTCCGCCGTGCGGTATGATGCGCTCGCTGCCTCTGTAAATGAGGGCGAGGATTATCCTTGACGGGAGGTTGAGGTCCTTTACCAGCTTGCCGTCCCATGCGTCTGCATGAGTGATGTCGATGCTGCTGAATTGGATTTCGGTATCTTCGGAATAATCGTTGAAGGTCTTGAAGACGTCGTTTCCCTCGTCCACCATATCCAGGCCCCGGGCGGCGGCCGGAAGCAGGGACCCCTGAAGCGCTATGGAAATAAGGACTATGCAGAATACGATGCTGAATACATCCTGACTTATGACCACATTTTCGGTCGTGGCCATAATGGCGAACACTATGGATGCCGCGCCGCGGAGTCCGGCGAAAGAAACGAGGACCTGCTGTTTGAACGGATACTTGCGGAAGGGAACGAGTATGCAGGCAACGCTAAGCGGCCTCGATACCAGCAGCATGAACAGGGAAATGCCCAAAGCCGGCAATATGGCCTTGTGCAGCAGGGCCGGTCTGGCAAGCAGTCCGAGCATGAAGAAGATGAGAACCTGCATGAGGCCTGTTACGCCGTCGAAAAAGTTCACAAGGGCTTTCTTTCCTTTGATGCGGCTGTTGCCGAGCATAATTCCCACCAGATATACGCTCAGGTAGCCGTTCCCTCCTATGAGAGAAGGCAGCGCATAGGAAATCAGCGCCACGGCGAGGAAAAACAGCGAATCGTACCCGTCTCCCTTGATCTGGATATTGTCCAGGGCCCAGAGTGCGAGTTTGGCTACTGCGAATCCGATGGCGGCTCCGAAGGCTATCTGGGAAAACAGCATCCACGAAACGGCCGCTCCTGATGCATTCCCGTGCAGGATACTGAGCATGAGGGCGGTGAGCATGTAGGACATAGGGTCGTTGCTTCCGCTTTCCATTTCGAGCATGGGGGCGGTGTTGTTTGCCAACCCGAGTTTCTTTGAACGCAGGATGGAAAACACTGAGGCGGCATCGGTAGAGCTCACCACCGAGCCGATAAGGAAACTTTCCGCCCAGTCCCATTGCAGAACGTAATGGCAGAAAAGGCCGGTCAGGCCTGCGGTGAGGGCAACTCCCAGCGTTGCCAGGAGACTGGCTTCGCGTACGACGGGACGGGCGGACTTCCAGCGGGTGCCGAATCCTCCGTAGAACATTATGAAAGCAAGGGCGATGGAGCAGACATTCTTGGCGAACAGCTTATCTTCCAGATGGATAGGAATCACTCCAATGTTCCCGACCAGAATGCCCAGTACTATGAACGCAAGCAGGGTGGGTATCCCTATGCGGGAAGATATGTTGTTGAGCCAGATGCAGACGAGGATGATTATCCCTATCAGTATGAGGAAAAGGGAATTCATTGGTCAAACTCCAATTTAACCAGGAAGCACGGCAGTCCTTCGTGAAGGCCGCGGAAATACCATGTGTCCGCTTCCCTTGCTATCTGGAAGATGACTTTCTGCCCCGGATGGACTTCGCGGTAGTAGTTGACCTCAAGGTCCCGGATTTCCCTGTTGGCGAGGTAGTCGAACGGAAGGGAGTTGAGCGCCCAGTCGGTATAGACGCAGTTGTTGACGTGGCCGTTGGTATCTATTTCGCTGAAGAGGGGGACATGGGATCCGGCATCCTGCATTTCCAGGTGCTTGGGAACCGTGAGTTTTGCGCAGAAGGGGAGCGTGTCCTCTGCGAGATGCTTCTCCGGGTCGAAAGGGGGTACGCCCTTGTAAAGGGAGCGGGTGGAGAGGTCCAGTACCGTCCATGCGGAAGTGGCGCTCAGGAGCAGCTCTTCCCCCTTGAACATCTGGTAGTTGCGGTGCCAAAGAGGCCCCTGCTGCCCTCTGGACCATGTGTCAATCCTCACTTCATCTCCCCACATGGGAAGTGATTTGAAGGAAACGTGCAGGCGGTTGAGAACCCATGCGAGCCCCATCGGGTGTACTACCTCGTATCCCACTCCGCAGAAAGCGGATCCGTCGTACGCCGCCTCCTGAAGGTGACACTGGATGTAATATGGTTTTATTCTGCTGTTTAGGTCAACCTCGAAACTCTGCACTTTCAAGTGTTCGGATACCTTGTTTTTCATACACGCAAAAATAGCTAAAAATGACTATCTTTGCAAAGTATGGCACGTGAAAATTACGGTTTTACAAGGGTTGCAGCCGCCTCGCCAAGGGTATGGCCGGCCAATCCCGGAAAGAATGCCCGGGAAATATTGCGCATTGCCTCCGAGGCCCAGGCCGCAGGCACCTCCGTCCTCGTCTTCCCCGAACTTTCAGTGACTGGTTACAGTTGCGGCGACCTTTTCGCGCAGGATCGTCTGTTAAGGGGAGCCGAAGAAGCTGTAGGTCGGATACTTGATGCAACTGCATCCAATCCATGTCTCATCGCCATCGGTGCTCCGGTCCGTTTTGCAGGGAGGCTCTATAACTGTGCTCTCATCCTTAAGGAGGGACGCATCCTGGGTATCGTTCCCAAGACATATCTCCCTAATTCGGCTGAGTTCTACGAGATGCGCTGGTTTCAGGGCGGGGATATGCTTTCTGAGCCGGCAGAAACCGAGTATGCCGGTCGCAGGACCCTTATCGGGGTGCGTCAGATTTTCCGTCTCGGCAGCGTTACCCTCGGTGTGGAAATCTGTCAGGACCTCTGGGTGCCCGTCCCGCCATGCACCTGGGCCGCCCTTGCCGGAGCGCAGCTGATTCTCAATCTGTCGGCGTCCAACGAAGCTCTCTGTAAGCAGGACTACCGCCGCCTTCTGGTCCGCAGCACTTCTGCAAGGCTGAATGCCGTATATGTTTACAGCAGTTGCGGTTATGGCGAAAGCACTCAGGACCTTGTATGGGGCGGGTCTTCCATAATCTGCGAAAACGGAGTCCTGCTCACAGAGAACACCCGTTTCGGAAGGGAATCTTCCGTGATAACGGCAGATGTCGATATCGCCCGCCTGGAGAATGTCCGTGCCCGCAACGTGAATTTCAGGGACGCTTTCGGGAATTTGCCGGTGTTCGCCTTGACAGATGCAGGTGAACCTGCGCAGACCGATTTCGATGCGGAGCTCCTGCGTTATGTTGACCCGCATCCCTTTGTGCCTTCCGGCGACCGGGAGGAACTTTCGAAGCGCTGCCGCGAAATACTTGACATCCAGACCCTCGGCCTGTGCACGAGGCTCGAGCATATAGGCTGCCGCACCGTGGTAATCGGCATTTCCGGAGGACTCGATTCTACGCTTGCCCTTCTTGTCGCCGCCATGGCGCTGGATAAGCTCGGTTGGGAGCGCAGCCGCATCATAGGCGTAACGATGCCCGGATTCGGCACCAGCGGGCGCACCAAGGGAAATGCCGACGCTCTGATGGAAAAACTCGGGGTGACGCGCCGCGAAATATCTATAGTGCCCTCAGTTACTCAGCATCTTGAAGACATAGGTCATCCTCTCGATGTAGCCGATACCACTTACGAGAACGCCCAGGCCCGTGAGCGCACCCAGATTCTCATGGACCTCGCCGGGCAGGAAGGAGGAATTGTCATCGGTACCGGCGACCTTTCCGAACTCGCCCTCGGCTGGTGCACCTACAACGGCGACCACATGAGCATGTACGGAGTCAATGCCTCCGTCCCCAAGACACTTGTCCGCACTCTCGTTAAGTGGGCGGCAGGGGAGTATTTCTCCGATGCCGCGGATGTCCTGGACGACATAGTGGCAACTCCTATTTCGCCGGAACTGCTCCCGACGGACGCATCCGGTGACATCGCACAGGTAACCGAGGATATTGTCGGGCCTTACGAGCTTCACGATTTCTTCCTGTATCAGGTGATGCGGTGGGGGTTCGATCCGAAAAAGGTTCTCTTCCTCGCGAAAAAGGCGTTTTCTGCAGAAAACCGGGCAGCTGGCTGCCAGTGTGCGGACGGCTCCGGCCTTGAGGGAGATGTCGCCGGCAGCTACGACGAGGCTACGCTGCGCAAATGGCTCGACGTATTCTACCGCCGTTTCTTCAGCCAGCAGTTCAAACGTTCCTGCATGCCTGACGGCCCCAAGGTTGGAAGCGTTTCCCTTTCGCCTCGAGGAGACTGGCGCATGCCCTCCGACGTTTCTTCCGAATTATGGCGTGACTGATTATAATTGATTGATATGAAAAAGTTATTTATTGCCCTCATGTGCATTTTGACGGTATTCGCACTGTCATCTTGCAATCCCGGTTCAACAGAAGCGGACTCTGGCCTGACACCCGGAACAGAAGAGCATACCGACCCGGAGAATCCGGACGGCCCGGACAACCCCGGTGGCGGTCAGGACAATCCGGATGGCCCGGATAATCCTGGAGGTCAGGATAATCCTGATCCTGACAGTGTTTCTGTGGAAATGACTCTCAGCAGCTTGGAGGCCGGTTATGCGAGGATAAGCCTTTCCGGAAGCATTACTATAAAGAATTCGCCGACCGATTGGGTGAGGATGGAAGTCTATTATAAGGAGGTCGATTCTTCGGAGGTGCCTTCTGCAGCCGACATTGTTACAGGCGGAAACTTCGCCTTCTCTTTCGATTACAATCCCAATGAAGAAGAATCGCACTCTAAAGAAGCCTTCGTTAACAAACTCGCAGTGGGCACTGCCTATTGTTTTGTCGGTACTGCCGATATCGACGGCACTGCATATTATTCCGATGTCCTGAGCATAAGCACAAAGGATATAGATTCAATTCCTGAAACAGTCGATATGGGGGGCGGTCTTTTATGGCGCGGGTGGAATCTTGGAGCAGACGGGCCCACCGGCCTCGGGCATTTGTATGCCTGGGGCGAGACCGAAGTAAAGGAACGTTACGACAAGGACACTTATTCATTCTACAAGTCTTACAGTTACACCAAATATACTACGCTTGACAAGAATGCGAAGAGCGGCAAGGCGGACGGGCTTACTGTGCTTGTAGATACCGATGATGCCGCTGCGGTAAAACTCGGGAACGGCTGGAGAATGCCGACAATGGAGGAAGCCTCGGCTATGATAGCCGCCTGCGAAAAGTACTGGACGTCGCTTGACGGCGTGCCCGGATGCCTTATTGAGAACAAGACAACAGGAGGGGTGCTCTTCCTGCCGGCAGAGAATAAGAACCTGTGCATCTGGACTTCTTCGCTCAAGACCGGCAGCGATTACCGGGAAGACAACAGGGCATGGTACATTTATGCGGGAGTTGACTACTTCGGGCAGTTCAAACTCGAGGTAGCCGATTTCTATCGCTACGAAGGCTATTACATCCGTCCGGTTTGTGCCGTTGCTGATTAGCATTTCTTTTGTGCCCACAGTTGTATTATTGATATCCCTTCAGCCGTTTCAAGTAAATTACTGAATGATAAATACTTGCTAAAATCAACCTGCTGCGTGGCAGCAGGTTGATTTGTGTAAAATACTATGTAATAGTAAGTTGCGAAAAACGGGAACGGAAAACAAAAGAGGATGACCTCAAGTCTTATCGACTTTCAGCCATCCTCCCAAGTGCACCTCTAGGGACTCGAACCCTAGACCCGCTGATTAAGAGTCAGCTGCTCTACCAGCTGAGCTAGAGGTGCGGTATGTCAATCGTACAAGCGTTCTTGTGACCCGTTCGGGGCTCGAACCCGAGACCCCATCCTTAAAAGGGATGTGCTCTACCGACTGAGCTAACGGGTCCCCGAATTGGG
>CADBSV010000032.1 GCA_902797435.1 uncultured Bacteroidia bacterium
AGAAGGGCAAAGCCGCTGGCAGTCACATTGGTATTGTAACCCACATCCCTGGAATCGCCGTGGTTCACCTCGACGGGATCTTTTCCGTCAAGGGAATCCGCCCTCGTCACATAATCACTGTTCTGGTTGTAGTAGCCGTTTCCGAATTCTATGCGGGGTTCGAAGAGGATGGAAGTGTTCTCGGTGAAGACGTGGTCGAGCCGGATGCCGAAGCGGTGCCCGTTGGAAACCGTGCTGCTCGAGCCGCCACTGTCGTAAAGGAGATTGGAGTCATCCAGATAGGTTGTCTTGCTGCTTTTCGTAAGGACTTCGTTGCCGGAATGGTTGAAGAGGTAGTTCCCTCCGAGGTCCATCCTTCCGTCAAGAAGGGTCCAGGCCCCGTTTGCGCCGGCCATATAGGACGTGGTGATGCCGCTGCCCTCGCGGTTCCCTCCCCCGCGGCCGCCGCGCATCCCGCCCATCATGCTGCCCGAAAGGTCGTTGAATCCGCGGTTGTTGGTGTTGTTGGCGTTCAGCAGTATGCTGAGCTGCCTCTTGTCGGTGAAATTCCCTATGAAACCCGCGCCCTGATAGCGCCAGTCATCAACAATCGCCTCGCTGGACGGGAGGTCGTGCCCCGCTCCGGCCATCACGTTTCCGAAGGCGCCGTGCATCATGCCGCGCTTCACCGAGAGATCTATCACGGTTTCTTCCTCTCCGTCGTCAATGCCGGTGAATTCCGCCTGCTCGCTTTTCTTGTTCACCACCTTCACCTTATTTATGATGCTGGCCGGGATGTTCTTGCTTGCAAGCTGAGGGTCATCCAGGAAAAAGGTCTTTCCGTCAATGGTTATTTTTTTGATTGTCTGCCCGTTATGGGTTATGGAGCCGTCATCCGCCACCTCCACTCCGGGAAGTTTTTTAAGAAGATCTTCCAGAACGTCGTTGTCGGTGGTCTTGAAGGAAGAGGCATTGTACTCGACGGTGTCTTTCTTTATGATGATGGGATTGCCCACATCGGTAACCAGGGCGCCTTCGAGCTGCTGAGCGTCGGGAGACACCTTGAGGACTCCGAGATTGAGGTCTTTCTCTACCTTTATTTTCTTGGTAAAGAGTTTATACCCGAGCAGTTCGGCCTTGAAGAGATAGTCTCCCTGGCGCACTCCTTCGAAACGTACGGCGCCGTCATCCCCGGAGAGGACATACTTATACACTTTCTGCGCCCCTTCGCGCGTAAGGGAAACTGTTGCAAAACTGAGCGGCTCTGCCGTCTGGGCATCCTGCAAAACAGCAGACACCGTATTCTGGGCTCCCATCGCTGTGCTCACGAGCATGCCGATGGCTATAAAGATACTGATTGGCTTCATTCGCGTAATTTGATGCGGAAAGGGGCGGCGGGTTTATTTTACCCTGTCGGGATTATCTTTTATGAATTTTTCCCAGGAAGAAGAGCCTCCCCTGCTCCTGAGCGGGCTTGACTGAGCGTAGAAATGACACATGGCTATCGCCAGTGCATCGGTGGCATCAAGATACTTGCTTTCGATATTGATGCCGAGAGTTTTTTCGACCATGAGGGCCACCTGCTCCTTCGATGCGCCGCCGTTGCCGCAGATGGCCATCTTGGCCTCGCGCGGGGCGTATTCGCTGACGCTCAGCCCATGCGCCGCCGCTGCAGTCATGGCAGCCCCCTGGGCACGCCCGAGTTTGAGTATGACCTGAGCGTTCTTCCCGTAGAAAGGCGACTCTATGGCAAGGTCCTGCGGTTGATGAAGCTCGCACAGGGCGGACACCTTGGCGTGGATGCACTCAAGTTTGTCGTATGCGGACGAGATGCGCCGGAGGTCCAAAACCCCCATGTCAATGAAGGACGGCTTGCCGGCAGCATCTACGGCAATGACCCCGAAGCCAAGGAGATTGGTTCCGGGGTCGATGCCGAGGATGGTCTTGGGGGCCATCTACTTGATGATGTCGAAGCCCGTATAGGGACGCAGCACCTCGGGGATCACGATGCCTTCCGGGGTCTGGTTGTCTTCGAGGAGGGCCGCCACCACGCGCGGGAGCGCGAGAGACGATCCGTTGAGAGTGTGTGCCAGCTGAATCTTGCCGTCCTCATCGCGATAGCGCAGGTGCAGGCGGTTGCTCTGGTAGGTTTCGAAGTTGGAAACGCTGGATATCTCGAGCCAGCGGCCCTGTGCGGCGCTCCAAAGTTCGAAATCGTAGGTTATGGCGCTGGTAAACGACATATCGCCGCCGCAGAGCCTGAGGATATGATACTTGAGTCCCAGATCCTTTACCAGACCTTCCACATGGGCAAGCATCTCATCGAGGGCGGCATAACTGTCTTCCGGCTTTTCCACGCGGACGATTTCCACCTTGTCGAACTGATGAAGGCGGTTCAGCCCGCGGACATCCTTGCCGTAGCTGCCGGCCTCCCTGCGGAAGCACGGAGTGTAAGCCGTTATCTTCTGGGGAAGCTGGTCGCGGGTGAGGATGACATCGCGGTAGATGTTGGTAAGGGGCACCTCCGCGGTGGGTACCAGGTAGAGGTCGTCCAGGCCCACGTAGTACATCTGGGCTTCCTTGTCGGGAAGCTGGCCGGTACCGAAACCGGATGCGGCATTGACCACCACCGGGGGTTCGGTCTCCTGATATCCTGCGGCCGCATTGCGGTCGAGGAAGAAGTTCACCAGGGCCCTCTGGAGCTTGGCGCCTTTTCCCTTATAGACTGGGAAACCGGCCCCGGTAATCTTGACGCCCAGGTCGAAGTCGATAAGGTCGTACTTGCGGGCGAGCTCCCAATGGGGAAGAGCGCCTTCGGGAAGCTTCACTTCCGCGGGGCCGCCTTCCTTTACAACCACATTGTCCTCCGCGCCCTTTCCCTCGGGAACCAGGTCACAGGGGAGGTTGGGAAGAAGGACCAGATTGTCCTGAAGCTGCTTTGCGGCCTCTTCGCCTTTGGCAAGAAGCTCAGTGCTACGGGCCTTGAGCTCTGCCACCGCGGCCTTGGCCGCTTCGGCTTCCGCCTTGAGACCCTGCTTCATGAGGGCGCCGATTTCTCCGGCGCGTTTCTTCTGCTCCGAGAGCAGGGCGTCGCTCTCCTGCTGGAGGCTGCGGCGCTGGGCATCGAGTTCGAGCACCTTCTCCACGATGGGGGCGGCGTCGAAATTCTTTACCTTTAAACGCGAAACGACCCACTCCGGGTCGTCACGCAAAACTTTAAGTGTCAGCATAAATTAACCCTTGAGACTAGTTCTCGAAAGGAAGTACTGAAACATAGGACTTGTCTTCTTTCTTGCGTTTGAAGACTACAGTTCCGTCGATGAGTGCATAGAGAGTGTGGTCTTTGCCCATGCCGACGTTCTTGTCGGGGCAGTGGACGGTTCCCCTCTGACGGACAATGATGTTGCCGGCCTTTACGACCTCTCCACCGAACTTCTTGAGGCCCAGACGTTTGCTGTGGCTGTCTCGACCGTTCTTAGAACTTGATTGACCTTTCTTGTGTGCCATAGTGCTTAAGCGATTGAGTCGATTTTAATCTTGGAAAGTTTCTGGCGGTGGCCATTGAGAGTCTGGAAGCCCTTGTGGGCGATCTTCTTGAACACAATAACCTTGTCCGCCCTGGCGGAGTCGTCCAGGACCGTGGCTTTCACCACTGCGCCCTTAACATAAGGAGTACCGACTTTGACCTTGCCTTCATTGTCAACAAGAAGGACCTTGTCAAACTCTACGCTGGAGTCTTTGGCCTCGGGAAGGCGCTGCACGAAAATCTCGTTTCCGGCTTCCACCTTGAACTGCTGGCCTGCAATTTCTACGATTGCGTACATAAAACTAAAAAACTTTAACAGTTTTTGACCGGAGGCGTCCGCTCGGAAAGCGGCTCTTGGCTTGCCCCGCAGCCTTCAATAAATTTGGGGTTGCAAAAGTAGCAAAAAATTGATTATCTGCAAAATTAATTCTTAAATTTGCATGACAACAAAAATGTTTCACAATGGAAGGTTCCTTCATATATAACAAGTACGTCACCGGCAAGAACAACATCGGCCGCAAAAGTGAAGGCATGATACTCGCAAATCTCCTCGGCAGCGGGGAGAACGTCGTGATTTACGAGCCTCCAAAAACCGGCAAGATGTCGCTCATCCAGCAGACTTTCTACAATATGAGGATCTCCGGAGCATCCTTCGAGGTGGCGGATTTCTCCCTTCTCGGAATCCGCAGTCTCGAGGCATTCCTGCTCCGTTTCGGGAGCACGGTGCTGAGGCTTTTCTACAACACCCCCGAAGAATACTCCACGGCAGTATCCACATGGCTGCATGGCACCCACTTCGTATTCGATCCGCAGCTCTTCGCCTCAGAAGACAAGGTACTTTCCCTTTCCTGGGACTGCGACGCAGGCGACCTTCAGGCAATAGCCCAGCTCCCCCTGCACATCGCAACCGCAACCGGAAAGCGCTGTTACATCCTCATAAGCGAATTCCAGGACCTCACCCTCTTCGACGAAGGAGAAGACATCTGCCGCACCCTCGCCGGCGTGCTGAAAGGTTTCTCCCCCGAGGACAAAGCCAGGTGCTCGTTCATCTTCACCGGCTCCCAGGTAAACGCCATGAAGGAAATCTTCGAGCACAGGGGCCTGTTTCACCGGGCGGTCGAGCATCTCTGCATCGGGCCCGTGGATACGAAAGACATCATCGACTACGTGGTGAGGGGCTTCCTCGTGAGCGGAAAGGTCATCGAAAGGGACCTCCTGCTGGGCGTCTGCAAACTCTTCAGGCAGAATATCTGGTACATCAATCATTTCGCCTCCATCTGCGATTCGCTCAGCAAGGGCTACATCATAGAGCCGGTGCTGCTGGAGGCGCTGGACAGGCTCATCTCCATCCATCAGCCAAGGTTCATCTCCACCATGGAAGGGCTCACCACCTATCAGTCGAACCTGCTCAGGGCCATCCTCGAAGGGCACCAGAAGTTCTCTTCGGCCGAAGTTATCGGCAAATACGGGCTCAATTCTTCCGCCAACGTCAAGCGCCTCAAGGAAGCCCTCTGCAAAAAAGAAATAATCACTTTCGACGAGCAGGAAGAGCGCCCGCTGCTGCTGGATCCGCTTTTCGAGTACTGGGTAAAGAAGTATTATTTTCAGATAAATGAATAGGATAGCCGTTCTCACTGGCGCAGGCGTAAGCGCCGAATCGGGACTCGGGACCTACCGCGACAACGGAGGGCTCTGGGACAATTACGACCCCATGGAAGTAGCATCCGCCGAAGGCTGGGCGCGCAATCCCGGCAAGGTGCTGGAATTCTATAACATGCAGCGAAGGCACCTCCGCGAGGTGCAGCCGAACCAGGCCCACCGGCTGATTGCGGAGCTGGAAAAGAAGTACCGTGTTGACGTAATCACCCAGAACGTTGACAACCTGCACGAAAGGGCCGGCTCGACGCACGTGGTGCACCTTCACGGAGAGGTTACGAAAGTGCGGCCCGAGAACAGCTGCAACGACTTCGACGGCTTCTCGGAAAAGCTGGTCTTCGATGTGGGCTACGATCCCGTGGTTCTGGGAGACAAAGCCCCGAACGGGGCGCAACTGAGGCCGCACATCGTCTTTTTCGGAGAGGCGGTCCCAAAGATGGAGCAGGCCATCGACCTTGTGTCGCGCGCCGACATGGTAATTATCGTAGGCACTTCACTGAGCGTTTATCCTGCGGCGAGCCTCTACCGGTATGCACGTGGCGAGGCGCCCATCTGGCTCATCGACCCCAAGCCGGTGAGCCTGCACGATCCCCGCATCAGGCAGCTGCAGACGGTAGCCACCGAAGGGATGAAGGAACTCTGCGAAAAGCTTTAGTCCTGGAACTTCTTCCCTGCCTGCCAGGCGCCGCCAACCGGGGCGCCGATGCCGCGATAGCACATTCCGGCCGCATCGAATACTATGGGCTTGAGCTTTGCAAGGTCCACCTTGCCGTCGGTGAGGATGCTCTCGTCGGCGCTCTGGTTCACAACTTCTCCCACAAGGATGCCGTCTTCCCAGCTCACCACCTTGCATTCAAGGGTAAGAGGATACTGCTCCACAATAGGAGCGTCCACATTGGGGCTTGGGGTGACCGTAAAGCCGGCCCGCGCCACCTTGTCGGGAACCTTGCTTCCGCTCACGATTCCGAGGTAGTCGGATTCTGCGACCGTGCGCTCGTCGGCGAAACTCACCGTAAAGGCGCCTGTCTTTTCGAGGTTCTCGGTGGTTTTGTGCCTGGAGAGCGAAACGACTATCTTGTTGTAGTCGTACTGCCCAGCCCAGGCGGCCATCATCACGTCGGGGTTATGGTTCTCGTCCCAGGTGGCTATCATCACGCAGGGTTGCGGAGTGGTAACAAGCGTATGGTTGGGGCCGAAATTCTTGCGGCCGGCAACTTCCTTAAGGGGTTCGTTTTTCATATCATCGGTTTTTTGATTGTTGGCATTCCTGCAGCCCGCCACCAGCAGGGCGGCCGCAACGGTAAGGTAAATGAATGGTTTCATAATCATTATTCAAATAACAGCGTTACCCTGCAGATGGTTCTGATGGCGTCGCCGCTTATCCGGGACGGTTTCCATTTGGGGGAACTGCGCACAACCCGCATCGCCTCTTCATTGAGCGCAGGTGTAGCGCCCTTTTCTATCTGAACCTCCTGGACCTTTCCGTTCCGGCCCACCACGAATTTCACCTGAACCCTGCCCCTATCCCCGTTGGGGGGAAGCTGAATCCGGCTCTGACACCACTGCCGGAAGGCGGCAATGGCCTCTTC
>CADBSV010000033.1 GCA_902797435.1 uncultured Bacteroidia bacterium
CACATCGTCGTATTGCTGCGCAAGCGCGAGGAACTTCCGCCCCAGCGTACCGCGTATGCTCCATGAAAGATCTGAGAAATACATTTTAAAAGCTGTTTAAATGTGAGTGAAATATAACCTCACTGATAAACAGTGGCAAGTTACTGAAATTATCCTGTATCCGCAACAGCGGAAGAGAAAATACCCGCTTAGGGAGATTATGGGCGAATGCTTCCCAAGGACTTTCCGCCCTACAACACCGTATTATACTATTTCAATTAGTGGAAGTCGAAAGCAGCATCCCATTCCGGGAAGGGTAAAAGTTCGAAGGGGTTTCTTGAGGGCTCGACTTGCGTTTTTGGCCAAAATCGCAAGTACCCCTCGATTTTTTGAAGGGGGCACAAGCAAAAATGGCCTAGAAGAGACTATTCCCTATTCCGGGAGTCTATGCAAATGGTTACTGGACCGTCGTTGACTAGGGACACCTTCATGTCGGCGCCGAACTCGCCGGTTCCGACAGGCTTTCCAAGGACGGCGGAAAGGGATTCGCAGAAACGCTCATAAAGAGGGATGGCCAGTTCATGGCCGGCAGCCTCCTTCACCCTGTCAAAACGGGCTTCCATGTCTTCTATTCGGGATTTTGTTGTCATAGTAAATGATTTTCGAGTATGGTTTTCAACGATTCCACTGTAAGCACCTGAACTGTCGAAAGCCTTATAGGCTTGAGATTACACCTTGAAAGAATGCAATCCTTCATGGAGTCCCTGACTTTCTGGACCTCTTGTTTATGATACCTCCAACCATCGACCTCTATAGTTGCCAAAGGACGAAGAGTCAAGGTGTTATATAACAGAAAATCCACATGGGACAGCGGACTCATGACAAAATCATTCTCATCTTTTGATAACGGGAGAGACTCGGAGACCAATCTGGATAAAGGGTAGTGACAAACGATTCCGATATTCCTTGAGAACGGTGCATCCATCTTTGACAAGGCGGACCTAAGAGCATCAAAGGCAACTCTTTCCGAAAGTTCTCCGCCATTTTTCGTTGAACTTAAATATTTGAGGCGCTCTGACGTATACTGACGGTAAAGAATATCAAATACCGAATGGGTTACACTTTCTACAACTTCGAAGTTATTGTATTGTACATATGCTATCAATTGGGCAAGATTGCTTTGAGGAGGCATTTCATTCCCAGATGCAACGATATATAAATGGGATTTTGCCCTTGAGATTGCGACATTCATCAGATTTGGATCATCTGAAAACTCAGTAGGCTCACTGTCGACCATACTCATTATTATGTCGTCACATTCTCTGCCCTGATACTTATGCACTGTGCTGGCCAGATCGGTCTTGAGGGACCTGTTAAGCTCAAAAGCCTGATTTCTGTATGGGGTGATTATACCGACTGATTCATCAGATGGAATATGAGGAAGCACCTCATTAGCAATCACTTCTAATTCCCGCTGATTAACATGACCGCGGACGTGATCTCCTTTTGTGGTTCTCACCACTTTCAACACATCCCGTTCACCATTGTCCTGAGTCATTACTATCAGTTCTCCACCATAAAACATTTTATTACAAAACTCTATGATCTTAGGGTGGCAGCGATAATGCTCCCTCAAAAGAGTTGACGGGGCATCTGCAAAAACCAAGGAAGATGAATCAAGAAAATTGCGCGAAGTAAGTTTATACTCTTCCTTGACGCCATACGTATTCTGGATATCCTCCAAAGCGGCACGGGCATTATTCGGCACGATATTGGGGAGTTGTTTGTCATCACCGACAATCACAGCATTTTCCGCACATGATAGAGCCAAGGCTCCTGTAACGATATCAACCTGCGAAGATTCATCCATTATCACGTAATCAAAAACATAGTCACGAGAGATATTGCTTTTAGATGAATAAGTTGTGCTCAAAACAACAGGATACTCTTCCAGGAAAAGAGGAGTCTGCAGTTTAAGAGTTTTCGCTTCAAATCTTTTACGTTCACCACGTTTAGAATACTTTTCAGAGAGATATTTCTTAAGGTATGACAAAGACAAAACTCGCAAGTTCTTCAAGTTTTCCTGAAGATTATAATTGTCCAGAGACTTCTTTAGGCCTACTATCTCAGAATCTATCTCCTTCAACCGAAGCTTGTAAAACACACGCTCCAGACTATGCTCCACAGTTTTCGATTCTGCAGAAAAAAAATGCCAACCCCTTACACCATACCTGAGCAGCATAGAAAGCCTGAAGAAAAAAGGAAGTCTCTCATTATGCTCATATTTATGATCGACTGCGTTTTTGAGAGTTATGGCAAGTGAAGAGGTTTTGATAAAGGGACAATCTGCAACTTCATCCTTCAGCAATTCGTAATAATGAGACTCAAGCATGAGCCCCTTCCGTTCCGCTTCTAGCTGTTTAAGAGCCTCCTGGGTGGCAAAGGCAGTATCAAGCTGCCTGCAAAGACCTAATATTTCGCCCTGATAATTAATATCGCTACCAATACCCCAATCATCAAACATGGGGTAATCCGGTTGATTCTCAATAAAGTTTTTCCTATTGTTTTTATTCCCGAGTTTTGCGACAATAAAACCCAATCCCACTCCGGATAGTTTCTCCGATACATTCTCTACAGCGGAATTGTTATTGGAAACCAGCAGAACACTCTTTTCCTGAATGAGCAGATTTGATATTATATTCAAAATAGTCTGAGTTTTGCCGGTACCAGGAGGCCCCTGGATTATACTGACTTGATTCATCAGGGCACGTTCTACAGCCGTCTTTTGACTCGCATTGATTCCGAAAGGATAGATTACGGTATGTGGCAACTGATATTTGGCAAGTTTTTCTTTTCTCCCGAGGTACTGTGCAAGCGGGACATTGTCACGCATATCATCTACCAACTTATACTGCTGCTCAAGAAGATTTAGCGGTTCATCATCATCCCGGCCATTTACATCGACCATAATTCCTGTTTCCCTGGCAAGATGATTCAGATAATGCCATAAAGAAGGGTTTTCAGTATATATCTTTGTTCGCGAAAGATAGACGTTTTTTCCTTCATATTCCCGTTGCTGTCCATTCTCAAAAATCACATACCAATAATTGTCTCCCAAATGAGAAAAACGATACAGCTCCGCAATATTTGTTATGTGATGCTTGTTTATATAGAATCCCCTTCCATCAAGTTCAATTTTCTCCGGATTGCTAAGACACTGCAGCCTTTCAGGTCGATATTTAAAAGGTTTGTTCTGACCTATGAACTTGACTTCATAAAGGGCACCGCCATCCCTGATTTCCTCGACACGTTGTGTGACAAACATCCTGGAAGTACCCCTGTGTGCAAGGTCCAGAATCATATATCTGCGAGGATCCATAACTAATCAGAAAGAATGACAATCAACTCCATGCCGAAGAAAAGTAATATCTTTTTGCGAGGTTGCATTTTTAAAGATTAACGTTTCAATATTCAAAAATGGTAAATTTTTGACAGATACGCAAAATAATGTCAAAACCAAGTCGGAAGCAGCATCCCATTCCGGGAAGGGTAAAAGCTCGAATGGGTTTCTTGAGGGCTCGACTTGCGTTTTTGGCCAAAATCGCAAGTACCCCTCGATTTTTTTGAAGGGGGCACAAGCAAAAATGGCCTAGAAGAGACTATTCCCTATTCCGGGAGTCTATGCAAATGGTTACGGGACCGTCGTTGACTAGGGACACCTTCATGTCGGCGCCGAACTCGCCTGTGCCGACCGGTCGCCCCAGGGCGGCGGAAAGGGCCTCGCAGAAACGCTCATAAAGCGGGATTGCCAGTTCATGGCCGGCAGCCCTGATGTACGAAGGCCGGTTCCCCTTTTTCGTGGATGCCATAAGCGTGAACTGACTCACTACCAGAGCCTCTCCCCCTATATCCTGGATACTGCAGTTCATCACACCGGAAGCATCGTCAAAAATCCGAAGTCCGGCAATCTTCCTCACGAGCCAGTCAATGTCCTCTGGCCCATCTTCATGGCCTATGCCGAGCAGGATCAGCAGCCCCTGTCCGATAGCAGAGCGGACATTTCCGCCTATCGTAACGGAAGCGGACGATACCCTTTGAATTACCGTGCGCATACTTCGGTAAGTTCGCCGGTAGCAGAATCTATAATGAAGCCGCGAACGGTCACATCGGACGGAATGAGGGGATGATTCACTATGGCGGCTACGGTGTCCAGGACAGACTTCTCTGTGTCGTGGAATCCTTCAAGCCAGGAGTCCAGGTCGACATCGGTGCGCTCCAGTTCCGAAGAGGGAATCCAACGCCGGAGCATCTCTTCCCGGAAATGGCCGAAGGTCATGTGGCAGGCGCCGCAGCCGGTATGAGCCACCACCATAATTTCCGTCACTCCGAGTTCGTATACAGCGACGATGAGGCTCCTCATGGCGGAATCCCAGGGAGACGGAATCACCGCGCCGGCATTCTTGATTATCTTGGCATCACCGTTACCCAGCCCCAGAGCCTCCTGCAGAAGAACTGAAAGACGCGTGTCCATACAGCTCAGAACTGCCAGCTTCTTGTCGGGAAACTTGTCTGTAAGATTCTTCTCGTAGCCCCTGGAGGCCACATATTCGCGGTTGAATGCGAGGACTTGGTCGATATTGGTCATTGTCTGCAAAGATAGTAAACTGTTGCGGAACTTTAAATCTGCGTTATGGAGATCTCCACCAGAGGTCCCCCCGCTTGTCCCTCACTGGCTCGTGGTCCCGTAACCTTACCTATAGAGTTGTTATTCGCTAAAGCTCATGATTCGTCTGAGACGGACGTTGGGACTATCTTGGTAAGTAATTGTGTTATCGTCAATTATTACATGAAGGTCAGGAGAGCTATAAGCAACGTTGTAAAGACGATACAACTCCCGATAATCAGTATGAACACGGCCGTCCTTATAAATGAGCTTACGTGTCGTTTGCTGAAAGAATAGACTACGTCGTTTATCTACTCTTCCATTATTGTACACTGGCAGGGTTTCTTTCCCAAGGCCATATTCCAGCATAAATACATCATTGCTTTTTACACTAAATGAGATTTCTATGGTTTGATCGTAATGAAGATAATTGGTGAACTTCATTTCATCCGGATCCTGAAACACAGCCCAATCTCCGGCAAGATCAAGACTATTGCCGTTAGCATCCGTTATCACCGTGCTGAGATTGAAAGATCCAGGAGGAATCATTTCATCTACAGTAGAATATGATTTGCTGCAACTGACAAAAAACAATAGAAGCAAAACAGGTATTATCTTTTTCATAACCAGCATCTTTTATTTCAGTAGTCCTCCAATATTCGATTCACGCTTTCAAGAGACCGCTTATCCACACGAGCCTTTGCATATTATAATTGATTACTAAAAGATTTTGCATACCATCCCGAATACCGATTGTATGTAGATCAAAAACACAAGTAAAAATAGGCTTATCTTGATACTAGAAACATCCTGGTTATTGTGTGTAATTGATATTGTTCTGAAAGCACCAATCAATCGCTGTCTCATCCCCGCATTTGGCACTTAATCTCATATAAAAAACCCTCTGTGAATGGTCCCCTTGTGCCCACTTGGTATCGGCAAGTTGCCAATACAACATTCCAATACAAGCATCATTTACCCTGCCTTCAAGTGCGTCTGCAAGATTCTTTCCAATTAGTTTATACCTCAACTTAATAGCATCTTGGACATATTTTTCCGCCGTTCCATATGAGCTTTTCGCAATATAGCAACCTGCAATATCCGATAGTATCCAAACCTTCTCACCTGAATCAGAATACTCGAGAGCTTTTCTATAACAATTTATTGCGACGTCATGTGCGCTTTCATCCATTCTAAGTGAAGATATGCAACTCGCCTTTGTCTTGTATAAAAAACATAACATTTTTTTGCTAGTTTTGATTCCCGACGATTCCCACTCCTCAAGAAGACTTAATATGATGTCTCCCATCGTATTGTTACGTGATGAATGATGGTATTTCATTAACCACATAATATCAAGGCTTTCAATATAGTAATAGAAATCCATTTCATCGAATTCTGTGGCATTTTTGAGTCGCTCTGAGTTATCAATAACCGTATCGTAATCCTTTGATTTGAAAAGGGTTTGAATTTCCTTGCGCAATGTGGCAATTTCACTAGCTGTAAGGTTCACTTTTGGCTTGTGAATTATGAGTTTATTACCAGCTATCGAAATGCGTCCAAGTTTTTCTATTGCTGATTGCCCCATAAGTAAAGGAACATTTTGTCCTTTCTTTATTGTGGCTCTGACATTCGATAGATGGAAACCGCCCACCTCAAAATCTCGTAAGTTAATAACCTTCACGTCAACAATAGAACCATCTGCAATCATCATTTGCGTCGTCCCAAATACGTCTTTTTCGGATAGGTAACCTCCGTCAAAAAGCACGTCAGCCATTGTCTGTGAAAGAGATACTGCTGAAGCACCCGTATCAAAAATGAATTTCATTTTTACACCATTCACTGTACATGGAATTCTATAGACCCCACCAGTTTCTTCCATTGTAATTGAAACCTGCGAATGGCCCACAAAAGGGACAATAGTTAATAAAAGCAGCAGAATTAGTCTTTTCATATGTTCACATATTTTTCATCAGTCACCTTATCTGTTTCATCACTTCTCGTTAAACGAATGCCTTGCTAAACACACATCAGAGACAGAATATGATAGTGCAGTTCTCGCACAATTTTGCTTATTATGCAGTTTCCGCTAAATATGAACATTGGGTCCAAAGCCAGCGATGTACGAGAATAAGATATCTTTTCTACTGCATGCTGGTTCAAAACAAGCGTTTTGGTCTCACCTGTGGTATTTCCCTTATCGTCGAAGACAAACACCATCATTCCTTTCGGCGGAATATATCTAGATGATCTTACCAGCAGACTATACCATGTATCTCCTTCTATTGGAATAAAGAGACACAAATCCACTTCAAAAGTTTTTGAAGTATATAATTCACTGATAATATACCGAGTATCGTCCTCCAACAACCCGTCTTCTATGATTTTATCGGGATTATAAATCCCATCGTGGTATTGGGCGTGAACGAAGAAAGAGGATACAAGGAAACAGATAAAAACAAACAGTGTACGCATGATTTTATTAGTAAGTGATTCTGAACTGCAAGGAACTGCTCCATGAAGCGGGTCGATTCGCAGAGGGTTATGACGGGTATTCACCTGCCATGGTTTTTTAATTGTCAAGTAATACTGCTATATCTTTCATTGCTTCTGGATGGTCTAACGGTCACAGTTTAGGTCTAGGGTACGGACCAGGACCTTTGTCTGCTTTCCGGACTTGTTTGTTTACATTAAAAAACAGACATGAATTAATAATACTCTTACAAAATTAGAAGCAGCAGCAATACCATGGCTATCGTCCTTCCTACGCTAGTAACCCTGACAGGATCAGTATTAGCAGCCCTGACTTTATAACAGATGCCATCGGAATTCATGTAGAACTGAGCTTTCGGCAGGGTATGCGATTTTGCAACATATCTGTCTGAATATGTAAAGAGCTCACTAGTCCCATCCGACACTTGGTCTATAGGGGCACCAAAAAACTGAACCAGCTGCTGATGAGAGCACCCGATATAAGAATCAAGGTGACTCTGAGAGAAAGAGACGCGATATGTCGAGGAGCAAGAAGCGAACAGCAAAAGCAGCAAAACTAAAACCAAAGATTTCTTCATGTTGCTACTAAGGTAGGAAGAAATGGGAATAAAAGCAAAGTCTGATACACTGAATATGCCGGAATGCATAAAAAGTCACCCCAGCAGATCCTTTCAAACGGCGCAAAATCAAGCGAATCTTATGGTGTCTCCAAATAACTAATTCCCCCAAATCTGCGAGATGGAACTGGCGATTTCGGAACCGATGATGGTGAAGAGGACGATGGCTATGAGTTTCATAATGCAGTGTGTTTTGTTTTCACTGCAAATATAAGTCATCATAATGACAGGTATCGTCAAAAAACAGATAGCACTGCTCTACCCCTCAAGCATCTCCACAACTCCCTCGTCGGCAGGAAGCCAGCGGACGCTACGCAGTTCGGAGGCGGAAAGCCAGCGGGCCGCCTCGTGTTCGTTAAGGTGAAGAGCTTCTCCAGTCAGGCTGCAGAGGTAGCAGTGCATGGTAAGATGGAAATCTGGATAGTCCCATTCCACCGTCTTCAGCAGCGGCCCAACGGAAATCTCCGCCGAGAGTTCTTCACGGATTTCGCGCACGAGGGCCTCCTGAGGAGTCTCCCCCGCCTCAATCTTGCCTCCCGGAAACTCCCACCAGTCCTTCCAAGGGCCATAGCCCCGCTGGGTGGCGAAAACCGAGACTCCCCTGCGGATGACTGCTGCAACTACCTCGATGGTCTTCATGCCGCAAAGATAGCAATAAAAAAACTGGTACCGGAACTGTGTCTGACTGGGATAGACTTTTATTCTTTCATGGCTAAATACATCCCGCCGAGAATGAGAACCGTCCCTAATACGCTCACCCATGTGAACTGCTCTCCGAGCACAGGAACGGCCACAATGGCGGTGGCAAGCGGATTGAGATAGAGGTACAGGTTCATCGAAACCGGGCCGAGCCTGCCCTGGGCTATATTCCAGCCGAGATAGCCCAGGAACGACGCCAACACCCCGAGGAAGAGAAGGTTGCCTATGACCGCGGGCTGGGCAAGCATGGTCCACGTTGTTCCCCATGGCTCGAAGATAAAGTACGGCAGCATGGTCAGTATCCCGTAGAAAAAGACCTTGCGGGTTATCATAGCAACCGGGTATCTGCCATCGAAATATTTGAGTATCAAACTGTAGAGCACCCACACAAGGGCCGCTCCAAGGGTAAGCAGGTCGCCCAGGGGATGAAGGTGCAGGACCATCTGCCCGTTGAGCACCACTATCACGACTCCCGCAAGGGAAACGAGCGAAAAGAGAGCCGTGCGCAGCGTGACCCGTCCGTCCCGAAGGAACAGGGCAGAAGCCAGCATTGTCCAGAGCGGAGTGGTGGCAATGAGGATCGACACGTTGGACGCCTGGGTGTACACCAGGGCAGAGTTCTCGAGAAGGAAGTAAAGGCTCCCTCCAGTAACCCCCATAAGCACGAGCAGAAGTTCGTCCTTGAGGCTCTTCGCAAAGAGTTGACGGCCCCCTTTCCTGCCGGTCGAGAAGGGCAGAAGACAGAGGTAGGCCAGGACGAAGCGCAGCACCATGATCTCGGCGGGCTGCATGCCGGCATTTATCAAAACCTTTGAAGATACGAACGTTACACCCCACACGATGCCTACTGCGAAGGCCATCGCATGGTACCAGAAGTTTTTCGGTTTAGTCATTTCTTAAACTTGTCAATCTTCTTTGAGTTTGCGGTATTTGATTCGCTTCGGCTCCTGCAAACCGAGCCGCGCAAGCTTGTTCTCCTCGTATTCGGAATAGGACCCTTCGAAGAAATATACCTGAGAATCGCCTTCAAAGGCCAGGATATGGGTACAGATTCGGTCGAGGAACCAGCGGTCGTGGCTTATGACCACCACGCAGCCGGCGAAATCCTCAAGGGCCTCTTCCAGGGCGCGGAGAGTATTTACGTCCACGTCGTTGGTGGGCTCGTCAAGAAGAAGCACATTCCCCTCTTCCTTGAGGGCGAGAGCGAGTTGCAGACGGTTTCTTTCACCTCCGGAAAGGGCCGAACAGAGCTTCTGCTGGTCGGCTCCGGAGAAGTTGAAGCGGGACAGGTAGGCCCTGGCGTTTATGTCGCGGCCGCCCATACGGATGAACTCGTTCCCCCCGGAGATAACCTCGTAGATGGTCTTTTCGGGATCGATGCTGGTATGCTGCTGGTCCACATAGGCCAGCTTGACGGTTTCGCCCACTTCGAAGCTGCCGCTGTCCGGGGTGTCCAGTCCCATTATGAGGCGGAAGAGCGTCGTCTTGCCGGCCCCGTTGGGGCCTATAACGCCCACTATGCCGCCCTGCGGAAGCGAGAAGTCGAGATCCTCATAAAGGAGCTTGTCCCCGAATGCCTTGCGCACATGATGAGCCTCTATGACCTTGGCTCCCAGACGCGGACCGTTGGGGATGAAGATTTCGAGTTTCTCCTCCTTTTCCTTGACGTCTTCTTCGAGGAGGCGGTTATAGCTGTTCAGACGGGCCTTTCCCTTGGCCTGACGGGCCTTTGGGGCCATGTGTATCCAGTCAAGCTCGCGCTGCAGGGTCTTGCGGCGCTTGCTCTCGGTCTTTTCTTCCATTGCAAGACGGCGCGTCTTCTGGTCGAGCCAGCTGGAGTAGTTGCCCTGCCACGGAATGCCCTCGCCGCGGTCGAGCTCGAGTATCCATCCTGCCACGTTGTCGAGGAAGTAACGGTCATGCGTGACGGCTATCACCGTGCCCTTGTACTGCTGAAGATGCTGCTCCAGCCAGTCTATACTCTCGGCGTCGAGATGGTTGGTCGGCTCGTCCAGAAGCAGTACGTCCGGTTCCTGCAGAAGGAGCCGGCAGAGGGCCACCCGGCGGCGTTCTCCTCCGGAGAGATTCTTTACGTTCTGCCCGGACGGAGGACAGCGGAGGGCGTCCATGGCCCTTTCGAGCTTGGATTCAATCTCCCAGCCGTCCGCGGCGTCTATCTTTTCGGTGAGCTCCGCCTGCTCTTCGAAGAGGGCGTTCATCTCGTCATCGTCCGTCACTTCTCCAATGCGGGCGCATACCTCATTGTAGCGGGAGAGCAGCTGCATTACGCCGGAGACTCCCTCCTCCACCACTTCGAGCACCGTCTTTTCGGGATCCATCTGCGGATCCTGTTCCAGATAACCTACGCTGTATCCCGGAGAAAAGACCACCTCACCTCGGGTGGGAGTGTCGATTCCGGCGATTATCTTCATCAGGGTGGACTTTCCGGCTCCGTTAAGGCCTATGATACCTATTTTGGCGCCATAAAAGAAGGAAAGATAGATATCTTTAAGAAGGGTTTTGTTATTGTTGGGGAGAATCTTGCTGACCCCGACCATAGAAAATATGATCTTCTTGTCGTCTTTTTCCATACAGCGCTAAGATACGAAATAATTCGTCGAAAATGACTATCTTCGCATACTTAAACGAAAGAACAGATGAGAATAGGAGTCATTGTCGCCCTCGACGGCGAGTACCAGCAGATGAAAAACCTCCTCGGAGGCCGCAGTGAAGGCCGCATAGGCCCCAATGAAGTCATTGTCCGCCGCGGCGGGATGGGAAAGGTGAACGCAGCCCTCACGGCCCAGAAGTTCATTGGCGACTATGCCCTCGACTGCATTGTGAGCACTGGGGTCGCAGGAGGTCTCTCGGGCGAAATAGAGAGCCTCGACGTGGTTGCAGCCCGAGAAGTGGTGTATCACGATGTCTGGTGCGGCGAAGGCAATGCCTACGGCCAGGTGCAGGGGCTCCCCGAGCGCTTTCGCACAAGCGACTTACTTTATTCAAAGGCTGTCGAAAGCGGCGCCATCGGAGGGCTCTTTGCCAGCGGCGACTTCTTCATAAGCAACATCAGCGAAGCCGAAGCCATACTCTCGCACTTCCCAGATGCCATTGCCGTCGATATGGAATCGGGCGCAATAGCCCAGACTTGCTACCTGCACGGAGTGCCGTTCATGGGCCTGCGCATCATCTCCGACCGCGCAGGCGAGAACCATCAGGAAGAATACGACAACTTCTGGGAGACTGTGGAGCACGATTCTTTCGCCGCCGTGCACACCTTCCTCGAAAGCCTCCCCGAAAAGCTCTAAGCCTTCCTGAGCCTCAGGGAGTTACATACAACGCACACGGAGCTCAGCGCCATGCATGCCGCGGCCACCATCGGTCCCGGCTGGAATCCGAACAGCCCCGCCGCCATGGGTATGGCCAGCACATTGTAGATGAACGCCCAGAAGAGGTTCTCGTTTATGATGCGGCGAGTCCTTCGCGAAAGACTTATCAGCTGAGGAATCTTTCCAAGGTCTGATCCGACCAGAGTCACCATTGCGGTTTCCATTGCAATGTCGCTTCCCGCCCCCATTGCAATTCCGATATCGGCAGAAGCAAGGGCTGCACTGTCATTTATGCCGTCTCCGGCCATCGCAACGCAGCTTTTCTTCCCACCTGCCTGCTGCAGGCTCCTTACGTAGGAGGCCTTTTCCTGCGGCAGCACTCCCGCCTTCACCTCCTGGATCCCGGCCTGTGATGCGGTAAGGGCAGCCGAAACTGCGTTGTCGCCTGTGAGCATCACAACCTTGACTCCCATCTCCTTTATGGCCGCAATGGCCTCTGTAGATGTTTCTTTAAGAGTATCGGCGATGGCGAACACTGCCAGCACCGCCCCTTCGTCGCAGAAGTAACTGACGGTATATCCTTCCGATTCCCACTGTTTTCCGGTTTCATTGGGAACCACCGGAATCTTTCCCACAGTGTAGTGTTCACTCATGTATTCGGCTTCGATTCCCACACCTGGAATGTCCTGAACCGAAGTGATTTCCCGGGGCTTTACGCCTTCTTCAATGCTCTCTGCGAGCGCTGCGGCAAGCGGATGCCCGGACGACTGCTCCATCGAGAGCAGAATCCCCTTTGCCGAAGGAACCAACCAGCTGCTGCGCACAACGTGGGGCCTGCCGGAAGTGAGAGTGCCGGTCTTGTCCACCACAAGGGTATCCATGCGGGCGGCAAGCTGCAGGGCGTCGGCATCCTTTACGAGTATTCCCCTGTCGGCACCGGCACCTATTCCGGCTACTATGGCAGTCGGAGTGGCAAGGCCAAGCGAACACGGACAGGCGATTACCAGCACGCTCACGGCATAAAGGAGAGCCGGAGTGAAACCTCCGCCGGAAGGGGCGATGAAGGCCCAGTACACGAAGGTCAGCAGCGAGAGCAAGAGCACTACCGGCACAAAGACGGCAGCCACCTTGTCCACAGTCTTCTGTATGCGTGCCTTGCTGCCCTGGGCGTCTCGTACGGCGCGGATAATGCCGGACAGGAGAGTGTCCTCCCCTGTCTTCTCCACCCTTACCCGCAGCAGTCCCTTCTGGTTGATGGTGCCGGTGTAAACCACCGAACCGGAATACTTCTCCACAGGCATAGGCTCTCCGGTGAGCAGACTTTCATCCACGAAAGACCATCCGTCTTCCACGCGCCCGTCCACCGGAATCCTTTCACCTGGTTTTACCTTTATCACATCGCCGGGACGGGCCTTGTCCTTGCGCGGACGGAGATCCATTAGCTTGCGGATGCTGGCTGTGGTGCCCCATTTTGCCTTTTCTTCGAGGACCCTGCCTATGAGGATGAAGGCCGTTATCATGGCCGCCGAATCAAAGTAGAGGGAGCCTCCTGCAAGCTTGGGGAAGATGAGGCTCAGAGTGCTGAAAAAAAACGATATGAGGGTTGAAAGACTTACCAGCGTATCCATTCCTGTCCCAAAATGCCGGATCTGCGCAAGAGCCGTACGGTGGAAGCGCCTGCCGCACCAGAAAACCGCTGCGGCACTGAGAAGAAGAAGTACCAGTCCCCTTCCTGCGAAGGGTTTGAATCCCATCTGAGCCACAAAAACCGCAAGTGCCAGCACGAGTGCCAGCCACATGTCGCGCCGCAGGGCGGCATATTCCTTCCGGCGGAGCGCTTCGGCTTCCTGCCTCAGATGGTCCTCATCGGAATCGTCGTCATCCTGCACCAGGAGGTCGTAACCTGCATCCTGAACGCTCTTTTTTATGCCGGCCGCCTTAACCACAGAAGCATCGTATTCGACCTGCGCGCTGTTTGATGCCAGGCTTACCGAGCATTCCTTTACGCCTTTTGTCGCCTTGATGGCACCTTCTACCCTTGCCACGCATGCTGCGCAGCCCATCCCTACTACCGGGAAGTTTCTCTTTATAGTCTTGCTCATTTTATTCAAGTGTTGTTGCCACCTCACCAAGGAGGGAAATTATGGGAAGATGCTGGGGACAGGCCGTTTCGCACTGGCCGCAGCCTACGCATTCGCTGGCACGCGGGCCTCCCGGCCGCCAGCTGTAGTCGGACCGGGCCCTGGCAAGGTCGCCGTACATCTTGTAAATGTTCATCACGGAGAATATCTCCGGGATATGCATGCCCACGGGGCAGCCGCCGGTACAATAATGGCAGGCCGTGCAGCCTATGGAGTCTATACCCTTGAGCGTCCTGCGGGCAGACTCGACCGTGGCCTTTTCGGCCTCGTCAAGAGGCCTGAAATCCTTCATGTACTGTAGATTGTCCTCCATCTGTTCCTCGCTTGACATGCCGCTCAGCACCACCATAACCTGAGGGAGCGACGCCGCGAACCTCACCGCCCACGAGGCCGGGGACGCTGCGGGAGCTGCAGCTTTCAGGACCTCTTTTACCGGAACGGGAGGATCTGCCAGCACTCCCCCCTTGACAGGTTCCATAACCACAATGGGGATATTGTGCTTTACGGCCACCTCGTAATTGGCTGCAGCCTGCACTGTGGGGTCGTCCCAGTCGGCGTAGTTGATCTGGAGTTGCACGAACTCTGCATCGGGGTGTTTCGTAAGCAGGCTGTCAAGGAATTCCGGGGAATCGTGGAACGAAAATCCCCAGTGACGTACAAGTCCTTTTTCCTTGAGGCTCTTTACGTAATCCCAGATGCCGTACTCGTCATACAGGGCCTCATTGTCCTTTTCGAGGCTGTGGAGGAGATAAAAATCAAAGTAACCTGCTCCTGTACGTTCGAGGCTTTTCTGAAATTCCGCCCTGGCCTCTTCTGCATTCCCTGCCGCCCAGGAAGCCGCGTTGAGCTTGGTGGCAAGGAAGTAGCTTTCGCGGGGATGCCGCGCAACAAGGGCCTTTCCTATTGCCTCTTCTGAATGATCGTAGATGAAGGCGGTATCGAAATAGCGGCCGCCTGCTGCAAGGAATGCATCCACCATCGCCGAGGTGCGCTCTATGTCGATGGGGCCGGAGGAATTGCCTCCTCCGGTGCGAGGAAGTCTCATGAGGCCGAATCCAAGCCTCAGGCAATCGGGAGGAAGGAGCGATTTCATAGTGCTGCTATTATGTCTTTAAGGAGTCTGTTCCACTCTATTACATGGTCGGGTTTAGGAGAGTATCCAAGAACCACGACCACGAGCCCCTTGGAGGGGATGATAAAGATTTCCTGTCCGTCGTGCCCCTGGCAGGAGAAGGTGTCTGCGGGGGCGTCGGGAAGGCTGCCGCCACGGTTGAGCCAGAAGAAAGCGCCGTAGCCGCCACGGCTGTCGGATGCGGGAGTAACCGTGTAATCCACCCAGCCTTCGGGGAGTATCCTGCTTCCGAATGCGCATCCGTCCGAAAGATACATCTGGCCGAAGGAGGCGTAGTCGCGCGCCGTTGCATACAGGTAGGACGAGCCCACCGGAGTACCGCTCATGTCGGGTTCGAAATGGGCGCCGCAAATGCCCAGAGGTGTGAAAAGACGGTCTTGGATATAGCCGAGAAAGGCCGCGTCAGAGGAGAATCTGCCCCTGAGGTAACGCATCACTATATTGGTGCTGCCGCTGGAATAGTACCAGTGGGTTCCGGGTTCGTACTGCAGGGGCTTGTTAAGGGCATAGAGCCCCATGTCCTGCTCGCGGTGAAGCATGAGGTTCACGTCGGAGCGGTTGCCATAGTCTTCGTTCCACTCCAGGCCGCTCTGCATCTGCAGGAGGTCTCCAAGGGTTATTGCCTTGCGGGCATCTCCCTGCCACTGCGGAATGTCCATGGGGGCGTTCACGTCCACGAGGCCGTCGCCGCTCATTATTCCGACAAGCGCATTGGTAAAGCTTTTGCCCATGCTCCAGCTGAGCAACTCGGTGGTAGCCTCTATTCCTTTTCTGTAGCGTTCGGCGACAACGCCTCCGTCGTGAAGCACTACGAAGGCGAAGGGCGTACCATTGTAGCTCTTCTCGTCAACGAGGGCGCGAGCAATGGGTTCAAGCCTTTCTGCCAAAGCAGAATCCCCTGCCGGGAGGATCTTTTCTCCGCACAGCCCCTGGCAATTCTCCTCAAGCGGAAGCGGATACTTTTCCGCCTGCAGCTGCGAAATCGTCTTGCCTCTGAGGAGCGTCACCCCGTATCCGTCGCGATAGACCGCCACCGACTTCGCCCAGAGGAAACGGCTCGTTACGGTGCGGTTCTTGTAATCGATCTTGTAACGGTTGAACTTGATGAATGAGAAGTTAAGGTCGAGCGCCTGCACATCTGCCGCGTCCCGGCCCGACACAAATACCGCAGAGGCCATGTTCTTGGCCCCGTATCCGGTGATTATCGGCATCAGCGAATTCAGATAAAGACATCCGCCAAGTATGGCTGCAAAGAGCACTGCCAGTACTGTCCGAATAATTATTCTACGTTTCATAATTCAGTGTTTATCAATTATTTTGGTATGTTGCAACTCCCATGAGTTAATGAGGTTCTGCCAAAGGGCGTAAAAACCTCCTACCACCGAGGTGACGGGGGTCATGAAGCCAAGGCCGAGCCAGATAAGGAACCCGGTGTTCTTCTGCCCGAGCACCTGCCCTGCGGTAATGCGCTCCGCATCCCCCTGTCGTCGGGTAAGCCTGCGGCCGAGCCAGAACTGAAGAACACAGGACAGCATGGCTACGGCCGCTATGAGAAATGCAGTCCAAATCGAAGTCCCGGACGAAAGCAGACTGTGTGTAGCCAGATACATTGCCAGCATAAGGCATATTCCCCACACATAGAAGGCCCAGCCGGTGTAGCGGGCCAGCCAGCGCTGCAGCCCCGGAAGGAAAAACCTTATCAGCCAGGCAAGCGCGCAAGGCAGCACCAGAATGGCAAACACTCTCTGCCCTATTATCCAAAGCCTCTGCAGGTAAGAATGCACTTCCGATGGATGCACAAGCGGGATGATAACCGGAATGAGAAGAGTGGCCAGCATGTCGCTCAGCAGCAGATAGGCCATTCCCTGCTGCAGTGAACCTCCTATCTTTGAAGTAATTACCCCTGACGCCGAAGCAGTGGGACAGATAAAGCAGAGCATGGCGCATTCGAACAGCAGCGACGGCACCCCGCCGCGCGGCAGTGCAATGCAGACTGCCGCGGCCACGGTGAACAGAAGGGCCTGCAGGAGCAGTATCCGAACATGCCAGCGGTGAAGCCCAAGGTCGGATGGAGCCGTGACGTTGAACTGAAGGAACAGCATAACTCCCACCAGCACAGGCTGCATCCTATGGGCGAACTCATGCCAAGGAGCCTCAATCGAAGCCAGCCCCGGCACATAGAATAAAAGCATGCTCAAGCCCACCCCGAGGCTCATCGAAATGAGCAGCATCCATCTGCGCAGGAACAAGCCGGTCTTCTCTGACATCGCGGATTATTCTACATATAAGAGCAGTCCCTTGAGATACTCCCCTTCGGGATGATAGATGCTGACGGCATGGTCGGCCGGCTGATTGAGACGGTCGAGGATACGGACCCTGCGGCCCGTCTGCGCGGCAGCGGAGAAGATGGTTTCGAGAAAAGTCTGACGGTCAACTACCTGCGAACAGGAAAAAGTGAATACGAACCCGCCGGGAGCCACTGCCGAGATGGCGGCGGCATTAAGCCTCTGATAGGCCCTCAGAGCCCTGTCGAGAGCTCCGCGGTGCTTTGCGAATGCCGGCGGATCCACGATTATAAGGTCGTAAGCATCCGGCACCATAGTGCCAAGATAATCCTTTACGTCGGCGCATATTTCCGAATGACGGTCAGGCGCGAATCCGCCAAGTTCCAGATTCTTGCCTGCAAGAGCTATTGCCTTCGCCGACGAGTCCACGGAATCCACCCTTACGGCGCCTCCACCCAGGGCATAGACGCTGAAACCGCCGGTATAGCAGAAAAGATTGAGGACCCTCCGGCCGCGGGAATACTTTTCCACAAGGGCACGGTTCTCCCTTTGATCGAGGAAGAAGCCTGTTTTCTGGCCTTCCGTCCAATCCACCAGGAATTTATGTCCGTTTTCAAGGACGGTGCGCGGACCTTCCACAAAACCCTCTGCCTTGTAAAGGTAGCCGTCCACCAGATCGAGCCCCGCCTTGAAGGGGGCGGTGCCGCTGCTCTTGTCGTAAACAGCCTGCAGGCTACCGCCGTAAACGGCCTTCAGAGCCTCGCATATCTGATGCTTTGCACGAAACATTCCGGCAGAATGGGCCTGCATTACGGCCACTCCGTCGTACCAGTCGATGATAAGTCCGGGCAGGCCGTCGCCTTCGCCATGTACGAGACGGTAGCAGGTAGTTGCGCGCCCTCTCGTGGCTGGGCTGTCCCCGGCGCAGAGGGCAGCCACCCCTCCTTGCGCCAAACCGGCGGCAATTCGGGCCTGCAGTGCAGCTCCAAGGGCATTTTTCCAAAAATCGGGAGCCTCGGGATCCCCTGCAAAAGAGAGTATCCTTACCGAGATGGAACCGATCTGCCAATGGCCAGACGCAAGGAACTCCCCTTCAGAAGAGAATACGCCGACTATGTCCCCCTCTGCGGGAGAACCGGTTACATTTGCTACAGCCCCGGAAAACACCCAGGGGTGAAAACGGAGAATCGACGCCTCACGATTCTTTTTCAGATATACTTTCGCTGTCATTGTGCTTCTTTTTTTTGCGGCGGTGCCGGCGGTGCTTCTTTTTGGTGCCGGCGACCGCAGCCTGCGCCTTGCGCTCTTCCTCTTCACGCGCCAGCCTTTCCATCTTGGCCAGATGTTCGGGCGTCATCATCTGTTCGGGAGTAAGAGGATTACGCTGGCTTTCAGCAAGTTTAAGATACATTTCACGGCATATCCAGGCATCCGTGGCAGCATATTTCATCTGAGCCTCGCTGAGGGTTTCCGCCTCCCAGTTGCTCAGCTGCTGCGTCTTTGAAATCCTCACTCCGAGAATTATGGCCGACATCTTCTTGACGCTCTTGTCCTTGATGCCGTATTCCCATACCATCTTCTGGAGATCGATAAAACGCCTCGCAGTAAAAACCTCTATCTTCTGCAGACCGCGGACATCATCCCCGCATGCTGCTCCCACTTTGATGATATGCGGATCGGAGAGAACCCTTCGCACCTTGTCAATCTTGCCCAGCTGTCCTACCCTGAAAAGGAAGGCCTTGTCGGGTCCGGACAGTTGCAGCAGGGCCACACCGTGATTGCGCTGGCCGGGAGTGAACACGGGGCGCGACTCGGTGTCGAACCCTACGATTCTTTGCCTCAGCAGGTACTTTACGGCCTGATCGAACTCCGGCCCGGTTTCGGAGATTACCTTTATCTCCCCTTCAAAAGCCTCCAGCGGCAGTTTTTCTATTTCTTCCTGGGTAATGCTTAACTGATAGGCCATTTATCTGAGCGGATCTCCGTTATCGTACGGGGTGAGGACAAAAGTGGAGTCGGACTGAAGCACAGTCTTGAATTCCAAAGATTTAGGATAAGCTATATTGTGGGTGAAAAGATTATTGCCGCGCAGGATGCGGTAGCACTCCTCGCTAACCGTACCGGTGATTTCCTGAAGCATGCAGCCGGCAGAGACGAGATTGCCGTAGGAGAGTGATTCCTGATTGCCGCTGTCGGTGATGCGACGTAGGGTCCACCGCATGTTGGAGGCATCCGCAGCGGGATCATCGACGATGATGGCGTCGAGAGGACGCACCCGGCCTGCGACAAGGCAGCTGTCGAGAAATGCCAGCAAGGGATCCTGCACTCCTGAATCGGAGGGGAACACTATGCATCCGCAGCCATTCCTGCCCTCTTCGGCGGCCTTTCGGGCTACAAGGGCTTCATATCCGGCTGGACTGAGGCTTTCCTTTCCGCTGAGGACTCCCACCATGACGGGGCCCTTTTTGGACTTGAACACCTTGTCGAGCATCACTTCGAAGGGATACATGACCGGGAGGCTGCAGCCCAGAGAAGAAAAGAGGGTGTCGATATCGTACTTCCCGAAAGCATCGGCATAGGGCGAGGCCAGTACCAGGAGTTTTGGCAAAGGCTTGGATGCCACGCCTCTGCGGTCGAACTCGTTGATGTAGCAAAGAGTATCCATCGCAGCCAGAACGTTCCTAACCGACACTTCGCGCAAATCGTCCAGTCGGGCGTCTTCTACAAACGGCCCGTAGGGAGAATTGGCAAAATCCACCATGGTGCAGATTACCTCGCCGGCAAAATCGGGAAGACCGTCCTGCATGCGTTTACCGTCTATATTGTCGAACTCATCAACTGTCATGAGTTTCTGACGCAGACTTTCACAAAGGACCGGACTGCCTGCGACGAAGATGCTCTTTGATGCGTCATTCGCGTTGTAGTCCGCTACAAGTTTATGTGCCGGCAGCGAAGGATCACTGATAATTGAACTGACCAGTGCAATGGGAGGGTCGCCGGCCGCGGCCTTCTTTTTGCAGGAGAGGGTTGCGAGGGCCGCGATGCAGCAGGCCAGAATCAAACAATATCTTTTCATCTCTGCAAAGTTAATATAAAAAATCACTATATTTGTAAGACGCAACAAAGATAATTCCCGATATGAAAAAGTTTGTCCTGCTTTCCTGCGCAGCGCTTATCGCGCTCAGCGCCCGGGCTCAGAAGCCGAAAGTTCAGTTCCCTGAATACGAGTTCACTACAATAAAGGCAAATCCCATTACTTCGGTAAAGAATCAGAACCGCAGCGGCACCTGCTGGGCCTATTCCGCACTGGGTTTTTTCGAGTCCGAAGCAATACGCATCTGCAACATCAAGGACACCCTCAAGTATCCAGATTTTTCGGAGATGTTCGTAGTGCACAAATCCTACTCTGACAGGGCCGACAAATTCGTCCGTCTCGACGGCAATCTCACCTTCGCCGCCGGCAGTGAAGCCGACGACGTGCTGGACATCATCCGCGACTACGGCATAGTGCCGCAGAGCGCATACAGCGGCATGAACTACGGCACCGAACTTCCTGAGCAGAGCGAACTCGACGCCGTGCTCAAGGCGTACGTCACCGCAGTGTCCAAGAATCCCAACCGCAACCGTCTTTCCACGGCATGGAAGAGAGGGTTCGACGGCATCCTGAGCGCCTATCTCGGCGAAATTCCCGAGCAGTTCAAGGTGGACGGGAAGAACTACACCCCCGCCTCATACCGTGACGCCCTCAAGATTGATCCAAAGAATTACGTAACCCTCACTTCCTACACCCATCACCCCTTCTACACCGACTTCGCCATCGAAGTTTGCGACAACTGGCGCTGGGACAAAGCCTGGAACATTCCCATAGACGAATTCATGAACATCCTCGACGCCGCTCTCAACAACGGCTATACCGCAGCATGGGGAGCCGACGTTTCCGATCCCGGATTCACCCGCGACGGACTTGCCATCCTGGTTGACACCAAGGCCATGGAGGCTGCCGGTTCCGACCAGGAACGCTGGGTAGGCAAAGAAGAAGGCGAGAAATCAATACCCGCCCCCAAGGAGAAGGCAGCCACCCAGGAGAGCCGTCAGGAAGGATTTGACAACAAGACCATCACGGACGACCACGGGATGCAGATTTTCGGCATAGCCCGCGACCAGTTCGGAGGCAAATACTACATGGTGAAGAATTCCTGGGGCGACACCGGCAAGTATCACGGCATCTGGTATGCCACCGAAGCCTATGTCCGCAACCAGACTCTCGACATCATGATCCACAAGGACTGCCTCCCGAAGGAAGTCAAGAACAAGCTCGGCATCAAGTAAGGAGCCGTGCAGATAAAACAGCATATTCCCAATGCAATTACGGCCTGCAATCTCCTGTCGGGGATTGTAGGCTTGTATTTTGCCTTTGAAGGCCGGATGGAAGCGGCATTCATCATGATGCTTGCCGCCGGCGCATTCGACTTCCTGGACGGATTCGCAGCAAGGCTGCTGGGAGTTCAGTCCCCTGTCGGCGCCGAACTTGATTCGCTCTCCGACGTGGTGAGTTTCGGGGTTCTGCCCGCAGCGATGCTCTCCCTTCACGTAAAGGAAGTCTCCGCTGCGCATCTTCTGCTGTGTGCCATTCCGCTGCTCATTGCCGTTTTCAGCGCCATCCGTCTGGCAAAATTCAACACCGACGACAGGCAGCACTTCTCGTTCCTCGGGCTTCCCACTCCGGGAGCGGCCATCCTGTGCGGCTCCATTGCAGCCCTTTGCGCAGCTCGTCCGGATAGCGTCGCAGCGCATATTTTCAGTTACTGGTGGGCAGCCGCCGTTCTTTCGGGGATTGTGAGCGTGCTTCTTGTATGTGAGATTCCTTTCTTCTCCTTCAAGGTAAACCGAAACGACGAAAAGGCTGCAGTACAAGGAATGAAACGTACTTGTTTCTTCTGCATTTCCGCCGTGGCGGTGATAATTGCGGTCGTCCTTTCCTGGCATTGGACCGCCATTCCTGCAGGAATCGTCTCGGCCTATATCCTGGAAAATCTTATTCTCCGCATTTTCCGAATCTGATTAGTATGAAACCGTACTTCTGGCCCGTACTGTCCCTTGTATTCCTTGCCGGTTCTTTTGCCTGCAGTCCAAAAGGAGACTCCCCCGTTCAGACGGCAATCGAAAACAAGATAAGGGAACAGCTTGGCGATCCGTCCGCAAAGCTTTCCTTCAACACCATCGAAAAGATTGACTCTTCCACCTTCGGTCAGGAGTTTGCACGGCGCAGGGCGACCCTTGAACTGCGCCTCTCAAAAAACGAAGAATTGATGCAGAAGTATCTCGGTACACGGCAGAGCGCAAAAGCCTCGGAGAAGTCTGCACTCATAAAAAAGGATAAGGAGCACATTGCAGCTCTCGCAGAACTCGAGAAGGAACTTTGCGACACACTGCCCCGCACTGCATTCTACGAATACAAGTTCAGCGGAACCGCCCGCAAAAGCGACGGCACCAAAGTGCTTATCGAAGACATGCACGCAGCCGTCACGCCGGACTTCGAAGTCCTTGCCATGACATGGGAAGGCAATTCCATCCTGAAATACACGGGGAAGGTCATCCCCGGTTACACGGAACTCTTCAACGAATAAAGCCAGGCCCAAGGCCATAACTGTCGCCTGCTGGCTTCTATCGGTTGCTCGCAGCGCATAGTGTTTTCCCTTAACATGTACGCCAGTTCCAAACTCTGTCTGTTTTCCCTATAGTTCTATAGTTCTATAGTTTTGCAAAGCGAAGTGCCACTGAGGATACTGCAGGGCACATTGCGTTGCAAGAAACGGAAGATTATACAAGGATATACTGGCGGCAATGCCGCTCGAATTCAGTCAAGAAATAGCAGCCATCGAATTTGCTATGGGCTACTAGCATCGACATCGGCTTTGGCGCTGGCAGCGGCACTGCTACCGACCGCCTGCCGCCGGTGGGACCCCCAAAAGCGAAGGAGAGGCCGGGCAAAGGAGAAAAGAGAGCTTTCGGAGGGATAGCCGGAAAGAGGACGGCCCGGAGGGGATGAAAAAAGCCTCGCTGCAGGGAGGCTGGGAAAGAGCCGGAGCAGCGAGGCTGGAAGAGTGCGAGTCACTCTTGGGTTTCTTATTTTGCGTATGCCACCGAGCGGGTTTCGCGTATAACGGTAACCTTCACCTGACCGGGATAGGTCATTTCGTCCTGAATCTTCTGGGCGATGTCACCGGAAAGGCGTCCTGCCTGTTCGTCGGACACTTCTTCAGCGCCAACGATGACGCGGAGTTCGCGGCCGGCCTGGATAGCATAGGTCTTGGTGACACCCGGATATGAAGCGGCAAGGTCTTCCATTCCCTTGAGACGCTTTATATAGCTCTCGATCACTTCACGGCGAGCTCCGGGACGTGCTCCCGATATGGCGTCTGCAACCAGGACAATCGGGGCTATGACAGTCGTCATCTCCATTTCCTCATGGTGCGCACCTACTGCGTTGACAATCTCGGGACGCTCTTTATACTGCTCTGCCAGTTTGGCTCCGAGAAGGGCGTGCGGCAGTTCGGGATCGGCATCGGAAACCTTGCCGATATCGTGAAGGAGACCGGCGCGTTTGGCAAGTTTGGCATTGAGGCCGAGTTCGGAGGCCATCGTAGCTGCGATGTTGGCTACTTCGCGGCTGTGCTGAAGGAGGTTCTGGCCATAGGAAGAACGGTATTTCATGCGGCCGATGAGCCTTACGAGCTCGATGCTCATTCCGTGGATTCCGAGGTCGATGCAGGTGCGTTTGCCGGTCTCGAGCATTTCTTCTTCAAGCTGGGCGGCAACTTTGGTGACAACTTCCTCGATGCGGGCGGGATGGATGCGGCCGTCTATTACGAGCTGATGCAGCGCAAGACGCGCCACTTCGCGGCGGACGGGATCGAAACCTGAGATGAGTATGGCGTCGGGAGTATCGTCAACCACGATCTCCACTCCCGTCGCAGCCTCGAGAGCCCTGATATTGCGGCCTTCCCTGCCTATGATACGGCCCTTTATCTCATCGTTGTCGATAGGGAAAGTAGTGACCGCATTCTCAATGGCGGTTTCGGTTGCGGTACGCTGAATGGCGTTGATGACAATGCGCTTGGCTTCCTTTGCCGCGTTCAGGCGGGCCTCATCCATGGTGTCGTTGATGAAAGCCTGAGCCTCGGTCCGCGCCTCCGCCTTCATGTTTTCGATAAGAAGGTTGCGGGCATCCTGCGCCGACATTCCGGCTACAGTTTCAAGCTGGCGGTTCACCTGAGCCGTGAGACGGTCGTATTCGGCCTCCTTGTGCTCGAGAGATTCGGTTCTTGCGGCGAGACGAGCCTCTGCATTGTCGAGTTCGCGCTGCCTGCGTCCGAGTTCGGCGTTCTGCTGTCCGAGCTGGCTCTCCTTCTGGCGCACGCGGTTCTCCGCCTCCTGGATTTTAGAGTTCTTTTCGGCGACGTAGCTCTCGTGCTCCCCTTTGAGCTGGATGAATTTCTCCTTGGCCTCGAGTATCCTTTTCTGCTTTATGCTCTCGGCTTCAAGCTCGGCCTTCTCGATTATGGCCTCCCGCCTGCCCCTGAGGGATGCGCGGTGAGCCAATATGTAAATGGCGAGTGCGAGGACTGCCCCCGCAACTGCGGCTAGTAAATAGTACAACATAATTATATATATATCAAAAACTGTTTCAAACAAAAGGCAGCACCTGTAAACTACAGATGCTGCCCTATAAAACGCCGTTAGTCCCTGAGCAGAAAATAATTTCTACATGTTTTGGGTTCCGACGGGGTTCTGGTTTCCCACTTAAGGGCCTGCCATCGTCCTGTCGAGTTCGCCCGGTTCCAATGAACTTGTTTGTTTCGCTGGGACGGACTAACGGTTTTTCTCTATACTTGCAAGATAGCCACCGAGCTGGTCGTCAAGGTTGTCCATATCAGCCGACAACCTCGCGGCTGCCCTGCTTGCGTTGATTTTGCCCACCGACTGCCCCAGCGCGACAAGGACAAGTTTGTCGAAGTCGCTCTGGTCGGGATAATTGGTATTGTAGAAAGAGAGCATATTGTTGATCTCTTCCGCTGCCAGCCTCATAACCTGTTCGGCTTCGGGACTCTTTGCCTTTAAGGGGTATTCCTTTCCGGCTATGCGCAGGGTTATGCTCTGTTCTGCCATACTAATCCGCCTTGAGCAATGATATGCACTTGTCAATCTCCCCCACCAGAGCCGCAATGGCGCGCTTGGCCTCCGGAGTTCCTCCGGCGGTGAACGCGCTCTGCAACTGCCCGTTCTCTATCTTGTTTTTAAGTTCAGCAATCTGCCTTTGCTGGTCCTGCATTACCTCACGGCACTGCGAAAGGGATTCAGAGAGACTGTCGGCCCGCTGTTTTTCTCCTTCGTAAAGAGCTATGAGCCTGGTGATTTTATTTTGTACATCCTCAAGCATAAGGCTCTGCAGTTACCATTATCGCAAAGATAATGAAAAAAATATTTGATTGTGTTATTTTTCTTCGCACAAACGAAGAAGATACTGCCCGTACTGATTCTTGAGCATCGGCTCGGCCTCCTTCCGAAGCGTTTCGGCATCGATCCAGCCATTCTCGTACGCTATCCCTTCGAGACAGGCTATTTTGAGTCCCTGACGTTTTTCTATCGTTTCCACGAAGACAGAAGCGTCGGAAAGGGAATCGTGAGTCCCGGTGTCGAGCCATGCAAACCCCCGGCCAAGGAGAGAGACCCTGAGGCTGCCCGAGGAAAGGTATGCCTGATTGACGGAAGTTATCTCGAGTTCTCCCCTTGCAGAGGGCTTTATGCCGGCGGCGATGTCCACCACCGAATTGGGATAAAAATAAAGCCCCACCACAGCATAGTTGCTGCGGGGATGCTGCGGTTTTTCTTCAATGCTGAGGCAGTTTCCCTGCGCATCGAACTCGGCCACGCCATAACGCTGCGGATCGTTCACCCAGTAACCGAAAACGGTGGCCTTATCATTTTCTTCGGCATTTCTGACGGCCTGGGAGAGCATCTCCGTAAAACCGGCACCATAGAATATATTGTCTCCGAGCACCAGACACACGGAATCGCTGCCTATGAATTCCCTCCCGATAATGAATGCCTGTGCAAGACCGTCGGGAGAAGGCTGCTCCGCATAGGTAAGGTTCACACCGAAGCCGGAACCATCGCCGAGAAGACGCTTGAATGCCGGAAGGTCCCCTGGAGTGGAGATGACAAGGATATCCCTTATCCCGGCAAGCATCAGCGTACTGAGGGGATAGTACACCATCGGTTTGTCATAAATCGGCAAAAGCTGCTTGCTGACGCCCTTGGTGATGGGATAGAGACGGGTTCCGCAGCCTCCGGCAAGAACTATTCCTTTCATTGCTGCCTGTCTTTGGGAAATGTAACCTTCTTGTATCGTTTCTGACGTTTCTGCCAGCGTTCCTTTGCATACTGCTGCATGTCGGAAACCTCGTCATACTCGTCCATGATCTCCAGGCCGAATACGGTTTCGATTATATCCTCGAGCGTGAGCACGCCCTGGAACGAACCGTAATCGTCGATTATAAGAGCTATCTGCTCCCGGCTGCGCAGGAGTGCATTCCAAATCTCATCCAGATTGCTCTCCTCGTTGAAATAGGATATTTCGCGTTTGATATCCTTGAGGGTTTTGTCGAACTTGTCTTCGGCCAGGTTTTCCAGGGCATCATCCCTCAGAATGTAGCCTGTTATGTATTCGGGACTTTCTGCATAGAGGGGAATCCTGGAATGGTGTTCGAAATCCTCATCCTCGAAATACTCCCTGAGAGTCATGCTCTCGGGAGCAACCGAACACACCACGCGCGGAGTCATGGCATCGTAAGCCTTGATGGCGTCAAGACGCATTATGTTCTGTATGACCTTGTTCTCGTCTTTGTCAAGGACGCCTTCCTCCTCCCCTACATTGGCCATTGCGCTCACTTCTTCGCGGCTCACTGTAGTGTCGTCATCCTCCCTGGCAAGCGACTTCTGAACCAGCTGAATGAGTTCCACAAAAGGCCACATCACCACGAGCAGGACGCTGATTCCGCTTGTCGTGAAGCTCATTAGGGTCTTGTACCTGCTGGTACCGAGCGTCTTGGGTATTATCTCGGCTACGACGAGGATAAGAAGGGTCACCAGTGCGGACATCCATCCCACCCATGCGGCGCCGAAAGCGCGGGCTGTCAGCACACCTACGAGCGAAGCGCCGAAAGTGTTGGCTATGGTATTCATGGCAAGGATCGCCGCTATCGGCCTGTCTATGGCCGTTTTGTATTTCCTGAAACGGGTTGCCGGCCTGTACCCTTCTTCTTCGCGCATGGAGATGTAGGAGATGGGTGTTGACATCAGCACCGCCTCAAGTATGCTGCATAGAAAAGAAACGCCCACTGTGAACAGAAGGTCCACAATGAGCAGAAATATATAGCTCGAATGGCTCATAAGTTGTGCAAATATAGCAAATTATCGCCAAGGTTGCACATCATGTCCGAAGATGTGTATCCCTCCATTGCTGCGGGCTCATTCCGCAGACTTCCTGAAACTGTCTCCGGAAATTGGTCCTGTCGTTTATCCCCACCATTTCGCTGATGAGGGAAACGGGAGCCTCGGGGTTATGGATAAGCAGACGCTCTGCCTCGCATATCCTCAGCTTCTTTCGCAGACTGAGGAAATTGTCTCCATAAACACGCCGGCTCACCCATGAAAGTTCAAAACGTGAAATTCCGAGCTGCAGGGAGACGTCCTGCATGGATTCGTCAGGGTTGCAGTAACCCTTGGCCTCCACCCATTTGTCGAATCTGCTGATAATCTCTCTTGCAAATGGAATCTCTTCCCTGTCCGGTTCCGGTAACAGGGCTTCTCTGAGGCGTCTGAACGCTTTGATAATAGCATTTTTCATTGGTTTAATGTTTTGAGTGTTGATACAGGAACTAATTATACTGAAAAAAAACGTAAATTTGCAGCCTATGTTTGAAGCCTTACAGGAAAGACTCGAAAAATCCTTCAAACTTCTCAAGGGAGAAGGCAGGATTACAGAAATCAACGTTGCAGAAACCGTAAAGGATATCCGCCGCGCCCTGCTCGACGCCGATGTCTCCTACAAAGTCGCAAAGGAATTCTGCGACGGAGTAAAGCAGAAGGCCATAGGCACGGGAGTTCTCACTGCGGTGAAACCGCAACAGATGATGGTAAAGATAGTCCACGACTCCCTTGCAGAGTTCATGGGCGGAGGAGGAACGGACATCAACATCAAGGGCAATCCGGCCGTCGTCCTCGTAGCCGGACTCAACGGTTCCGGTAAAACCACCTTCAGCGCCAAACTTGCCCTGCGCCTGAAGAAAAAGGGCGTAAAGGTGATGCTTGCGGCTTGCGATACTTTCCGTCCCGCTGCAATTGAACAGCTCAAAACCCTGGGGGCGCAGGTGGACGTACCCGTTTTCAGCATTGACGGCGAATCAGACCCCGTGAAAGTGGCCCGCGCCGCCATTTCCCAGGGCGGGCAGCAGGGATACAGCGTCATAATCGTCGATACTGCCGGCCGCCTCGCCGTGGATCAGGAACTGATGGACGAAATACGCGCAATGCATGCGGCGGTCAAACCGTCCGAGACCCTGTTCGTCGTGGACGCCATGACAGGTCAGGATGCCGTCGCCAGCGCTACAGCTTTCAATGAGGCCATAGACTATGACGGAGTGGTGCTCACCAAAATGGACGGTGACACCCGCGGAGGCGCCGCCCTCTCGATAAAAGCCGTCACCGGCAAGCCCATAAAATTCGTCGGCACGGGGGAAAAGATGGAAGCCCTCGACATTTTTTACCCGGAACGCGCCGCCGACCGTATCCTCGGCATGGGCGACGTGGTTTCCCTGGTAGAAAAGGCTCAGGAGGCCATAGATGAAAAGGAAGCCCGCGAGACCCGCAAGAAACTCGCCCGCAACCAGTTCAATCTGAACGATTTCTACAATCAGATACAGCAGGTCCGAAAGATGGGCGACATAAAGGACCTGGCCGGCATGCTCCCCGGTGTCGGAAAGCAGCTCAAGGACGTTGACATCGACAACGACAAGGCGTTCAAGAGTACCGAAGCCATCTATCACTCCATGACTCCGTGGGAGCGCGAGCATCCCGAAGGAATCACCGGAAACCGCCGCAAACGCATAGCCGACGGATCCGGCACCTCGATTGCCGAAGTCAACAAACTGCTCAAACAGTTCGAGGGGACAAGGAAGATGATGAAGATGGCTGCAGACGGGTCGCTCCGTGAGCGGCTAAAGCATTTCCGCGGTTAGAAGAGCAGCGTCAGATCCTTTACTATAGCGCTGTTGTCGGGGAGGTATTTCCAACTGCCCATTTCGGGGGTGACGAACTTCTCCGGGTCGAGCACGCCCTCAGCTTCCACATAGTCCTTCAGCATCAGACGGATTTCCTTATGGCGCGCGACGACGCGCTTCTGAAGTTCTTCCATGGGGATACCGGCTCCCTTGAGAAGCAGGTATCCGCCGCCGCTGGCCCTGTAAGAGGTCATGGCTACGCTGTATTCTGCCGCAAGGTCGAAAGGAGTTCCGTCGGCAAGGCCAAGAATTGATATCCTGGCTCCCTTGGGCTTACGAAGATCAACCGTATAATTGATTCCCGCAGCCGAATCGAAATTGTAGCTGGCATTTACGAAAGACCACCCCTTCTGGGCATAACGGGGATCGTCCTTTTGAGCTATGGCGAGCGTGTGCGCACTTCCGGGGGCGGAGAGCATGAGGCCATAGGAATACTCCAGATAGTCTTTTATCTCCTTCCCGGTGAGGCGCAGCACATACAACTGGTTCTCATACGGATATATCGTGTACAGGTCGTTGTAGGAAACATTGCCCGCCGATACTTTGCCGTTGTAATTCAGGGGTGCGGCAAAAGAAATGTCGGCCCCGGAGTAACGGAGTTGCACCTGATGCAGAAGATTGATATACGGGCACGGCCCCTTATACGAATCGCGCGAATAGAGATCTTCCGTTATGATGCCGATGTTGTGCATGGAGAAAGCCCGGACCGCCTCAAAATCCTTTCTGAAAGCCTTCCGCATGGCAGGATCCGATTTTCTCCCGTCAACTTTTATGAGCCCTGCCTCGAGTTTCTTTTTTCCGCCTGCATCCATTGCTATCCTGCCTATACTCACATAGCGGGCTTTTTTGCCGGAATTGAGCAAGGCTATGCTGTCATTGCAGACAGCAATCTGCCTGTGGTCGTGGCCGCAAACAATGAAATCCACTCCTCGCAGCGACTTGTAGAGGTCGAGGGACTGGTCTTCCAGGACCGTTCCGGTACCATTGCCGGTTCCGGAATGGGCTACGACCACCGTCACGTCCGGATGAATGATAGCGCTCAGATTGTCAACATCTTTCTGCACCAGCGGAACAAGGCTTTCGAAATGCATCCCGGGCCATGCCTGCCCATCGAGCCACATGGGAATGTTAGGATTGGTATATCCCAGGACCAGCACTTTCATTCCGCCCCTTCTGAACACCTTGTAAACGGGAAATACGGGAAGTCCCGTGGAATCGCTCACGGCATTTCCCGCGAGGAAGGGTATCCCCCGTTCGGCGAGTTCCTTTTCAACCCTGCGATACACCGCTGGTCCGGCCTCGATGTCATGGTTTCCGACGGCTATGGCATCGTATTCCATATATGCCGCCATACGGCTGAAAAGATGCACCGATTCGGTATCGACATAGTTGTAGTAATAAGCGGCGTTGTCCCCCTGGAGGCAGTCCCCCGCATCGAGCAGAAGCACATTTCCGGCTCCGTCGGCCCTGCGGACGCTGTCAACGTAATACTTGACGGCAAGCAGGCTGCTTTGGTTTCCGTCTCCGGTGTAGGTGGAATCGAACCATGCGGCGTGGACATCATCGGTAGTAAGGATGGTGAGATGCCTGGAACGCGGAGTGCAAGCCACCGCAAGAACCATCAAAGCAAGGACAAATCTGCTTTTCATATTATAGGAAATAGTAGTGTTCTGTTTTCTTCTTCACGGGCTCCCCTATCCTTCCTGCACCCCATTTCAGATGGCGCAGACGGTCCAGGTCGAGCACGAAGCCAAGGGTCTGGGTGTTACCGATGAATCCGGGATCGGAGAAATCGTAGCCGGCCTTGAAATGGAAACGGGCCCTGAGCTGAAGCGAAAGCGCCCTGCCGAGTTTCGGCGTCCAGGAGAGTTCGGCCATGTCATATACTCCGTACCCGTAGAACGGACAGCCGAAATAGAGATTGTTGCCGTACTTGCCGCCGCCAAGGTCGGTCCCGGAATAAAGATACTGGAACCCCTGCCCGCGGAAAAGAGTATTTGTAATGAAAACATTCCGCTTCCCGGCGCGGAAAACGGCCTCGGCGCCAAGTCTTATGGTCTGCGACTCCTCCCTTTCACGGTCCCACTGATAGGTGCCCAGCAGTCCGGCCTTCAGCGACAGTTCCTGCATGCCGGTGCGTTTGGCGAAGTCCACCCTTATGAAAGGATTGAGAAGGTCGTTGTCCACAACCCCGGGAGCCTGAACGCTGCCGGCATAATGGTAGAATGTTCCGGCAAAACCTATATTCAGCCAAGGCTCGGGAGTCCAGAGAAGAGAGCTGAAAATCATGAACCTTTCCTTCCGGGTGTTGCCGTACTGCCCCATCCAGTCGGCGCCAATCTCGGCATATAGACTGCGTGAACGGTATTTCAGGAGCAATCCTTCGATATTGCGGTCCACAAAACGGGTGGAATCGCTGAAGAACACTCTTCCGTACTCCCCTTCGCTGAAGTTCCTCGGAAAAACCCCTATTATGCCTTCGAAAAGGGATCCGTCCCGAAGACGGACATGTCCGTCGTAATGAACTGTAACCTCGTCCACATAACGCCCTTCGCCGGAACCCATGTCCTTTCGGATATCAAGTCCCAGCGTCAGGCGATGGTTCACGCCCGTTCCCTGCCAGAAACTGAGTCCGACAGAAGGCGTGAACGACATGGCGTTGATGGTGCCGGAACGGACGGGAGAATCAACCTTGTAGTCAAATTCCCGGTTCTCGAAATAATATTCGTAGAAGGTATTGTATTCAAACTGGACATCCTTACGCAGCAACTGGGCTGAAGCCGCTGCGGGGAAAAGCAGCAGCAGAGACGGTATCAGGACTTTTTTGAAGAAATGGAGCATAATTGTACAAAGTTAATTATTTTTGCTACATGTTAAAAATAAGCACGACCGTCTCCGTCAACTCATTGCCGGTGCAGATTTCGCTCAAAGACAGCATAATGGTTCTGGGCTCATGCTTCGCCGACAGCATCGGAGAACGTCTCGGGGCTGCCGGATTCAATGTCTGCATAAACCCCTTCGGGACACTCTACAATCCCGTTTCAGTGTTCAATTCGGTTGCCAGGCTTTCGAGCGGCATCCCTTTCCGGGAAGAAGATTGCGTCGAGATGGGTGCGGGAGCAGGTCTGATTTGCTCCTTTTTCCACCACACGTCGTTCGCCAGGCCGACGGCGGAGCGGTTCCTGCAGGATGCCAACACTGCCCTTTCAGAAGCCTCCGCCTTCTGGAAGAACTGCAACAAGGTGATAGTCACCTTAGGTACCGCCATGGTGTGGAAGCTCCTTGCTGGCGGAGAAACGGTCTCCAACTGCCTCAAAAGGCCGGCCGCGGAATTCTCGCATGAAATGCTGGGCACAGCTCAGGTGACAGCACTTCTGCAGTTGCTCCTGCAAAACAACCCGGATAAGGAATTCATCTTCACTGTAAGCCCTATCCGGCACCTCGGACAGGGTGCGCACCTGAACACCCTCAGCAAGGCTACGCTGCAGCTGGCCCTGAACCGCACCGGAGCATGCTATTTCCCGGCGTACGAAATATTGCTTGACGAACTGCGCGACTACCGCTACTATGCAGACGACCTGGTCCATCCGAGCCGTCTTGCAGAAGAGATAATCTGGCAGCGCTTCCTCTCCGGAGCCGTCGATCCTTCGGACATTCCCCAGATACAGCTGAATGAAAAAACGGCACGCCAGAAGGCGCACCGTCCAATTCTTTCCAGATAACCATTCAGGAGGTCGAGACCTCAAAAGGCAATCTATTGCATATAAACGTTACAGCTGAGCTGCAATCTCGGAAGGACTGATTCCAAGGAGCCTGGCCCTCTCGGCGAATGCAGGCAGCTGCTCCTTCATGAAGCGCTCGCGGGCATCCTTCAGGATGAGTTCCCTGGCATCTTCAGAGACAAAATAACCTATTCCCCGCTGCTGATAGATGACCCCCATCGCGGTAAGCCGCTCATACGAACGCGCCACCGTATTGGGATTGACCCCTATCGAGGCCCCGTACTCCCTTACAGAAGGAACCCTTTCTTCAGCGGACAGTTCTCCGGAAAGAACCCTGTCGCAGAACGAATCAGCTATCTGAAGATAAATGGGTCTGTTGTTGTCAAATTCCATGGCTCTAATGCTTTAAAGTCTTCACTCTTAAGTATATGAGCAGATCGAACACCACAAACCACACGGTATAGACTGCATACATGATAAGATTGAGAGTGCGGATTACGGCTTCCTCGGTTATGGTCTCGAATTCTATCTGCAGGTTGCTGATGTTAAGCGCCTGCATAATGCCCGCGGTACCCATGGTGATGACCATCATAAGGATGAAGTATGCCAGGAACGTAAGGCCTATCTTGCTCTTCTTGAAGCAGATGGCTCCGAGAGTGAACACAAGCACGTTCTCACACCACGAGAGGAACAAGGCATAAGGCCAGCTTATGGCGATTCCGCCGGCAGGCGTCTGCAGTTCAGACCAGATTTTCCCCATCACGGACACTATGCCGGAAATGGCGGTAGAGCCGTAAGTCCCGCTGAAGACAAGGCTCAGAAGTCCGTCTGTGAGCGCAAGTTCTGCCAGCAGGAATACCGGTACGGCAAGGCAAGTTACAATGAGCATCGAGCACCACTTCTCAAGAGTTGAAGCCGGAAGCATCAGATAGTCGGATCCCGTCTTCTTGTCGGTAAGCGGCCCGTAATGCTTTGCAGGGAAGAAGATAAGCGCAATGGCAAAGGCGCTTATGTAAGCAGGTATCTTGCCCCAGTCGCCCATCACGAGTGCGTGCCCGCTGAAAATGAGTGAGAAGGCCTGTGCTATGAAATACTGAAACACCGGCATGGCGCCGATTATTGCAAGGGTGAGGCCGCTGTCAGCGACGGCGCTGCGGATATCGTGTACGAGATAACTCCAGAACCTCTTGATGCTAAATGTATTACTCATGGCTGAAAATTCCTTTGACAAGTTCTTTATGGGCATGGACAGTATTGAAAAGGGCCTCTACGTTCACCTTGCTCTCTTCCCCGGAGGTATTTGGATACACCTGGATGAATCCACCAGGCAACTGCTCGCTGTAAAGGGACCCCGGATTGAGAGTGGTGCCGTAATCGAAGAAAAGTTTCGAGGTGATCTCTTCCACCGACGCATTGAGAAGCACGTCACGGCGGTCGAGTATTACGATAGGATCGATGATGTTCTCCAGGTCCTTCACCTGATGAGTTGAAATGACAATTGTACTCTCATCCGAAGTGAGACTCATTATCACCTTTCGGAACTGGGCCTTCGAAGGAATGTCGAGCCCGTTGGTAGGTTCGTCAAGGAAAAGATAACGGGTATTGCATGCAAGGGCGAATGCAATATAGGTTTTCTTCAATTGCCCCGCCGACATGGTGTTCATCTTCTTCGAGGGATCGTTCTCGAAGATGTTCATGGCGCTGAGGAATTTGGAATGGTCGTATGACGGCCAGAAACTGCCGGTATCCTTTGCCCAGACCGCGGAAGGAAGATTCACCGGAGCCACCTCATCCGGAAGGTAATACTGGTTCTCAAGAAAGGACGGAAGCCTCTTGAAGGGAACCGTCCCGTCGGTGATGATACTGCCCGAAGAGGGCTTTTTAAGGCCGCAGAGAAGCGTCAGCAGAGTTGTCTTCCCAACTCCGTTTTCTCCCAGCAGCCCATAAATCTTTCCGGGCTCGAGCTCGAGGGAGATGTTTTCCAGACACGGAACATTGCCGTAACTGAAGCTTAGATTGTTTACCTTTATCATTTACTAAATAGTGTATTAGTTAATTAGTACACTGCAAAGGTAAACAATATTTTTATACTTCCAAATTTTTTTCGCTTTTTTTAGTAATTTTGTAGAGAAACACTTATCGATATGAAACTTGACGGAAGAAGAAGCAGTTCAAATGTGGACGACAGGCGCGGCCAAGGCGGCGGCATCAGGAAAGGAATGGGCATTGGAGGCCTGATAGTGGCAGCCCTTCTTGGGTGGATTCTCACAGGCAATCCTTTCCAGTTTGTCTCGGGAGGTGACATTGGCAACCTTATTACCACCCAGACGGATTCGGGTCATACGCTCACGGCCGAAGAAGAGCAGCTCGCCGAGTTCTCCGGCAAGATACTGGCAAGCACCGAAGATGTGTGGACAGCCGTCTTCAGGAAGATGGGCAAGAAGTACACTCCCCCGCGCATGGTGCTGTTCACAGGCAGCGTCCAGACCGGCTGCGGCGGCGCCACCTCGCAGGTCGGTCCGTTTTACTGCTCCGCAGACCAGGCGCTCTATATCGACCTCAGCTTCTTTTCATCCATGAAACGGCAGCTCGGAGCCGACGGCGATTTTGCATACGCCTATGTGATAGCCCACGAAGTCGGGCACCACGTTCAGAATCTTCTGGGCACCCTAAGCGAGGTCAATGCAGTACGCGCACGGAGCAGCGAGGCTGTTGCCAACGAATACAGCGTAAGGCTCGAGCTTCAGGCCGACTTCTATGCAGGAATCTGGGGCTATCATGAGAGCGAGATGTTCGGCAGCCTCGAAAAAGGAGACCTCGAAGAAGCCCTGCACTGTGCCACAAAAATAGGTGACGACTGGCTCCAGAAGCAGGCCAGGGGCTATTCCGTGCCGGAGTCATTCACACACGGCACATCCGCCCAACGCGAAAAATGGCTGAAAAAAGGTCTCACAACCGGAGACCTTTCTCTGGGAGATACATTCTCTCCCGCATATTCCAGACTCTGAGGATTATTCCTCTTCGCCGGGTTTCATCGTAGTATATACGTTCGTAACGTCTTCGTCGTCTTCGAGAAGGCCTACGAGCTTGTCGATGGTGGAGCGCTGCTCAGGAGTAACATCCTTGAGCTCTGTGGTGGGAATGCGCTCAAAACCGCCCGACACCAGTTCATAGCCCTTGTCTTCGATGTACTTCTGGATTGCACCGTATGAAGGATAGTCGCCATAAATGACCACTTCCTTGCTTTCGTTTCCATCCTTGTCCTCGACAGTCTCTTCAAAGACCTCGTCGGCACCATAATCGATGAGTTCAAGTTCGAGCTCTTCGATATCCATGCCTGCGGCTTCCTTGATGCGGAAAACGCACTTGTGGTCGAACATGAAACTCACGCTGCCGCTGGTTCCGAGGGTGCCTCCGCACTTGGTGAAATAGCTGCGTACGTTTGCAACCGTACGGGTAGTGTTGTCGGTTGCGGTTTCAACCAGGATAGCGATGCCGAAGGGGCCGTATCCTTCGTAAACGACCTCCTTGAAATCACCCTGTTTGCTTTCGGTAGCCTTCTTGATTGCGCGCTCAATGTTTTCCTTGGGCATCTGCTCGCTGCGGGCCTCGGCCATGAGGGCGCGCAGGCGCGGGTTGCCGGTAACATCGGGACCGCCCTGCTTGACGGCGATGGTTATTTCTTTTCCGAGTTTAGTGAAGGTGCGGGCCATGTGACCCCATCTTTTCAACTTGCGTTCCTTACGGAATTCAAATGCGCGTCCCATATTATTCTACTTCTGCGATGTAACGGTCGATATCATAAGCTTCGATGCTCTGGGGATAGTTCTCCCTGATGCTCTTGTAGCATGCAAGCGCTCCGGCCTTGTCGCCGAGAGCCTTGAGGGCGAGGCCTTCCTTGAGAAGGATGGGCGCATTGAAGTCATTGTCGTTTACTGCCACAGCTTTCTTGTAGAGAGAAACCGCCTTCTGGTAATCCTCGAGTCCGACATAGGCATCGGCCTGGCATGCGAGTGCACGGGCCTTGAGGATGGGCTCCTTGCCTTTATACTTTGAGAGATAGGAAATGGCGCTCTCGAAGTTGCCGAGCCGGAGTTCGCAGATACCGGCATAGAGATAGACAGCCTTGCCGGCCTTGGTGCCGTAGTCGTTTATCACCTGGGCGAAACCAAGCACATTGCCGTCTCCGTTAAGGGCGAGTTCATACTCCCCTTCCGCAAAATTCGCCTCGGCGGGATATGCCTGTTCCTGGGCCTCTGCGCACTTGGGCTGGTAAACGTAACGGTTATAGGCGAGGGCGGCAAGCCAGATGACGAGGACTGCCAAAATAGCTCCCCATATCCACTTCTTGTTCTCCTCATAGAATTTTTCGGTGCGGGAGAGCTGCTCCACGGCATTCTCCTGACGCTCCTGGGCTTTTGTCTTTTCGTTGGTTGCCATATCATTATGCTTTATTAATTCATTAATAGCCCGCAAAAATAGACAATTTCGGGCAAATATCCAATTCTAATTTTGATGCGCTTCGCGAAGCAGGTCGAGTACCACCTTAACCGGATTGAAGGTTTCCACAGGCACCTCGACGAACAGGGTATTCCAGTCGCTCATTGCACCGTTCCACAGGCCCGGAAGCTCCAGAGCCTTGAGTTCCCTCCCCTGATAGCTCTTGTAGGAGATGAAACCGGCATTGGAATCAACATGCCTGAGAAGATCGAACTTGCGGCCGCGATAGTCGCGAAGACAGCATACCAGATCCACAGGATTGAAGTGCGTCGCCCCCGCAAATGCGGCTGCCGCCACGGGATCGTCCATGTTTATCTGCACGCTCTCGAGAATCTGCAGCGAGGTGCTGCCGTCAGAGCCCCTTACGATGAACGGGCCGCCGCCCGGCTCACCGAGATTGCGAACCATCCCGCATACACGTATCGGCCTTTCGAGCTTGCCGCGGAGCAACGCAGCCCTTTTCTGAAGCCCGGAAGGAAGAGAATCGAAACGGATGCACAGCACCTTGTCGAGCCACTGCGCAATTTCGTCCACCAACTCCTCGGTGACTCCTTCGTCAAGACGGCGGAGGAAACCGAATATCGTGTCCCTCACCTCGAGGGCACGTCCCATGAGCACCTTCTTATACTTTGACGTCACGGGAAGAAGCCTTTCTACGGCTACATTGTCGATGTTCTTTATGCTTACAAGCTCTTCCTCAACCTCGTTGAGATTGTAGATAAGCGCCCCGTGTCCTGCAGGGCGGCGCAGCACGCTGCCGTCCTCGCAGAGGAAGGGTTTGTTGTCCATATCCACGGCTATGGTGTCCGTGGCGGGATCCTGATAGGTAAAATGCACATTATAGTGCACCCCATAGCGCTTTTCATATTCGGACTGGACGGATTCCAGAGCTTTTTCGAACAAGGCCCTGTGCTCGGGGGAAATTGTAAACGTAAGGCCCACGCTGCCGTCGGAATTACGCATGTATTCTTGTCCTTCCACCAGATGTTCGGCAAAAGCGGTGCGGCACTCTTCCTTATAACGGTGGAAAAGCAGAACTCCTTTGGGCTTGTTGCCGTAACCGAGCCCTTCGTCGGTGAGAAGCAGGCGCGCCGTACGGGTGCAGTCCTCATCGGAACCGGCCACGGGAACCCCGAAGAGGGAGGGATCGTAAAAAGCGAAATGCTCTATTTCTGCGGTGAGACGGCGCACGGAGTCGTTAAGCCTCTCCATACCGGAGAAAATATCCTTGAACATCCGCGATGCCGCGCCCGAAGCCGGAACGAACTTCAGCCTGCCGGAAACATTGGCGGAGGCGGCATACTTCACACATTCTTCGATTCGCTCTTCCGAAAGGGCCTCGATGCCCCGTGAAGGGGTGGCGGGAGCAACAATCTCAAGCCAGGGGAATCCCTGCCTGAAACAATTTATCTGTTCTTCTACTGTCATAATCGTCAATCTATGTAAAATTCCCTGCGGTAGCGGTAATTCTCCTGCAGCCTCGTGAACCCCGAAGGATTCATTCGGAACATGAAATCATCGGTAAAAATAGGATAATTATACTGGAACAGGGACGCTATCTGCCCCTGATTCAGATTCGAAACATCAAGGTGCACGGCCTCCAGTTCCTTCACCTCTATGGGAGGGAAGAACTCGTACAACTCCGCAATCCCGAAGAAACGAGCCACGGCGCGCACGGCAGCGGTCGTGGCGTTCTGCTTTCCCTGGTAGGAATACCCTGCAATATGCGGAGTCGCTATGTCAACCATGCTCATGAGCGTCTGGTTCACATGCGGTTCATGATTCCAGGTGTCGATAATTACAGGTCCGAGTTTGGGAATGGCGCTCATCAGGGCATCCTCCTTGACAAGTTCGCCGCGCGCCGTATTGACGAAGAAGGCGCCGAACTTCATCTTTTCAAAAAAACTCTCATCCGCCATACCCCGCGTCTCTTCATTTAGAGGGGCGTGAAGGGTAACCACATCCGAGTTTTCGAGAAGATAGTCCAGAGTGCAGAACTGCGCGGGGCCCTCCGCCTCGGCCCTCGGGGGGTCGCACAACAGGACATGGAATCCGAGCGTCCTGGCCACCAGTTCTATCCTGGATCCTACGTGGCCTACCCCGATGATCCCCATCGTAGCGCCGGTAAGCGGGATGCTTTTGCGGGATGCGGCGCCGTAAAGGGCTGAGAAAAAATAATTCAGGACCCCTCCCGAATTGCATCCAGGGGCGTTCTTGACGAACACGCCGTTGTCCTTGCACCAGGTCATGTCAATATGGTCGGTCCCTATCGTGGCTGTGGCTATTATCTTCACGCCGGTGCCCGAAAGCAGGGCGGCGTTGCAGCGGGTCCGGGTGCTTACTATGAGCGCATCGGCATCGGTTATGTCTTCCCTTCGGATTTCCGGCCCCGGAATGTACACCACCTCTCCGAAAGGTTCAAAAACGCCTTTCAGGAAAGGAATGGAAGCATCGGCTACTATCTTCATCTGATTCTCAGTTCTCTTACCGTTCCTGCGCAGGAGTCCAGCTTGTTGAACAGCGGGTCCTCCGCAAGGATGGAGTTTATCTTCTCCAGCAGGGCGTCCTTCTGCATCGAGAGCTGTGTCGCCATGACAGAAGACTTCATTGTGATGTACAGGACACCGTCACGGAAATAACGTCGGATTGTATAGTCGGAAGCACCGGAAGCCTGGTCCCAGGCGGTAAAGATTCGCCGGGTGTTGAAAGTGGCGCCGGCGTTTGAAGCGCGGAACATTTCCTGCAAAGCTTCGGCAATGCTCACGGCATTCTTCCGGGGAAGGCGGCTCATAACTTCTCGAACGCCCCTCCCCTGGCCTCGAAATGGCAGCGGTCTTCCGTCAGGGAATCCACTATGCCGTTCACCCTCGCCTTGTTGCTGTCAGAGAGGAAAATCTGTCCGAAGCCGTTTCCGGCTACCGTCTCAAGCAGATTCTGCACCCTTCCCATGTCGAGCTTGTCGAAAAGGTCGTCCAGCAGGAGTATCGGCGCAACGCCAGATCTTTCCTTCATAATGCCGTACTGGGCGAATTTGAGCGCAACCAGAAAAGACTTCTGCTGTCCCTGGCTCCCGCAGTTCCGGATTGCATGGCCGTTCATTTCAAACGAAAAGTCGTCCCGCTGGATGCCGGCGGAAGTGAAACCGAGTACGCAATCCCGCTGGCGGCTCTCTGCCATGAGCTGGCAGAAGGAGGTTTTCTGGAGGGCGCTGCGGTAGCTCACCGACACTTTTTCCCGGCCTCCGGATATCCTGGCATAGAAGTCCCCAACACGGGGTGCGATGCCTTCGGCGAATGAAGCCCTTTTAGCGCTTATCTGCACTGCAAGAGGTTCCATCTGGGCGTCCAGAATGTCGAGCAGCGCCTCGTCCGGGCGCTCCTGCTTAAGGAGATGATTCCTCTGCGAAAGGAGGCGGTTGTACTGCTGGAGGGCATTCAGATACTCCCTGTCAATCTGGGAGATGACTGCATTGGCGAAACGCCTGCGCTCGTCTCCGGATTCGCTCACCATAGTAACGTCCGAAGGAGACACCATCACTATCGGCAGCAGACCTATATGCTCGGAGATGCGCCCGTAGGGCTTGCCGTCACGGCGTATCTTCTTCTCCCCTCCTCCAACCTGAACGGATATCCGCACGGTCTGGGAAGGAGACAGTTCATAGGTGCCGGAAAGCGAGAATGAATCGGCCCCGTAGCGCAGATTGAAGCGATCCGCGGCAAAGGCGCTCTTGGTCATGGAGAGATACCACACGGCGTCGAGCAGATTCGTCTTGCCTTCGCCGTTGCCGCCCGTGATACAGTTCAGCTTCGACGAGAAATCCAGTTCCTGCAACTCGATGTTGCGGAAATTCTGTACTACTATTCTGCGCAGGACTGGCATAGGTCTTATTCCATACAAAGGTAAGTATTTTTTTGTTACCTTTGCAGTCTATTCAGATACTTATATGAGCATTCAGGAAGATCAGATATCCGCACTGGTGGAGCGCAGGGCTTCCGCCAGGATTGCCGGAGGGCAGGCCCGCATCGACGCACAGCACGCCAAAGGCAAACTGACCGCACGCGAAAGGCTCGGGCTCCTGCTGGATGAAGGTTCGTTCGAAGAGTTCGACATGTTCGTCCAGCACCGATGCACGAACTTCGGAATGGAGAAAAGCCATCCGGACGGTGACGGAGTTGTAACCGGGCAGGGTACGATTGGCGGGCGTCCCGTATTCGTATATGCACAGGACTTCACCGTCAGCGGAGGGTCGCTCAGCAAGACTATGTCCGAAAAAATATGCAAGGTCATGGACATGGCCATGAGGGCAGGCGCTCCCGTCATAGGTCTCAACGACAGCGGCGGCGCCCGCATACAGGAAGGCATAGACGCCCTTGCCGGCTACGGAGAAATCTTCGAACGCAACATCCTCGCCAGCGGCGTAATCCCCCAGATATCAGGCATTTTCGGTCCTTGCGCAGGCGGAGCTGTTTATTCTCCGGCCCTTACCGACTTCACCCTCATGGTAAAGAACACTTCCTACATGTTCCTCACCGGCCCGGCCGTCGTGAAGAGCGTCACCGGAGAAGTGGTCACCGCCGAGGAACTCGGTGGAGCGGCTGTCCACGCAAGCAAAAGCGGCGTGGCGGATTTTGCCGTCGAAAACGAGCAGGAAGGCATCGAAACGATAAAGAAACTGCTCAGCTTCATTCCCCAGAACAATATGGAGCCCGCCCCACTTAGGGAAACGTCCGACCCGGCCGCAAGGGTTTCCGACTGCCTCAACTCCATTATTCCCGACAGTCCCGGCAAGGCCTACGACATGTACGGAGTAATAAGGGAAATCGTGGATGACGGAGATTTCTTTGAAATCCACCGCAGCTTTGCCCGCAACATCATAGTAGGGTTTGCCCACATGGGCGGACGCAGCGTCGGCATCGTGGCCAATCAGCCGCAGATGCTGGCGGGAGTGCTCGACATAAATGCATCCCGCAAGGCAGCGAGGTTCGTCCGCTTCTGCGATGCCTTCGGCATTCCGCTCGTAACTCTCGTGGATGTCCCCGGCTTCCTTCCCGGAACTCAGCAGGAATACGGAGCCGTCATCCAGAACGGCGCCAAACTGCTGTATGCCTACGGCGAGGCCACCGTCCCCAAGGTTACCGTAACCCTTCGCAAGGCCTACGGAGGAGCCCATATCGTTATGAGCTGCAAGCAGTTACGGGGCGACATCAATTATGCTTGGCCTACCGCGCAGATAGCTGTAATGGGTGCCGACGGTGCAGTGGACGTCCTTTACGCCAAGGACATCAAGGCTGATCCCGGGCATGCAGCCGAAATACGCGCTGCGAAAAAGGCCGAATACGAAGAGTTGTTCGGCAATCCGTACCAGGCCGCGCAGAAGGGCTACATCGAAGACATCATCGAACCCAGGAACACCCGTTTCCGCATCATCAGGGCGCTTTGCTCCCTTGAAGGCAAAAAACAGGACCTTCCTGCCAAGAAACACGACAATCTGCCCCTCTGATGATTACCCTGATTACAGAAGGCGCCCGCCGCATGATGGAAACCGACCCGCACGGCTGGACCCTGACGCTCATAGCGGTGACCGTAGTATTCTCGGCCCTGCTTATTCTCTTCCTGGCTTTCAGCCTTGTCGGAAAGATTTCCCAATGGATAGAAGCCAGGCAGCAGGTTCCCCCCAGGGCAAAGCGGAAACGCAGGGCGAAGGGAAAGAATCCCGACGCCGAAACCGCAGCCGCCATAGCGATGGCACTGGAAGCGGAAGCCGGTGATGCCAACGTTCCGGCAGCTATCGCAACCGCCCTGTGCATGCACCTCTCGGGAGGCATCCACGACAGTGAACCTTATATCATAACCATACGGAGGACCCCTTCAGCATGGGACTCCCCCTCTTTACGATTCAGAAAAAATCCAGCCAGATGACAAGTTATAAATTCAAAATAGGCGGCAAGCCCTATGAAGTAAGCATAGATGGCATCAGTGACGGCATCGCCGACGTTACAGTCAACGGTATATCCTACAGCGTCGAGATAGAGCAGGCTCCCGGTCAGCCCGGCGCTGTGCCTGCGGCAGACGGAAAGAGCGTCCCTGCGAAGGCGGATCTTCCTCAAAATATGGGGCCTGCCGGCGGGGAAAGCCTACCCTCGCAAAGCGCCGCCGGCAAGAAAACGGTGTCTCCCCTTCCGGGAGTAATCATCGATGTCTGCGTTTCCGAAGGCCAGGCCGTCAAACGCGGCCAGAAGATTGCCGTCCTCGAGGCCATGAAGATGGAAAACGAAATCCTTTCCGAGACCGACGGCACCGTCACAAAATTATTCGTAAAGAAAGGCGACTCCGTACTGGAAGGCGCCGACATCGCCAGCATAGCGTAAATGGACAGCATCATACAAAGCCTGCAGCAGTTCTGGTCGTTCACGGGTTTCGCGAACGCCACCACGGGTCATCTGATCATGATAGCCGTAGGCCTGCTTTTCATAATACTCGGCATAGTGAAGAAGTGGGAGCCCCTGCTTCTCGTACCCATAGGTTTCGGAATGATCATAGGGAACATCCCGGTACTCATGGGGCTGAAGGTCAGCATATACGAGGAGGGGTCCGTTCTCAACATCCTCTACCACGGAGTAAAGAACGGCTGGTACCCCCCGCTGATCTTCCTCGGGATAGGAGCGATGACCGACTTCAGCGCCCTCATATCGCAGCCTCGCCTCATACTGATAGGCGCCGCCGCGCAGATGGGCATCTTCGGTGCATATCTGCTGGCCCTCACCCTCGGCTTCACCCCCAATGAAGCCGGTGCTATCGGAATCATCGGCGGAGCCGACGGCCCCACCGCAATTTTCCTCAGCGGCAAGCTGGCCCCGGAACTGATGGGTGCCATTGCCGTGTCGGCATATTCCTACATGGCACTGGTTCCGGTAATACAGAAGCCCATAATGCTCCTTCTCACGACAAAGAAGGAAAGGCTCATACGGATGGCTCCGCCCCGCAAGGTTTCCCAGCGCGAGAAAATAATCTTCCCGATAGTCGGTTTCCTCTGCACGGCATTCATCGTCCCCTCAGGCCTTCCGCTGCTGGGCATGCTCTTCTTCGGCAACCTCTTGAAAGAGAGCACCGTAACGCGCCGGCTTGCCGAAAACGCCCGCGGTCCCATCATCGACATAGCCACCACTCTCATAGGCCTTACGGTGGGCGCGTCCACACAGGCCGACGTCTTCCTCAACTCAAGGTCCATCAAGATTTTCCTCCTCGGACTCATCTCATTCGTGATTGCCACCACTTGCGGAGTGCTGTTCGTCAAATTCATGAACCTCTTCTGCAGGGAGGGTCACAAGATAAATCCGCTTATCGGCAACGCCGGTGTTTCGGCAGTGCCCGACAGTGCCCGCGTTTCCGAAACGGTAGGCCTTGAAGCCGATCCCGGCAACCACCTGCTCATGCACGCAATGGCCCCCAACGTGGCCGGTGTCATCGGCAGCGCGGTCGCGGCGGGTATCCTTCTGGGGTTCCTCGGTTAACTATCTGGCGACAAGCAGTTCGTTCCAGTCGGTAGAATACATCTTGGAGCAATGCTCCCGGCGTATTCCGTCGGCATAGTGGCCCGGACGCTGGGTGGCCACGCGAAGCAGGTTCCTGCCCCCGGAATTCACCCTGTCCATTATCTGTGAAATAAGCCTGTCCCTGTGTCTTTCTTCGGGAGTAAGGCTGTCGAAGAGCGCCCCCTGCACCTCGTCGCACGGTACGATTCCGCTTACCAGAACTCCCGCCCTCTTATAGCCGTAGCCTTCTTTCCATGCCATGTCCAGAAGGGACAAAGCGGCCCCCACTATCTCGCGCGTGGTGTCGGATGCGGTATCGAGCCTCGTCCTTACAAATGGGTAATACTGCGGCAGGTCGGGACGGAAACGGTTGGTGTGCATAAACAGGCCGACTTCCGAAGCCGCCGAACCGTCTTTACGAAGTTTGGCCGCACATATCCCGGCAAAATCGGATATCCGCAGCGACAGTTCGTCCCTGTCGGTTATCAGGTCGGCGAAAGAACGGGAAGTGCAGATGCTCTGGCGTCTTTCCTCGGTCTCATCCACGATACACGGTATCCCCTGGAGTTCCTTCCAAGTACGTACACCGGTAATGCTCATATGTTTGTGCACCCACGATTCGGGCTTCTGCACAAAGTCCCAGGCCGTCTTTACGCCGAGTCCCGAAAGTTTCGGGGCTCCCCTCCACCCTATTCCCCAGACTTCTCCTACAGGAGTGAGCCTGAGGGCTTTCTCCCTCTTTTCCGCAGTGTCGATGACGCAAACTCCGCGGTATGCGGGATAACGCTTCGCAAAATGGCCGGCCACCTTGCAGAGGGTCTTGGCGGGGGCGATTCCTATGCTGATGGGGATTCCCACCCACTGCCTTACCCGCTTCACGAGGCCGCGGCAGAGAGGCACCCACTGCTCTTCCGGAATTCCCTCCAGATTGAGGAAGGCCTCGTCTATCGAATAAACCTCCATGTCGGGAATGGTTTCCCGGAGGATATTCATCACCCTTCGGGACATGTCGCCGTAGAGGGTATAATTGGAGGAACGGGCAGCTACCTTTCCGGATTCGAAGAGGCCTTTCATCTTGAAAAACGGGGTGCCCATGGCTATATCCATGGCTTTGGACTCATTGCTGCGGGCGACCACGCATCCGTCGTTGTTGCTGAGTACAACCACGGGTCTCCCCTCCAGTTCAGGCTGGAAGACCCTTTCGCACGATACAAAGAAATTATTGCAGTCAGCAAGGGCGAACAATTGGCAGCAGTTGTTTGAATGTTGATACAAATAAACGAAGTTTTGGCGAAAATTGCTACTTTTGCAGACTCAAAAGATTCAAGAACCATGGTTAAAATTTCTCTCGGGGGCTGCAAGCCCTTTGTCAAACAAGAAGAATATGATTCTTACCTCAATAAGGCGTATGCGGCCTTCGACGAACTGCAGGGCGGCAAAGGAGCCGGCAACGACTTCCTCGGCTGGCTCACTCTCCCGGAAGACACCCCGGAGAGCCTCGTTGCAGAGTGCGAAGCCGTAAGGGACGACTGGAAGGCACGCGGGGTAAACCTCGTGGTTGTAATAGGCATCGGAGGGTCCTATCTCGGAGCCCGTTGCGCCATTGAAGCCCTCTCGCATCAGTTCCTCCCCAAGGAAGGTTCTCCCAGGGTCGTATTTGCCGGCAACAACCTCAGCGAAGACTATCTTGCCGAACTCATGGACCTCGTGGCGAAATGCAATACCGCCTGCGTGGTAATCAGCAAGAGCGGCACCACGACTGAACCTGCAGTCGCATTCCGTATCGTAAAGGAGCATATCTACAAGAACTACAAGGACTCCGCAGAACGGATAGTAGCCATCACCGATGCCCGCAAGGGTGCACTCAAGACGCTCTCCACCCAGGAAGGATACCGCACTTTCGTGGTTCCCGACAATGTGGGAGGCCGCTACAGCGTGCTCACCCCGGTTGGCCTTCTTCCCATAGTTCTCGCCGGATATGACATCAGGGCCCTGCTCAAGGGCGCAGCCGACGAGCGCAAGGCCCTCACCGTCAAGGGAGAGGACAACGCTGCCATTCAGTATGCAGCCATGCGCAACCTGCTCTACAGCGGGTTCGGCAAGAAGGTGGAGATCCTCGTCAGTTTCGAACCCCGCCTGCAGTATCTCGGCGAGTGGTGGAAGCAGCTCTACGGCGAATCCGAAGGCAAGGAAGGCAAGGGCATCTACCCCGCAAGCGTAATCTTCACCACCGACCTCCATTCCATGGGACAGTTCATCCAGGAAGGCGACCGGGTGATGTTCGAGACCACCGTCAAGGTGGAGAACGCAAAGCGCAACGTTGTCATAGGCAGCGACAGAGAGAACCTCGACCAGCTCAACTATCTGGCCGGCGAGCACGTTGAGCACTGCAACCGCATGGCCCAGCTCGGAACAAAGCTCGCCCATATTGACGGCGGCGTTCCCCAGATAGAGATAAGCATCGACAGGGTTGACGAATACAATCTCGGAGCCATTTTCTACTACTTCGAGTTCGCCTGCGGCATTTCCGCTTATCTGCTTGGAATCAATCCTTTCAACCAGCCGGGCGTGGAAGCCTACAAGAAGAACATGTTCGCCCTGCTTCGCAAACCAGGTTACGAGAAGGAAACAGAGGCCATCCTGAAGAGGATATAAGCCTTATTTTTCAAGCTGCTTGATTATCCAGGTAACGATACCCCACACGGAGAATTCGTTGCCTGGATTTATTTTTATCGGTTTGTAGGAGGGGTTCTCGGCAATCAGGGACACGGTGCGCGAAGACGCATTCCCGCCGAAACGCAGCCTCCTCACCAGGAATTCCCCGTCAAGGCAGCACACCGCCACCGCCCCGGAACGGGGATCGAGAGAACGGTCCACCACCAGCACGTCGCCGTCGGAAATGCCTGCCCCGGTCATGGAGTCTCCCGATACCCTCACGTAGAATGTGGCGTCGGGATGGCGCACAAGTTCGCGGTTCAGATCTATTCCGCCGGACATGTAATCCTGCGCAGGACTCGGAAAACCGGCGTGCACGGTGGACTGTGCCATTTTGGGTAGTTTATTTTCGTCCATATTCCGAAATGAAGCGGGCAATGAATTCCACCCTGCGGGAGAAGATGTCGTAATCGAGGGTGTCAGGAGTGTCCGATGGTTTATTGGTATTGGCGGTTATGCCGGAAGTGAACATTATCGAGGGGGTCCCGTCTGCGACAAAAGCAGCCTGCTCCCCTGCCCTGCGGTAAAACAGGTCAGTAAATGCCCTGCTGCGGTAGTAATCGTAATAAAGATGCAGCTGAAGCCCGGAATTGCAGCGCTGGGCGATTCTGCTCCAGCGGCCGGCTCCAAGGGCCATCAGGTAATCTGGCCAGTAAGTATCGACAGGAGATATGACCGCCCCGACGATATCGATGTTTACCGCAAGCGCCACCCGCCTTCCCCTCAGCAGCAAGCGAAGGGCTTCGGAACCTCCCTTTCCGGCATTGTGGGCATCCAGGAAAGCAAAAACGATGTTATCGGAGCCGCGAAGCCGGGAGGCAAGTGAGAGCAGGGCGGCCACTCCCGACGCATTGCTGTCCGCACCGGGATAGAGCCTGCCCCCAAGGGTCCCGAGGCCGTCATAGGATGCCATCAGCACAACAAGGGGCCTGTCCTTACGGATAAGTTCGGAGGCAGAGCAAGGCCCGGGGGCGGCATGAGCCGGAACGGCCAGGATATTATGCCCCGTGCGTACGGAATCCACCCCGAATCCCTGTACCGCGACTTCAAGCCCCATGGAGGAGAGCCTCCGCATTATGTAGGCAGAGGCCTCGACAAGTCCCCTGCTGCCACATGCACGGCCCCCGCAGAGAGTATCCGAGAGGAACTCCACATCAAGGCGGAGAGTGTCGGCGGACACCTTCACCTCTCCCTGACGCAACTGGGGCACGGCCTGGAATCCGGAAGTTTGGAAAGCCGCCGCGAGAAGGGAAAAAAGGGTGAAAAATATTTTTGCGGATGGCCGCATCAAGGCACAATTAATGTTATATTTGTATTCTGCAGACAAAAGTAATGAAAAAAACACTCGTCGCAATACTATTTTTCCTTCTGGCGCTTGCAGGGGCCGTTCCTGCCCACGCACAGTACGACCGCGACGTGTTTTTCCTCAGGGGCCGCACCGCACTCCAGGACGGCAAGTACGCTCTCGCCATTGAAAACTTCAACGTCCTTGCCCGGCTCGACACTACTGATTACTGGACCTTCTTCTTCAGGGGCATCGCCAAATACAATCTCGGCGATATCCGCGGAGCCAGGCAGGACTTCGACCGTTCGGTACGCATCAATCCCGTCTTCACCAACGGCTACCAGTACAGGGGCATCACAAAAACCCGCCAGGGACTCTACGATTCTGCACTGGAAGACATAGAAAAGGCCATAGAGTTGAGGCCCGGCTTCGCGGGGCTCTACTACAGCCGCGGGCTCACGCATCTGCTCGCCCGAAACTGCGAAGAGGCTATCGCCGACTTCGACCGTTTCCTGCGCAAGGAGCCTAACAGCTCCACGGTCTATCTCAACAGGGGATCCGCCTACCTGTTCCTGAAAGATACGACCAGCGCCTTGAAGGACTACGACAAGGCCATCCGCCTCGACCGCTTCGATGCCGAGGGCTACATACGTCGCGGAAATGTTTATGCCGCCCAAGGCAAGATGGACGACGCCCTGGGAGACTTCTCCAGTGCCGTTCACATCGACTCCACCAATACTGCAGCCTATTTCAACAGGTCGCTGGTGTATTTCGAGCTTAAGGATTACAACGCCGCCATGGCCGACATCAACCGGGTGCTCCGCGAAGAACCCGGCAACGCGATGACCCTCTACAACCGCAGTATCCTCTACGCCCAGATGGGAGACTACGCCAGCGCCCTTGAAGACATGGACAGGGTAATAAACATAAACCCCGGGAACGTACTCGCCATCTTCAACAGGGCATCCTTCTTTACCGGGATGGGACGCTGGCAGGATGCGCTCGCCGATTACAACAAGGCCATTGAACTCTATCCCGACTTTGCCAAGGCCTACATGAACAGGGCCTACGTAGAGAACATGCTGGGACTCACGAGGGCGTCCAAGGCAGACTACCAGACCGCCAGGCAGAAAGTTGCCGAATACCACCGAAAGAATGCCTCCGGCGAGGCTTCGTACGCAGACACCACACGCAAATACAGCTCCCTTGTAAAGTTCGACGCCAATTTCTCAAAGAAGGATTTCAACGATGAACTGCTTCAGCACAGGGACATTGACATCCGCCTCAAGCCCCTGTACAAATTCCGCCTGGCCGCTTCCGGAGAGGATGTTACGGGAGTGCTCAGCCAGCCCTATGAGAATCCGCTCATAGAGCACTTCAAATCCGAGGTCCCGGTAAGGATGGTCGTCTCCAATGCCGATTCCGTCTCAAATCCCCAATTCTCCAGAAGCCTTGGCAGCATACTCTCCGGAGACAGCTCCACCGGAGCCGGAGATTCGCACCTCGGAGAGTCGGAGATTGCATTCATAAAGGGCATCTACGATGTCCAGAACAGCCAGTTCAGCAGCGCCCTCCAGCATTTCGACGAGGCGGTCCGCCTCTCTTCGGAAGAAAACGACCCCCGGAAAGACCGCTACGAACGCTTCTACAGAGCCTTCTACTATATGAACCGCGGGGTCCTCAGGGCCGAGATGATAGATTTCATTGCCAGGATGGAAAGCAGCGTACAGACCCTTACAATGGACGAAAACGGGAATACGCGGGCCCGTCTCAGCGACAAGGTAGCCCGTACCTACGATTATTCCGAAGCCATCGCCGACATGGAAGCCGCCGCCGAAATCCTTCCGGACATCCCGTATATCTATTTCAACCTTGGCAACCTTTCCTGCCTGAGCGGACAGATGGTAGGAGCCCTCGGTAATTACGACAAGGCCATAGGGCTTTATCCCAATATGGGAGACGCGTACTACAACCGCGCCCTGGTGCTCATCTATCTCAAAGACAAAGAAAAAGGATGCATCGACCTGTCCAGGGCGGGTGAACTGGGCGTCAAGGACGCTTACAGCGTTATAGGAAAGTATTGTGAAGATGACAATTGACGAAGGGAAGGTGAGGTTCATGAGCTTCTCCAGCGGCAGCAGCGGCAACTGCTACTGCTTCGAGTACAGCGGCGGCGCAGTCCTGGTAGATGCCGGAGTCAGCATCCGTCACCTCAAGGCCGGCCTGCAGACCTATGGAATATCTCCGGAGCGCATCCGCGGCGTGCTCATAACCCACGACCACGCAGACCATATACGCAATCTCGGTTCTTTCTGCAAGAAACTCCGCATCCCGGTATGGATGACCTCCGAATTGCGTGCATCGGCTCCAGTCGGATGGATGACCGGACCTTTCCTCGATCCGGTGGTCAGGATTCTCCCTGCATCGGGAGCGGCGCAAATCATTCCTTCCGAAGTATACGCCACCCCCTTCATAGTTCCCCATGACGCCACACAGACAGTAGGATACTTAATTGATATTCTCGGGCACAGAATCGTGATTATGACAGATATCGGGGCAATGACGGAGGAGGCATCAGAATTTGCAAGAAAGGCGTCAACCGTGATTGTAGAGGCCAACTACGACCTTCAGATGCTGCTTGAAGGCCCCTATCCCAAGGCCCTTCAGGACCGTATCAGGAGCGGACACGGACATCTTTCCAACTCCGAATGCGCTGAGGCAGTCGCAGGTTTTATGCACGAAGGCCTCAGAAACGTCTTTCTCTGCCACCTCAGCGCCCACAACAATACTCCGGAAAAAGCCCTCGCGGAAGTCGGAAAGGTGCTCGGAGGCAGCGGGGTCCGGCTTACAGCCCTTCCGCGAACGGAATGTTCCCCGTTGTTTGAATTATAATTTCTATCTTTGCAGAATATGAAAGGGTTCTTCCGAATGCTCAGGAGGTATCTTCCTCCCTACAGAAAATACGTGGCCGGTTCGGTTGTGATGAACATCCTCTCGGCCCTTTTCAACATTTTCTCATTCACGCTCATAATACCTATCCTTAACATACTGTTCAAACTGGACAGCAAGGTTTATGTATTCATCCCCTGGGATTCCGAGCTCGGCTTCAAGGAGAAAGCCATCAACAACGCCTACTGGTTCGTTTCGCAGTACATGCAGCAGCATGGTGAAATCACCACCCTTCTCATCCTTGCCGGGTTCATGATTTTCATGACCCTGCTAAAGACAAGCTGCTACTTCGGCTCGAGCGCCGTGATGGTTCCGCTGCGCACCGGGCTCGTCAGGGACATGCGCAGGCAGATTTACGACAAGATCCTCACGCTTCCCATAGGCTTCTTCAGCCAGGAGCGCAAAGGAGACATAATAGCACGCATGAGCGGCGACGTTTCCGAAGTGGAAAATTCCATCTCCGGAAGCATCGACATGCTAATCAAGAACCCGATACTCATCGTTTTCTACGTAGGGACCATGGTTTTCATATCGTGGAAACTGACCCTGTTCGTACTGCTTTTCGCTCCACTTATGATATGGCTCATGGGAGTCATCGGACGTAACCTCAAGAAGCGTTCGACCGAAGTTCAGAACCTGTGGAGCGACACCATGAGCCAGGTGGAAGAGACCCTCGGGGGCCTGCGCGTCGTAAAGGCATTCGTGGCCGAAAAGAAGATGAGCGAACGCTTCGCAGGGGTAACCGGCGCAATGAGACGCAAAAGCTCCAGGGTCAATACAAGGCAGGCCCTCGCACATCCCGTAAGCGAGTTCCTCGGCACCATACTCATCTGCGTGGTACTCGTATTCGGCGGAACCCTCATCCTCACCGACCACAGCTTCATCGACGCCCCAACCTTCATCTTCTACATGATCATACTCTACAGCGTGATCAATCCCATAAAGGATCTCGCAAAGGCCACATACAACATCCCAAAAGGCCTTGCCAGCATGGACCGCATAGACCGTATCCTCGATGCAAAGAATACGATAGTCGAAGCTCCCGACGCCAAAGAGATTTCCAACTTCTCGGATAGCATCGAATACAAGGGCGTGGGTTTCAGCTACGAAGACGGCCGCAAGGTGCTCGACGGCATTGACATCACTATCCGCAAGGGACAGAAGATAGCCATCGTAGGAGCCTCCGGAGGTGGGAAATCCACACTGGTTGACCTTCTCCCCCGCTTTTACGACGTGTGCGAAGGCTCCATCAGCATTGACGGGCAGGACATCCGTTCGCTGAAGATTTCCTCCCTGCGCAGCATCATGGGCAACGTGAACCAGGACCCCATCCTCTTCAACGACACCATCTTCAACAACATAGCCTTCGGGGTCGAGGGCGCAACCATGGAAGACGTCGTGGCCGCCGCCAAGATTGCCAATGCCCACGAGTTCATAATGGAGAAGGAAGAGGGGTACCAGACGGGCATCGGAGACCGCGGCGTAAAACTTTCCGGAGGGCAGCGGCAGCGCCTCAGCATTGCAAGGGCTATCCTGCGCAATCCTCCCATACTTATCCTCGACGAGGCTACAGCATCGCTCGACACACAAAGCGAAAAACTGGTACAGGAGGCCCTCGAAAGGGTGATGAGCAACCGTACCACCATAGCTATCGCACACAGGCTCAGCACCGTGAAGGATGCCGACGAGATAATCGTTATCGACTCCGGGCATATTGTCGAGAGGGGCACCCACGAAGAGCTCCTTGCCAAAAACGGCTATTACAAGAAACTCAATGACATGCAGGCTCTATGATGAGCACCAAGACCATCCTTGCCAGAATACTGTTCCTCATCTATCTGGCAGCCATTGCGTTCCTCTGCTTCATGCATGTGGACAAGATTCCCGACATCCAGAAGACGATATTCGGGATTCCTACGGACAAGATAGCGCATTTCATCATGTTCCTGCCCTTCCCCATATTGACGTACCTTGCCTACGATCATGTCACGAACAAGGCATGGAGCGCAATCCTCTTTTCCCTTCTGACCTTCCTGGTAGGTGCCGCCATCGCAGCCGGAACCGAATACGTGCAGGGACTGCTTCCCTATCGCAGCCGCGACATCGCCGACCTCAAGGCCGACCTTCTGGCCTTGTTTATCAGCACTGTTGCCGTTTTTCTCGTGGACATCTTCAACCTCAAAAAAAGGAGCTGAAGGATGAAACGACTCTGTTTTCTCCTGCTTCTCGTCATATTCCCCGGATCGGTTTTTGCCCAGGTCCCGTCCCCAAAGGACTTCAAAGGGACTGCGGACAGCCTCAATGTGCATCTGGAAGAGCATTTCAACGTGCGCTCCAGAGTGGATGTATGGAAGGTTATGCGAAGGGGCAACGTGCTTGACATATACTTCGACAGGAATCTTTCCGACTATCCCTGGAGAGGCGAAGACCTTGGGTGGATGAGAAGCCGTCTGGAGGAGTTCTGGCCGGAGAATCTTCGGTCCTATAAGCCCGGCAGGCTGTTTTGCAGAAGCATCGAGCTTGACGACCTCCCCACTCCCGGTCCCGGAAACGGGTCCGGAAAGCCTCAGGACTACAAATACAACTACCGCAGCCACCGCACCGGGAATGCATTCGTGGAGCCTCTCGTAAAGAACCATCCATCAAAAGGCCTGTACCGCAGGAATATCGCCCTGTGGCAAAGTCACGGTCTTTATTTTGACGGCAGTTTCTGGAACTGGCAGCGCACCCCGCTTTTCCGTACCATCGAAGACCTCTACACCCAGAGCTACGTACTCCCCTTCCTTATTCCCATGCTGGAGAATGCCGGAGCGTATGTTCTCACACCAAGGGAAAGGGATACCCAGATACACGAAGTCATCTGCGACAACGACCCGCACTATGCTTCCGAAACCACGGCCTCCACATGTGACTGGGCATCCGCCTTTGAAGAGCCGCTTCCCTCCCGCAGGCACGGGAAATACCGGGAAAAAGGCAGCTGGAGCTCCCTGGAAGGAGGCTTTGCAGACAAATGGCATATACTCTCCGGAGAAGACAACCCCTTTTCTGCCGGAACCGCCAGACAGGCCGCTACCGTAAGGGGCGCAGCCACCGCCGAAGCCAGATGGATGCCCGACATCCCGGAAAGGGGACGCTATGCAGTGTATGTCTCCTACAAAAGCATTGAAGGCAGTACCAAATCGGCCCATTACACTGTAAGGCATCTTGGCGGAAGCAGCGAGTTCGCCGTTGACCAGACGCACGGAGGCGGCACTTGGATATACCTCGGCACATTCGAGTTCGACAAAGGCTCCGAGCAGAGCTGCGTGATACTTGACAACAGCATCCCTAAAGGGCACGAAGGCGGAAAGTTCGTGACCGCCGATGCCGTACGTTTCGGCGGAGGCATAGGAAAGGTGCTCAGGGGTGAGGGCAGCGTGGCAGATTCTACATGGACAGTCTCCGGAATGCCGTCATATACCGAAGGCGCCCTCTACTGGATGCAGTGGGCCGGCGCCCCCCAAAGCCTTTGGAAGCAGTGGGACGGAGACTATACCAGGGATTATGCCGGCCGGGGAGCATGGGTCAAATGGATGAAGGATGAGCTTGGCGTCCCGGTGGACCTTTCCCTTGCTTTCCACAGCGACGCCGGAGTAGCTCCGGGCGATACGACCGTAGGCACACTGGCAATCTACACCCTGCTCGAAAAAGGCTCCCGCAAGTTTTCCGGCGGGCAGGACAGGATGGCCTCCCGTTTCCTCGGGGACTGTATCCAGACCGAGCTCACCGACATGATCCGCCGCAACTACGATTCAACATGGCGGCGCAGGCAGCTCTGGGACCGCTCCTACTCGGAATGCCGCACCACGGACGTTCCGGGCATAATCCTCGAAATCCTGAGCCACCAGAACTTCGCCGACATGAAATACGGCCTCGACCCTCAGTTCCGCTTCGACGTAAGCCGCAGCGTTTACAAGGGCATGCTCAAGTTCCTAAGCTCCTATTATGGCAGCAGCTATGCAGTGCAGCCGCTTCCTGTTAAGGATTTCAGGGTAAAGATAGAAGGCGATGCACTGCGCCTCAGCTGGAGCCCGGTCGAAGACCCGCTTGAACCTACAGCCAAACCCACGTATTATACGGTATATACCCGAACCGACGGGGGCGGATGGGATGCCGGACGTTCCGTAAGGGACACCACCACCACGACGGCCCTTCCGGAGGGTAAAGTACTCTCTTTCAAGGTAACGGCTTGCAACGATGGCGGAGCCTCCTTCCCTTCGGAAATCCTTTCCGCTGGAAGGCCTTCTGCCGGCACAGGCAGGACGGCAGCCCCGGCAAAAAGCAAAGTATTGATAGTTAACAACTTCACCAGAATAAGCGGTCCCGCTTTCTTCGACTATCCCGAATATGCAGGTTTCGATGACGCCCTGGATGGAGGCGTCCCGTGGGGAACTGAAATCAATTTCATAGGAGAAGATTACGAACACCGCCGGGACAAAGCGTATTCGGGCAACAACGCCCCGGGATTCGGCGGTTCCGATTACTGGTTTGCCGGACGCACCTACGAAGGCAACAGCTTCGACTATCCCGCAGCCCACGGAAAGGCCCTTCTGGAGTTGGGATACAGTTTTGAATCCTGCAGTGCCGGAGCATTCGCAGGCGCGGACCACGATGCCGGCATCATAGACCTCATCTGCGGAAAACAGGTCTCCACCATCACCGGCTCAGGTGAGCACGGAGTCCGTTTCCAGGTGTTCCCGGAGGAGATCCGGGAATCCATCGCTAAAGCCTCGGGCAAAGGCGTTTCGCTTATTGTGTCCGGAGCCGACATAGCAACGGAAGGATGGGACAGCGTTTACCGTCTCCCCGACAACGATGCCATATCAGATTACAGAAGGGCCGTCCGCGACTTCTGCCGTGAAGTCCTCGGAATCAAGTGGATAAGCAGCAGGGCCTCCCGCGACGGAATCGTGCTGCACATGAGCGGAGGCCGTCCTATGGAATTCTGGAACCTGAAGAATTCCCGGTGTTACTGCGTCGAGAACCCAGACGGAATACGTCCTAACGACAAAAACGGCAAGGTGGTTTACAAATACCGCAGCAGCAATGTGGGGGCCGGGGTCTTCTATAAGGGAGACGGCTACCGTGCCGCCACCTTCGGATTCCCTCTGGAAACCCTCAAGAGCGGCGAAGACCTGCGGGACATCCTTTCCGCAAGCCTGTCGTTTATTTCAGAATGATCTGCTTCCCTGCCTTCTTGGCTGCCTGATAGGCTTCCTGCGCATCCTTTATCTCCTGAGGGATGGTTTTGCCCGTGACGGCCTCTATCGCAGCGAAACTGCCGAGGTCGCTCCAATCCCAGGATGCCCCTATCGTATAGACCTCATCCGATTTTTCCATCACTGCATAGTCGATGCTTATCTTCTCACAGGTCGGGAAGAGCTTTTTAAGGGATGAACCTTCCCCTTCGGTGTAGAAAGACGGGGCGATGGCGTCCATGACCGAGGCTATCTGCGGACTATGGGCGCGAAGTTCCTTTTCGATTGTGCGGACATTCCAAACGAAAATGCCTGCGTTCCACAGGTATCCGCCTTCGGCAAGATAGGCCTGCGCAACATCCTTAGCAGGCTTTTCCTTGAATGCCTTCACTTTGTGGATTCCGCCCTCCGATACCGGTCCCTCCTGGATATAACCGTATCCGGTGTTCGGTTCCGAAGGCTGTATGCCAACCGTAACGATAGCGTCCCTGTCTGCTGTAAAAGCAAGGGCCTGTGCAATAGTGGCTGCAAAGGCACCGTGGTCCGGAACATAGGCATCCGACGGCGAAACAACGATGTTGGCATCATTGTAACGTGCACGGATCTTCCAGCAGGCAAGCGCAATGCACGGAGCCGTGTTGCGGGGCTGGGGTTCCGCCAGTATCTGCTCCGGCGGGATATCCGGCAGCTGCTGCCTTACCAAGGGCACATAATTCTCCGATGTGACCACCCAGAAACGGGCCTCGGGATCCACTTCCAGGAAACGGTCGTAAGTGAGCTGTATGAGAGTGCGTCCGCGGTCTGCCAGATCGAGGAACTGCTTCGGTTTTTCGGGAGTGCTGAGCGGGAAGAGGCGTGTTCCCTGCCCTCCGGCCATGATTACTATGTGTGTCGTCATTTCAACCGCTAAGATAACTATTTCGCGCGAATTTGCTATCTTCGCGCTCCATGAAGAAATACGACATCATCATTTTCGACCTCGACGGTACCCTTGTAAATACCATCGCCGACCTTGGAGAAGCAGTGAACCATGCACTCTCACAGCACGGGTTCCCTCTCCATGAAGCGGCGGAGTATCCGGCTATGGTCGGAGCAGGTGTCAGGAATCTGGTAAAGAACGCCCTCCCTGCCAGTCAGCGCGATAATGCCTCTACGGTAGAATCGGTCCTTGCAGACTTTACAGCCTTCTACTCTTCTCATATCGATGTCCATACGCGCCCCTACCCGGGAATGACCGGCCTGCTTGAACGTCTGCAGGCCGACGGCTCCATGCTCGCCGTGGCATCCAACAAGTTCCAGTCCGGCACAGAAACCCTTGTACGGGAGTTTTTCCCCGAAAGGAAATTCATTGCCGTATGCGGAAACAGGCCAGGGATGCCCCTGAAACCTGATGCCGCACTGGTAAGCAGCATCCTGTCTGAAGCCGGCGAGGGCGTATCCGCCGTGATGGTGGGAGATTCGGCAACAGATATCCTCACGGCACATAACGGAGGGATACCTGCCATAGCTGTAAACTGGGGCTACAGACCGGAAAGCGACCTCAAAGATGCAGACGCTCTGGCCCGTTCTCCGGAAGAACTTGAGGAACTTCTGCGCGGCTGATTGAAAAAATACAAAAAAAGTTAAAAAATATTTGGAAAATTAAAGCAAATGGGATACCTTTGCAATCCCAATTCGGGGACCCGTTAGCTCAGTCGGTAGAGCACATCCCTTTTAAGGATGGGGTCTCGGGTTCGAGCCCCGAACGGGTCACA
>CADBSV010000034.1 GCA_902797435.1 uncultured Bacteroidia bacterium
TACCTGCAGCCCGACGACGTTTATGGGTACGGCTATCTGGACGCCGTGAAACACGTTTTTATCGATGACAATAAATAAAGATTCACTGTTTATGATAACAAAATCCGGCATACTCTGTCTCATCGTTTCGGCAGTCGCATTACTGTCTTCCTGCACACATTTCGAAATCTATACAGCGGGAGAAGCAGTCCACGCAATGCGCTACGGAATAGATACGGACTTTCCCGTTTCCGGGGCAGTCGCCCTCAGCGGATGCAGGAGCGTACGGTTTGCCATCCGTGCGGAGCAAGACATTCCCACCGTCCGCAAGCAGGCGAAGGAAGCCCTGAAAGAGGGTTTCTGGTGCATAGTGAACATCTGCAATGACTCCCAGGGCCTCTGGATGAAATGTGCCCGCACTTTCCGTGGGTTTCCCGCCAAGCTCATCCTCGAGTACAGCGTGGTGAACACCGATGCGAAGATAGCAAACGACGCGTTCATAGCCACCGTGCGCTCCACCGGAAAAGGTAACGCCCACAGGGTGCTCGCGCTCACCAGGCAGGACGTCACAGACGAACAGCAGCGCAGCGGCATAGGCGCCGCCCTCAGCCATGCCTCAGAAATGCTCTCTGCAGCCGAATACAAGACCGATTTCAGTTTTACCTACACATCTGTGAACAAGGCCCAGGTCATTACCGACGTGGCATGCAGCGGACCGGAGGATATCTTCGTGATCTATGAAGCTGTCCAGGCCCACGGTAATCCCGTAATAATCACGGTAAAAGATACCTCCGCAGCCACCGCATGCATCCGCGAAGGCTGGCCGTACGCCCTCACCGCCTTCGTTCCGGACGGGGACGGGGCTTATCTCGACAGCGTTGCCGGAGCATTTGCAGAAGCACAGGGCGGGCACGAAGAGTTCGTGAGCACCAGGATAAGTCCCGACCCCGAATACCGGCTCAGCGTTAACGGGGAGGACATTCCCCTGTACACCGCTAAATCTGAGCCCTTCGGCGGCATCTACTATTTCTGTAATTTTGACCTGGACGAACCCGCATCCGTCAAGGTCTCAAGCAGGGCTTCCCTTGAAAAAGTGGAGATGCTCCCCGCACTCTTCCCAATAGAAAGGGATTCCGACGGGGCCGCCAACTTCACCATCGACCGCCCCTGCCGCATCGCCATCGAAAAGGACGGCAGAAACACCCCTCTCATAATCTTCGCAAATCCCCGCAGGGAAGTTCCTCAGGGGGATGACGTCATTTCTTTCGGTCCTGGCGTGCACCATGCCGGCATCATCCGCCTGGGCTCCGGACAGACCCTCTATCTCGCTCCCGGAGCTGTGGTGAATGCTGCCATTGAGGCTTCTGGCGATGACATCACCATCTGCGGCACCGGCATCCTCACCGGCGACGACTGGAAGCGTTTCAGCGGTCCCACCCTCGACATGCTCAATTTCAGGAACTGCAAGAACCTCACTATCAAGGACGTAACAGTCACCAATCCCTGGCGATGGACCACATTCCTGCTGAACTGCGAGAACGTGCTGATAGAGAACTTCAAAACCGTATGTTCCAACATGATAAACGACGACGCCCTCGACCTCTGCAACTGCTCGAACGTGGTGGTGCGGGACTGTTTCCTGCGCTGCAAAGACGACAACATTGCAATCAAGGGCATGGACGTTGCCGGCCTTCCATGCGACAACATCCTCATAGAGGACTGCCAGCTCTGGAGCGACAACGCAAACAATTTCCGCATAGGATACGAATGCGATGCCCCTTACTTCGCGAACATCGTCGCCAGGAACCTCGACATCATACACTACTCCCACCTCTACAGGCCTGCTTCATATTTCTGGTGCAACGCCGTGTTCTGGTTCCAGCCTTCCGGCCGCATGGCCATCCGCGACTGCCGGTTCGAGAATATCCGGGTGCACGCCGACGGCGGCAACATCATCATGATAAAAGCTGAATCCTGCGTCTGCAAGGGTCCTTCCGGAGACTACAGCGAAGGCGGCTCGCTGACAAATATAGTGATAGACGGACTCTCCGTCACGGGCAATCCTGACGGATTTGTGGGCAACATGGATTTCAAGGGATGGTCGGAAGAGCAGAATATCAGCGGTTTTGAACTGCTCAACTGCAGCTATTTCGGGCAGCCGGTAAGCCTGTCCTCAGATTTCGTCTCTGTCAGGGAGTTTGTCGAATAAGGGCGTCGGCCTCCGACATCCTGCTCTGAAGGATGTCCGACTTGTAAATAACGGGGCGGTCGGCCTTCGAGGCATCCAGCACGAATACCTGAAAGGTTTCTCCCCCTTCGTAGACGCGTACTACTATGTGGCCGCTGGGTTTCAGCCTTGCGACCCTCTCGGGACCAAGTTCTTCATCGGCCAGGTCCAAAGTGCGATAAATGTCGCGCCGGCCGGGGTAGACGGGATCTGAAAGCCGGTCCACCACCGCAGGGTCTGGCTGCCAGGGATGCCAGCACGACACCAGGGCCACATCCGGTCCGAGCGTCCACAGGAAATCGGGATTGGTGGTGTCGAATCCGCCATGATGGTCGAGTTCCATCACGCTCACCCTTCCGACCAGCGGGGCAATCTGGGACTCGAAATTGCGCGGCGCAGGATGATGCTTTTTGTAATTGTTTCCGCAGAAATCCCCCCCGTTATAGTATTTGAACGGGCCGTAACGCATTGTGAACACGCAGCTCATGGTGTTTTCATCATGCTTTTCGGGCTTGTATCCCTTTGGCCACAACGACCTTGTCCTGCGGAAAAGCCCCTTGCAGGCCATCCGCGAACGGGCGGCGATGTTGTAAAATTCAAAATCGTATTTTCGCGGGCTATGCTTCAGGCGGAACTGCCGGCGGCTTCCGATCCGGAACGCTTCGACCCTTGTGCCGGATGCTTTGAGGCTGTCGCGGAAAGCGGTGTAGAAAGTCTCGAAATAGTCTGTTGCCGGGACTCCCCTGTCAACCAGTTTGCCGAATCTTATCCCGGCATCGGATACCGCCCTGATGCCCGAACGCTCCTCGGCGTTGCCCATGTGGTCTTCATGAAAATGCGTCATCAGCGCATAATCGAGATTCGTCGAAGGACTGAATGATTTTATGTAGTCGGCGATCCAGCCTCCGGGAGTCCTGCTGCGGTCCGGCAGATGCACGTCCACCCCGAACTTGCCGATGTCCCCGGCATCGCAGAGCATAGTCGTTCCGTCCGGAAGGATATACAGATGCGATTCTCCCATCCCAGTGGAAATGCTGTGCAGGTCCATCCAGCCCTCATGCCATTCCGGAAGGTACTCCTGGGCCGAAGCAACGGCAGCGGCCGCAAACATGGCCGACAAGGCCAGCACCTTGATTCTCAACATGTTATTTCTGCTTTTTCAGACGAGCGATCTCCTTCTTGGCCTTCTCGAAATCCTTTTGATACTCCGGGTCGGTCTGCAGGATGGAGAAAACCGACATTGCGATGATCCTCGACGCCCTCGTGTCGCTCATCCAATGGCATCCGGCTATCACTCTGGAATACGCGCCTTCATCAGCGCGTACGAAAAGCTCGGCCGACCGCTCGGGCCTCAGAGCGCTCATGATGCAGGCCAGACCATAGAAATTGGCCGAATGCCCCGAAGGATAACTTGGACTTATCGACATTCCTTCTTCGTACCA
>CADBSV010000035.1 GCA_902797435.1 uncultured Bacteroidia bacterium
AGGATTACGTCTTCCAGATTGGCAGTTCCAACAGTTTCTACACGAATGCCTGGACGACGCACAGCGCGCTGAGCACTTCCTATACGGCCACCTGGAAGGACCGTTTCGACACGTATAAGGTCATCGATCCTTACACCCTTTCCGACTTCACCGGCTTCACGCCGATGACCACCACGACCGAGGCTTATATCCGCGGACTGGAAACGGCAGGTGATACGGCCTTCGCCGACTGGCTGGGAACGGTTCACGGCTACGACCAGGATATAGACGGAAATACCCGCAAGAGTCCTTACTGGCCAGGTTGCCATCAGAAGTAATAAACAGCAATGCGAAAGTTTTTCTACCTGTTTCTGGTCTGTCTCGCCGGCTTCTTCTCCTGCAAAGAGGAGAAGTTGGACGAGAGGCCGCTTATCGATCCCGATAACCAGAATGCCCGCAAGAGTTATGTGAATCCGGTCATCAAGAACAATTGTCCCGACCCTTCCATAATCGACGACCGCGAGCGAACCGGATACTTCTATGCCTACTCGACCCAGAACGGGGCCAACGGCTCCGAGACGGTGGTGTATCTTCCGGTGTACCGTTCGAAGGATATGATCAATTGGGAGTTCGTGGGAAATGCCTTCGGCGGTCAGAACCGTCCTACCTGGGGAGCGGAGGTGACTCGCGTATGGGCTCCGGATATCAACTACATTGATGGGCAGTATGTCCTTTACTACGCCCTCGGACATCTGGAACACAGCGAACTCGGAACTTCCGGGGTGGCTGTTTCGGATTCTCCCACCGGGCCATTCAAGGATCAGGGGATAATCGTTTCACAGGACAAGACGGGTGTGAAAAACAGCATCGACCCCAACTATTTCGTTGATGACGACGGCAGCAAGTATCTGTTCTGGGGCTCTTATGGAGCAGGAAGCGGAATCCATGTCGCGGAACTCGCGGATGACGGCCTGAGCCTGCGTCCCGGTACGGAGATTACACTCGTGGCCGGAAACAGCAACGGTTCCAACATGGAAGGCGCCTACGTTTACAAGCACGGCGGCTGGTACTATCTTTTTGCATCCATGGGCAATTCCTTTAAAGGAGGCGAGAGCACGTATCGTCTTGTAGTCGGCCGCTCGAAGTATATCCGCGGCCCGTACAAAGGCCCCAGCGGCAAGGAGATGACGGCAGCCTGGTATCCTTCGGAAGGGCAGGATGTGATAATGACGGGATACGAGCCGAACACCACCTTCGTGGGGCCCGGGCATAACGGGGAAATAATCACCGATGATGCCGGCAACGACTGGATGATAATGCACGTACGCTGGTCCGGCGACAAATACGGCGGACGTCCTATGATTCTGGAGCGCCTCTACTGGGGTGCCGACTGGCCCTATTTCGGGAATTCCGGGAGGCCTACTTATCAGGGTTATGGTCCATATTTCAAAGCTGAATAATGAAAACTAAGATACTGTCTCTCATCGCCGCCGTGGCGTTGCTCCCGGGTTTTGCCGCCTGCGAGCAGGAAGAATATACCGCACCCGTGCGCCCTGCGCATGAGGAAGAAGAACCAGGCGAGGACGATCCCCGCCCCGGGGATGAAGAAATGCGCGTTGTCAGCCTGGAGGCTGTGATAGAGGCCGCCGTGCCCGAAACCCGCACCTCTGTGGCCAGGGACGGCGGAATCACCTGGAACGAATCTGATTCGATAGGCATCCGCACTTCCGCAGGCAAATGGGCCTCTTTCAGGCTTGACAGCTCTGCCGGCTTCAAGAAGGGAATGTTCATAGGGGAGCTCGCGAAGGACGAGACCCTTTCCGGATACGCCGTACATCCTTACGCGGAAGGCGTATCCCTGGAAAACGGCACCCTTACTCTGCCCCTTCCCGAAATCCCCGACGGGCAGATTCCCATGGCTTCCGCTGTGGACGGCGAGAATGCCCTCCAGTTCAGGATACTCACCGGCGCCCTTCTTATTTCGGCAGGGGTGCTTCCTGACGGAGCATCCTCTCTGGTGGTTGAGGCGGACAGGGCTATAGCCGGCATGCTCACGGCCGACCTTTCCTCCTTTACCGCAAGCCTGCCGGCAGACGGAGCTGCGAAGGTGGCGTTCCCGGTAAACCACTCTCAGCATGAATTCGTCCTGCCTCTTCCGGAGGGCGGCTATACCCTTAGCGCATGGTTCGAGAACGAGGGCACCGAGATAGAGGACAGCCGCATGGAGATCGGCAGCATCGACATAGAGCGCGGCAGCATGCTCATTTACGAGCAGGGTGAGATAGTGTCGATAACCGACCTCTACCTTACGGCGGAGGGAGCAGGCCGTCACAACGGAAAGAACTGGAACAATGCCTTTTCTGTTGAAGACCTGTCGGCCATCTTTACCGGGCAGACGAGCGAAGAGAACATAGCCCGCTATGCAGGAGCGACGGTGCATGTCGCAGGAGGCACCTACAAACCGGTTGCCGCCCTAAACTTCGACTTCACAAAATCCGCATCGGACGTTCATCTGACCTTCCTCGGAGGTTATGACCCGCAGACTGGGGTGCGCAACCCGGCATCGAATCCGACGGTCTTCGACGGCGAAGCCTCAGAGAGCGGACGTTTCGCCCGTTTCGATCTCAGGAGCCATATTGTCTTCGAAGACATGGCGTTCAATGGTTTCGGTTCCGGCACAGCCCTGTTCTACCTTTGGACGGGGGCTTCCAACAAGAATATCGACATTACTTTCAGGCGCTGCTCCTTCAAGGACAACAAGACAGATGCGGCAACCAACGGCGTAGTTTACGGCGGCGTATTCTTTGTCAAGGGCGGTTTCCTGAAACTGGAGTCCTGCACTTTCGACGGAAATTCGGCCGAGCGAGGAGGAGCAGTCGCCTGTCTCGGTGACGGCAAGCTGCGTGTGAGCGGAACAGATATGGAACCGACCATCTTCAAGGGCAGTTCCTCCGATACCGGAGGAGCCCTGTATGTGGAGAATACTACCGGGGAAGTGAATATCTCTCACGCCCGTTTCCAGGGCAACGAAGCCACAAGGAGCAACGTCACCTGGGCGGCAGGAGGTGCGGTATCCATCATGAGGAATTCCGCGACCGGAACGATGGCGGTGTCATTCACCGACTGCGCGTTCGAGGGTAACAAAGCAAGCGGAGCCTGCGGAGGAGCGATAGGCCTTTACAACGCCGAGCAGAAGAGCCTGAACCTTACCAGATGCCGTTTTGAAGACAACGAATGCCTGTCAAGGGGAGGCGCCCTGTTTACGGATTCCGGTAAAAACGGCAAGGACATCTACCATATCACCGACTGCGAATTCATCGGCAACAAGGTGATCGGAGGAGTGGACAAGACCGGATATGGCGGCGCGTTCGACGTACAGGACAACTTCAAGGGAACGATGTATGTTGATGGCTGTGAGTTTCGCGGCAACACTGCTCCGCTCGGCGGTGCGGCCTGGGCCAACTACAACAACGGTATGGTCTGCAGCATATTCTTTAATGCCTGCAAGTTCCATGGCAATTATGTAGGTAACTCCACGGGTGCCAACGGAGCCGTTTTCATCTGCTCCGGCTATGCCGGTTTCCACAACTGCGCATTCTGGGACAATTACAAAGAAGGGCAGACTACTCCAAGGGATATCATGGTGTCTCCGAACGGCAGTGCGACCTCGCTGGCCTACGTGCTCCTTTCCAACTGTACCATCCATCAGGGAGGAGGCAACGCCTGCCTGTATCTGAACGCTACCACAATTAGGACCAATGTGGTCAACAGTGTTCTTGCAACCGCAGGGTATCCCGTGTCCATAAAGACCTCTCCCTATGCGGCGGGGTCCACGGGCGAACATGTCCTCCAGATAGGCAAGAGCAACGCCTTCCACACCGCCCAGAGCACCGGAGGCATCCTCCTCGGATACGATGCGTGGAAAGACAAGATTGAGGACGGATATGTATTCACCGGCAATCTTACCGAAGCCGGCTTCACTCCGATGACCGAGTCTTCCTCCGCCTACATCTCTGCCCTCGGGCTTGAACAGGACCATGCTTTCGACAGCTGGCTTACGGGAATAGGTGCTTACTCGAGGGATATCGACGGCAACTTCAGGAGCGTACAGTGGTCCCCCGGCTGCGTTCAGACGGCCTCGGGCAGTAGCGCCCCGGCGCACAGGGTCACTATCCTCGGGGACAGCATCTCCACCTATGACGGATTCCTCTCCGGGTCCCCGGTGCGCCCGCACTATCCGAGAGGTGACGTGCAGGACGTGACCCAGACCTGGTGGCACCAGCTCATCTACAAGAAGATGACCAACTCCGTGCTCGAAGGGAACTTTGCATATTCGGGTTCCCAGGTAGCCCGTGCCACCAATACCAATTACCTCAACACTACCTGGTACGGACAAGGCTTTGTTGAAAAGGCGCTTCGCGACGGAATCGGCAGCCCGGACGTGGTATTCATCTTCGGCGGAACCAATGACTACATGCACGGCGAAACCACAGTGTTCCCCGGAGGGGAGATAGTAAAGAATGAGACGTCCTCCCCGTCTTCCGCCATACTCGAAGGAATATTCGCTACTGCAGACGCCGCTGCCACCAGGGCTGAAGTGGAGGCTCTTCCCGACACTGATTTCTGCAGCGCCTATGCCAAGCTCATCCGGCTTGTGAAGACCCTCAGGCCCGAAGCTGCGGTTGTGTGCATAATCGGGGACATTCTCAATGCGCCCGTTCAGCAGAGCATCCTGGCTATTGCCGCACATTACAACTGCCGGGTGGTGGATTTCTTCGCGGCGACCGGTTACAACGATGAAACGCATATCCCGAAAATAGACGCCGTGCATCCGAATTCTACGGGAATGTCCTATATTTGCGATAAGATTTATTCTGAAACCAAAGATTTGTTTGAATGATGAAGAAGAAGCTGATTCTTGCTGCTGTCCTTGCAGTTGTCTGCCTTGCTGCGGCGGCGCGTCCGAGGCCTAAACACGTTGTGTTCATTGGAGTTGACGGCTGGTCCGTGGCGGAGTTCTCCGCAGAACTGATGCCGTTCACGGCATCGCTCAAGGACGAAGCCGCCTGGACATTCAACAAACGCACGGTAATCCCGACATCGAGCGGAATCAACTGGGAGTCCCTGTTCACGGCAACTCCCCCTGAGTATCACGGCTACACCAAGTGGAATTCCACCTCTCCGGATTTCGATCAGGTAACTTCTTCGGGCCGCGACGACATCCCAACCTTCTTCCGCCTCCTCCGTGAGAAGGAGCCGCATGCGGAGATAGCCGCCTTCTACCAGTGGAAGACTATCCATACCCTCGTTGACTCCACTGCAGTAAACGACCTGAGGTTCTTCGAGGAGAGCGTCCAGGGAGACGATGCCGAGGTTGAGGCCGCGTGCGCTTATCTTAAAGAGAAGAAGCCGCGTCTCGCCCTCTTCTATTTCGGCACCCTCGACCATACCGGCCACACCTACGGGTGGAAGTCGGACGAGTACAGGGCCTATCTTACCCAGATCGACAAGTGCATAGCGGGCATCATCCAGGGAATAAAGGATGCCGGCCTCGAAAAGGACACCGTGGTAATCCTCACCACCGACCACGGCGGAAACAAGAAATCGCACGGCGGCCAGTGGGTGAATGACGTTATGCGCACTCCTCTCTTCATCTGGGGAAAGGGCGTCCGCGCCGGCTATGAGATGCAGGGACATGCCATCCAGATGGATATCCCGGCAACCATATGCTGGCTGTATGGCATCAAACCTCTTGACAACTGGACGGGTAAGGCCCTCAAGGAAGCTTTCCGCTAATGGAATCTTTTCGCAGCCTGCTTGCAGGCGTGCTGGGGTCTCTGCTGCTGTTCTTTACGGACGGCCTGCCTCTGAGGGGGCAGACCGTCCTGCCTGATTTCCGGGTGTCCCTGAAAGGCAGGGTCGGTGTTTCTACCCGAAACGAAGAATACAATCTGAAATGCGACTTCCTCAGGCTCACTCTCTCAGGGAGTTTCGCGGAAAATTTCCATTTCATGATCCGCCATCGGCTTAACAAGGCGGTCACCGACGGCGCATTCATGAGCGCTACCGACTATCTCAACGTTTCGTGGCGCCGCGGCGGCTGGGAACTCCTTGGGGGAAAGACCTATCTGGCATGCGGCGGATTCGAGTATCTTGCCTCCAGCTACGACATCTACATACGCCCCGGATTCTTTGCCGGACTCGGCGGGATGTACAACTATGCACTTCAGTGTTCCCGCTTTTTCGGGAATGAGTCCCTTTGCATCCAGGCGGGCAACAGTATTTACAATCCCGGAGTGTCGGATCTTCTTGGGGCGTCAATGCTACTTAGGGGCAGACAGGGGCCATGGGAGCATGCCTGGTCGGTCAATTATTTCGAAAGGGCCAAGGGTGCGGGCAATGTCTTCGTGTGTCTTGGAAACCGTTTCCATATAAAGGAAGGGACCATACTCGACTGCAGTCTGGCGTACCGCCTCGATGCGGAGGCTCCTGCATTCATGAAGGATTTCTCGGCAGTGGTTCACCTCAAGTCTTCCGTTCTTCCCTGGCTTAATATCGTGGGAAAGGCGACCTGGGACTATAAGGAGGCGGGCATACGCGATCCCATGCTGCCTGACGGCACCGATTCCTGGCAGGCTGGAGGAGGCGTGGAACTGTTCCCCGTGAGGAGTTCCGAAATCCTCCGTCTCCACTGCATATATTACAACCGCGACGGCAATCTCAACTGCGTAATGGCGGGGTTGTCCCTGGGACTCGACCTTCGCTGAGCCCAGCACCTCTTGCTGATGCCAGGATGTATTTTGGCGTTCCTGAAGAGTAAACATGATGCTGTTGTTTTATTCTGATGCGTTTTCGATTTATTTTCGATTTTTTGAAAACAAAAGAAAAACTTATTATCTTTGGAGCAGTAAATACAAACGAGAATGAAGAGAATTGTGATCATCGGAGCCGGCATGATGGGCTCCGCCTTGGCCTTCCCGGCCCGTGAGAATGGAAATGAAGTACGTCTGGTGGGCACTCCGCTCGACAGGGACATAATAGATGCGTGCCGCGCTACGGGGCAGCACCTCAAATTCGACCGTCCCTTCCCGGAAGGTGTGCAGTACTACCAGTTCGAGCAGTGGAAAGAAGCCGTTGAGGGCGCCGACTTCGTAATCGGCGGCGTCTCCTCCTTTGGAGTTGACTGGTTCCTCGAGGAAGTCCTTTCAAAACTTGACCCGTCCGTCCCGGTGCTCTCCGTTACCAAAGGCCTTATCAATCTGGAAGACGGCACCCTCATCAGCTATCCCGACTACTGGCAGAGGGAGCTGGCAAAAAAGGGCATCCGCCGCACGGTTTGCGCCATAGGCGGTCCATGCACCAGCTACGAGCTGGTCTATCACGACCAGACGGAAGTGGCATTCTGCGGCGAGGTTACGGAGCAGATAAGGATGATGAAGGAGGCCATGCAGACTCCCTACTACCATATTTCCCTTACCAATGACGTCATCGGGCTCGAAAGCGCCGTTGCGCTCAAGAACGGTTATGCGCTTGCAATAGCCATGACTATCGGGCTGGTGAACCGTCATAACGGCCCCGAGGCCGGCCTGCACTTCAATTCGCAGGCTGCGGCATTCTACCAGGCCGTGAAGGAGATGCGCCTGCTGCTGGAGATGCAGGGAGCCACCCGCGACTGCGAGAATATCGGCATCGGCGACCTGTACGTAACCGTCTATGGCGGCCGCACCCGCAAGGTGGGCATCCTCCTTGGCGAAGGAAAGACCTATCAGGAAGCCATGGAGATACTCGCGGGGGTAACCCTCGAAAGCCTTGTGGTGGCCCGCCGCGTTTACAGTGCCATGGTCCGCAAGGCCGAGCTCGGCAAGGCCGACCTTTCCTTGTTCCCCATGCTGCGACATGCCGCGGCCGTACTCGACGAGGGCCGCGACGCCGAGCTACCATGGGAGGCGTTCACCTTTGACGATACCAAATAAAGCAATCATCAATACAACCACAGATATGAAAACTCCGTATGTTATTCCCGAAGCCAGCGTCCTCGACATGGTCGCGGGCTGTCCGCTTTGCCAAAGCGTGGGAACAGAGCCCGTCGAAGAGTATAACGATATCTTCGGCGGAGAGTAGAACATCAAAAATGCAACAGTTATGAAAAAAACTATCCTTTACGTAATGGCTGCATCGATGATGTTTGCAGCAATCTCCTGTGAAAAGGAAGAAGAGAACGCCGTGCCCGTGGTTCCCGAAGTTCCCGAAGTGGAACAGGTTCCTTATTCGCTGAGCGTGTCTTCCCTTCAGAACCAGATGCCCTCGGTGTCCCGGTCTTATGTTTCCGGCAACTACATCATCTGGGAGGCAGGAGATGCACTGGCCGTCATAGACGATATCAACTCCACCGTTCACAAGTTCACCATCAAAGAAGGCGACGAGGGTGACACCTCCGCCACTTTCGAAGGTTCCCTCAATGCAGGCGCAGCCACCATTTGGGTGGTGTATCCCTACGACGGAGAGGCTTCCGTCAGTGCGGGAGCGATAAGCGCCACCATGCCTTCGGCGCAGCAGGTAGGAGCGGGCGGAACCAAATCGGGCGCACTGCTTGCAGTGGGCACCGCTGCCGTCAACGAGAAGGTGGAACTCAAGAACGCCTTCGGCCTTGTGAAGGTTACGGTTAAGCACGACGACGTCAATCAGATAGTGCTCCGCGGCACCGATATCGCTGGGGCTGCCAGTTATACCGCCTCGACCGGTGTCAAGACGGCAGTGACCGCAGGCAGCGGCGTCATCACCCTCACTCCGGCTGCCGGAGAAGATTATTTTACTTCCGGAGAATCCTACTACATCGCAGCCATTCCTGGCACTACGGCCGCCGGCAGCTTCAGCATCGAGATGCAGAGGGAGCTGGATGCCGCATCGGGCCTTGACGCTTCGGCCACCTACGCATTCGCCAACGCTCTCGAAATCGAGCGCAACAAAGGCCTTTCCTTCGATACCGACAATGCACGCTTCAGCTGGTCGTACCACATCGCTTCAAAGGATCAGCTCTTTGCCTGGAATGCCAGTCACTCAAAGTGGACGGCTGCCGACAAGGTGTATCTGGAAAACGACATCGACATGGAGAGCGACAGCTGGACACCGCATACGTTCAGAGGAACATTCGACGGCCAGGACCACAAACTCTACAACTTCATTCCGAATTCCGATAATGAGCAAGTCGGGTTCTTCTCCGACCTCTATGGAGCTGTGAAGAATCTCATCATAGGGTCTTCCGACGGTTCTTCCTGGGATGGAGTCAGCATCGCAAAACACGAATATTCCGGTGCTCAGACCGCATGGAACAACGCAGGTTCAGTATGTGCCCGTCTGGCGACGAATGGTACTATATCCAATGTCACAAACTTTGCAAAAGTCGAGCAGGGAGAAAATGACAATGGAAAGCGTTGTCGCCTGGGTGGTATTGCGGGGTACGTATCAGGTACCGGTACAACAATAACAGGGTGTGTCAATTATGGCAGCGTAACCAACAACTGC
>CADBSV010000036.1 GCA_902797435.1 uncultured Bacteroidia bacterium
AAGAAGAAAGAAATAAACAGGAATTATGAGTCGTTCACTTAAAAAAGGACCATACATCCAGGAAGCCCTGGAAAAGAGGATTCTTGCCATGAACGAAGGTGGCAAGAAGAAAGAGGTGGTCAAGACCTGGAGCCGCTCCAGCATGATTTCACCTGACTTCATCGGCCATACTGTGGCGGTTCACAACGGGAACAAGTTCATTCCTGTTTACATCACCGAACAGATGGTAGGACACAAACTCGGCGAATTCGCCCCCACACGTACATTCAGAGGTCACTCTGGCAATAACAAGTAATAGCTATGGGACAGAGAAAAAGACTTATGGCTGAGCGCTTCAAGGAAGCCAAGAAGACCACGGCAATAGCCAAACTGAATGACAATCCCACATCTCCCCGCAAGATGCGTCTCGTCGCTGACACAGTGCGCGGAGTCGAAGTCAACAAGGCTCTCGACCTCCTTCACTTCAGCAAGCGCGAGCCCAGCATCAAGCTCGAGAAGCTTCTGCGCAGTGCCGTCGCGAACTGGGAAGCAAAGAATCCCGAAGGCGCGAAGGACCTCGAAAACGGAAACGTATATGTAAAGACCATCATGGTCGGCGCGGGCCGCACTATCAAGCGTGTCCGTCCCATGCCTCAGGGCAGGGCCGGTCGCATCCGCAAGCGCAGCAACCACGTCACCGTAGTGCTCGATGTTAAACCTGCAGCAGAGGAGGCTAAGTAATTATGGGACAGAAAACTAATCCTATCAGCAACAGAATCGGCATCACCCGCGGTTGGGATTCCAACTGGGCCGGTGGAAACTACGCCGAAAAGATCGCGGAAGACTACAAGATCCGCCAGTATCTGGGAAACCGTCTCGCTAAGGCCGGCCTCAGCCGTATCGTTATCGAGCGCACCCTCAAGCTCATCACCGTCACCATCTATGCGGCCCGTCCCGGTTTCATCATCGGAAAGGGAGGCACCGAGGTTGACAAACTCAAGGAAGAGCTCAAGAAGGTTACCGGCAAGGACGTGCAGGTCAATATCTACGAGGTCCGTCGTCCCGAGGTGGACGCCCACATCGTAGCCGACAGCATCGCCCGTCAGATCGAAGGCCGCGTATCCTACCGCCGCGCCATCAAGATGGCCATCGCCAACACCATGCGTGTAGGCGCAGAAGGCATCAAGGTGCAGATCAGCGGACGTGTAGGCGGCGCCGAAATCGCCCGTAGCGAAATGTTCAAGGAAGGAAGGACCCCGCTCCATACCTTCCGTGCCGATATCGACTATGCTCTTGCAGTTGCACGTACCAGCATGGGTGCCCTTGGCATCAAGGTCTGGATCTGCAACGGTGAGAAGTACGGCAAACAGGATCTCACTCCTGCCGCCTACGCAGCAGCAAATGCACAGGCTGCAGGCGCAGGCCGCAGCGGTGGCCGTGGAGACCGTCGTCCCCGTCGTGACGGAGACCGTGGCGGCCGTGACCGCCGTCCCCGCCGTGACAACTAGTTTGTCCTGACCATTATCAAGCCCCGGCCCCCAAAGGCCGGGGTTTTTCTTTTTCTGCGCAAAAATTTTTATATTTGGTGGATATGAGGAAAATTGCGCTCGTTCTCACCGTTTTTGTATGTGCCTCGGTTTTCTCCGCAGCAGGACAGAACAATCCTTACGGAATCAATGACGCCTGCTTCGAATATTTTGAAAAGGCGGAACTCCTGTTGGGAAAAGAGGGATTCGAAGATGTCAACTCCAAGTTTCTCCAATCTGCGATCACATCCGGTGACAACAAGGCCCAGACGCTCTATTACGTGGAGCGCTTCAAGCATATAACACGCCTCGAACTTAACAATCCCATAAATCCCGCCCAGGAGGCCAAGGTCCTGCGCGCATACGACGACCTTAAACAGGTGGCGTCCAAGCTCGGCTATCCGCAGTATTATTATTACGCTTACGAAATACTGCAGAACTACTATTACAATCACGGGCAGGCCATGCGCACCATCGAGCTGGTGCAGGAACTCCAGAAAGATGCGGCCGAACGCGGTGAGCCCTACGGCCTGTGGATGGGAACCCGCTATCTGGTGTCGCTTTACATAGCCCAGGGAGACTACGTCACAGCAAAGAAGTATATCCTGGAATCTATACACATGTACGAGACCTCTGCCGATCCGCTTATCCGCAGGCAGAGTGTTTCCCGTCTCTACTGCGACCTTTCCGACACGTATGTCATCGGAACGGATTCGGTAAAAATAAACATAAACAAGGCGGCAGCCTGCACGAAGGTTCATCTGGATACGCTCCGTGTCCGTTATCACCTTGCAAAAATTGCAGCCTACGAACACGATCTGTCCGCCTACCGCCGGTATAGGGATTATTGCCTTGCAGACCCTATGCTTCCCAGCATAAGCAAAACGGCCGGGCGGCTCTTTGCAACCCTCGACGCCATAATAGACGGAACCTTCGACATAAATACGGTTAACGCATTGTCTTTTTCGCGTATCCGCGAAGTGAAGTATGTGGCCAACGTGGCCGAGATGTACGGGTACAAAGACCAGGCTTTCGAAATAGAGAGGCTGATGGTCCGCAAATACGAGCAGCTCTTTTCGGAGAGCAACCGCTCCAAAATCGCTGAGCTGGATGCCCGTCTGGGCAATACGGTGCTGACTACCGAACTTGAGGCAAAGAACCGGCAGATGGTTCGCATCTACCGCATGGTATCCATTCTTCTGGCCGTTGTTCTGCTGGTGATAACGATTCTGCTCGTCCTATACATAAAAGGCCTGAGAAAGCATAACCGGGAACTGGAGGAAGCAAACGAAAGGGTTCGCAATGCCAATGACGCAAAGACACGTTTCATACAGAACATGAGTCACGAGGTGCGCACGCCCTTGAATGCGATTGTGGGCTTCTCGCAGCTGCTCTCGCTGCCGGACGGCAGTTTTTCGCCCGAGGAGAAGGACGAGTTTTCCGGACATATAGTGAACAATACAAAAATGCTCACGATGCTTCTGGACGATATCCTTAATGCCTCGGCCATGGATTCGGGCAATTACCGCATCTCATACGAACAGGGCGAGATGCACTTTATGTGCAAGGCGGCGATTTCGAGCGCAGAGCACCGCCTGCAGCCCGGGGTAAAGATGTACTATTCCCCTGAAAACGAAGAACCCTTCACGTTTACAACAGATCCTCGCCGCGTTCAGCAGATACTCATAAATCTGATAACGAATGCCTGCAAGCACACTTCCAAAGGCGAAATCAAGGTTACCAGTTCCCTTACCGAAACGCCTGGTTTCGTAACATTCGCCGTTACCGATACAGGACCCGGCATACCTGCGGAGCAGGCTGAGGCAATCTTCGACCGTTTTACAAAGCTCAACGAGTTCGTTCAGGGAACGGGCCTCGGCCTCAGCATCTGCCGTGACATTGCCGGCAGGATGGGGGCAAAGGTATTTCTTGACACCACATATACCGGCGGCGGTGCCAGGTTCGTCTTCACTGTTCCGATCAATCCTCCGGAGATAACAATTAATTAACGATATGATTCCTTTTTACGCACAGGACCACGATTATTCGGCATTCAACGTGCTGGCCGTGGATGACATCCCCATTAACCTTCTGCTGGTACAGAAGATGCTTGCCCGTTTCAATTTCACGCTCCGTACAGCGTCGGGGGGACAGCAGGCGCTTGACTCCGTTGCAGAGTGCAAACCAGATCTCATCCTGCTCGACCTGATGATGCCCAATATAGACGGTTTCGAGGTGATTAAGCGTCTTCGTGAAAATCCCGAAACGGCGGATATCCGCATAGTGATCCTCTCGGCCCTCAATTCCAACGAAGATGTGGTGAAAGGCTTCAATGCAGGAGCCAACGACTTCATCATGAAGCCCATCATAATGGAGAAGCTGCTTTCCTGCGTGATAACCCAGCTGCAGGTGGTGGAAAAAGCTAAAAAATAGAGCTGTGCGCAGCCTTAGGACAGCGACCCTGGTATTGGTGCTGCTTTTTTGCGGCACCACCGCCCAGGCCCAGATAGTCAACCGTCTGGGGGTGGATCCTGTTACCTGGCAGACTTATGCGGGCTGCCGTATGCAGCAGTTCTCCGAAGACAACCTCTCCGTTGCCGATTCTCTCTTCCGTGAGGGAACGCGTCTGGGCAGCTGGAGGCTGCAGTGCCTTGCTCTTTCGCTTGAATTTCCGGTGCGCTTTGCCCAGGGCGATTACGCCCGTATGGACTCCGCTATATCCGCTATTAAGGACCTTGCCTCCGAACGCAAGGAAGCCCGTTCGTTTTACTATGCCACGATGCATGAGTACTGCGAATTCCTTGTAAGGCTGGGAAGGGCTTCCGACGCCATGCTCGAGGCCCGTGCCATGGAGCGCACCGCAAGCAGGGAAAGCCGCCCTCTGGGGCGCATGTATGCCTACCGCATAATTGCCCTCATACAGAGCTACCGTTCCAATTCGTGGCTTGCCATACGCAATTTTGAGAAGGCGGTGAAGTTCGCTGCCGATGCCTCCCAGGAGCAGGATCTGCCCAACATGTATATTCTCATCGCCCAGGAATGCATAAAGATGCGCGATTTCCGGGCGGCGCAGCATTGGTGCAGCCTTGCCTCCACCTATTCGGAGTTTTTCCCTTCAGTGAGGCTTAAACTGCAGATGACGGATGCCTACCGTGCCTATGCGCAGGGAGACGCCGACGCCTTCCGCAGCATTTATTCCGCGCTGCAGGACAACCCGCTCTACGCAGTTCAGGCCGACAGCGATACGCGTGCCAGGCTCGACATCTGCTATTACATTACCCTCAGGCGTTTCGACGAAGCCCTGCGGGCCTCCGACGCCCTCTCCACCCCCATCGGACGTTACGACGTAAAGCACGGCATCTATGCTGCAAGAGGGGAGTGGGAAGACGCTTACGGCCAGCTTGGCAAACTCATGACCGAAAAAGATTCGGTATATATCAAAGTGCAGAATGAAGACCTTGCCATCCTCGATGCCGAAATGAACAACGCCCAGCTCCGGGAGGAGGCTCAGAGGCTCAAGGCTCAGAACCAGATGACCATAATGATAGGTTTTCTGGTGATGTTCGCCATCGCTTTCCTAGCCATCCTTCTGAGCCAGTGGCAGCTGAGGCAGAACCTCGACGAGATGCGCCGCAAAAACAGCCAGAACCTCTCCGCACGCCGCGCCTTCCAGAAGGCGATGGAAGCCAAGGAGTCGGAGAACGCCTACAAGATAAAGATAATGCAGAACCGCACTACAAACGTCCTTACGAATTATGAAGATATCCTCAATCTTTAAGAATCACCGCAGCGAACTGCTCGCCCTGGGCATATTCCTGGCGGGCTCCCTGCTTGGCATGCTTGGCCTCATACAGAAGGTGCCACTGTGGCTGGGTATCCTCGGGATCGTTGTCCTGGCTTCCGGCCTTTTCTATTTCTGCATACGTTATACCTCCGAAAAGGTATATAAGGACTACTATAAGGACAGTTACGAAATCGAGCACGAGACCATCGAGGACGAGATACGCAAATCGATGGTTTACCACCGCTACCAGGAGGCAGTGCTCTCTCGCTGGGAGAGCGCCTGCCGCGATTTGGGGCTTGTGGATGAGCAGAAAGACTGGCTGCTGGACCTTCTGATGGCAGAGAAGGATAAGGTTGACCGCGAGCTCTCTTCCGAAGGCGGCGGGCATATTTAAAAAAGAGACCGGTTGCCTCACGGAAAAGGGTCAGTAGCGTTTTCGGGCGAAAATGCTACTGACCCGCTCTTTTGAATGGGGGTTGGTCGCAAAAATGGATAGAAATGAAACTAACCAAAAGAGGATGACCTCAAGTCATATAGACTTTTTTGGTCATCCTCTCTCTTTATAGGATATATCGTCAGTCTTCCACTACAGTCACTACGATGGATTCAAGGCGTATGTCATGAGCCTGCCATCCGGTGCTGCGGGTGAACGTCAGCACAGTGCTCTGCGTGGTCGAGTTGGCAGATGTCCAGGTGCCGCCGCTGTAGGTGCCGGTGCTTGCGGATACGCTTCCCGGATCGTACGTTGTGGTCCAACCGCTGTAGTAGGAGAACTCCATGGTGCTTATGTGATATCCGGCAGGAACCGAGATAGTTGCGGTGGCGTTGTTGGGAATCGTAAGATAACCGTTACTGACGCTGGTGAGGCTGGAGAACGTAACGGTTACGCCGTCATAAGTATATGTACGGTTCGATGTCGAATAATTGGCATTGGTGGTATTGATGGTAACCTGCCTTGTGCCCGGGGCGCCCGTTGAGAACGTCACCGTGGAAGTGCCACCGTTGTTATAGAGGGTCTCCGCCGTGGTGGTTGCCCAATACGTATTTTCATTATACACCGACGTCATCCTCAGATACAGCGACTGCGTGGCGTCAACTACGTTGGAAGCGAAATTGGCTGCCGAGTAGTTGGTGACGGATGTACCTGAGTTGCTGGTGTTGGTCGTATATGAGGATACCTGGCTGCTTCCGCTCTTGTCGGTAAAGACATAGACGGTGTTCCTGTTTGTCCTGAACGGCCTTGTGGCTCCCGGAACGCTGTTGGTGATACGGCCTGCTGCAATGGTCATGTACTGCCTTCCGGAAACGTCGCTTGCGGTTTCAAAGTCACCGTGAGAGAGCGTGAGCGCAACTTCGGCAGTGCGGTTGCCGGATGTCTTGAAGGAAATGGTCTTTGTACCGGTGCTGGTGGCGCGGTAATAGTATTTCCCTTCGGACTCTATGATGTTGCCGTCGTTCGGTACGAGGTTCGTCATGCCGAGCTCGATGTTGATGCCTCCTGCTGGAATTTCGTAATCGTCAGGGATTGTAAAGCTGAAACTTGCAGGCCATCCGTTGCCATAAAGAGGTGCTGAGGTGAATCCTGCGCCGGTGAACTCCTTCATGGCGTTGGTAAGGGCATTGTCCTCGTAATGCTCCGCAGACAGGGATACGGCATAATGGGCCGTTTCGCCGGTTGAGCGAAGCTGCAGGGTCTGCGTTCCCGTGCCGGCATAGCCTTCGGGAACCGTGAATACGTAGCGGTTTCCGCTTACCCTTTCAAGCCTGGTTTCGTTCTCGTGAGGATAAAGACCTGTGAGCCACACGTCAACCGTTTCGGGAATGAGCTTGTTTGCGTCGTCATGGGCTTCGTCCATGAGGAAGTAGAAATTCACCGGATCGTCTTCGTTGACGGCATTGGAGCGGCTGAATGCAAGGTTCGTGAAGTAACGCATCTCGAAGGTCACGAACGAAGTGCTTCCCGTATTGAAGAACTTGTTGGCGACATATATATCACTGTCGCTGACAGGTATGATGCTCTTGAATTCGCAAGTAAAGACTGAATTGGAACCCTGATATCCTGCAATGTAGTCCTGGTATGAGAGGGTCTTCACGAACTGGAAGGAGTTTCCGCTCTGCCCGGTGATGATGGTTTGTCCCGGTTCTACCGGAAGGTCGGACGCATTGGGAGTAAGGCTCTTTGCTTCCACTTCCACAAAGAACTGAAGGGGGAAAATCGACTGCGGAAGATCCTTTGGAATGGCAATGGTCACGACCTGAGGAGTTCCTGCCGCGGCTTCTATTTCGGGAATGCAGCTTACCGTCATCGTCTGCTTGGGCATAAGGCGTATTGTTACGTCGCGGTAGAGCATTGATGTTGCGGATGTGCCTATCACCCTTATTTTCTGTATTTTGGTGTGAACCGGATCCACTTCCGTGGTGGTATAGCTGAGAGTTCCCGTGGAGGAGTTGTAGCTGATGTCGGAAATGTCGGCTATGACGGGCCTGCCGGGGTCCTCGGGGTCGAGCAGCTGGTAGGTTATCTTTGTGTTGTCTTCCGTGTTGGGGGCATTCACCACATCTGGGATGAATGCGACTCCCAGGGTGTAGGTGCCGCCGATCGGCAGGGTGTTTTCGGTATAGGAGACCGAAATTGCCGAAACGCCGTCGGAGATGTTGGTCTGGGATGCGGTGCTGATATCGGCGGATATATCTGCCGAACCTGCTCCGTTGATGGCTCCGGTTACAGTGGACTTGCCCTTGCGGTTAACCTTCTGTATGGTTATGAGATAACGGAAGTTGCGAAGTATGGGAAGGTACTCTCCTCCGTCCATGAGGTCGATTTTGTAATATCCCGGGAACTCTTCTAGGGTGTCGGGGTCACGGTATATGCCCTTTACTATAAGGATGGTGGCATTGCTTACCGGCACGGGACGCTCGTACATGTATATCGACCCTCCGGCCGCCACGACTCCGTTCGTGAGATTCGTGAAATCTTCTTCGCTCGGATGGGATGTGTCTATGATTGCCGATGCGGGCATGTTGCCGGGATATACGGCCGACATCGCATCCAGGTCGGGATAAGTGTGGTAATTCTCCACGAAAGTTCCCGTATTGCTGTCATAAGCCGCTATCAGACCGCGGTCGGGTGCATTGACCACTGCGTAGGAACTTACGGTGAAGTTGGATTCCGCAACGGGGGCGGCCTCAACGGTTATCTTGGCAAAATTGCGTATCATGGGAATCAGTGCCATCTTGTGGGTGACTCCGTCTGTGTCGAGGTCGAAATCCGGGTCTATCACGAGCTCGGGGGGAGTGTCGTAGTATCCGGGATGGTCGGTGTCGGCATAGAAACCGTTGTTGAGAATGAGCCTGTACCAGTAGGCGTCATCGCCTCCCATACTGGCAAGGTTAGCCATTACGTTGGCTTCGTAATCAAAGTCCAGAGTCGCAGGACCGTTGGCTATGAAGTGCACACGTACCTTGGAGGACGTTATGGATACGTTCACCTTGTATCCCTGCTTGTAGGGCTCTCCTTCGGTGTTAACATAGGTATCGTTCACAGGTTCGGCCAGTTTGTATTCCTTAAGATACCCGGAACTGCCGAATACCGCTACATGAAGGCTGTGTATCTCGGGGTTCTCTCCCATGGCGCGTGTAACCGGCTCGGGCATCTGCACGCCGAAGTAAACGGTGACTTCTTCCCCTTCATGCTCAACGGCTCGCTTTTCGGCCGTGGGATACGGAACGCCCTCTTCCTTGAGGCAGGAAGGGAAAACGCCCAGAAGGGCCGCAAAAACCGGAAGTATATGCAGTAGTTTCTTCATGTCAGTGCAGTGTGTTAGTTGGTCTGGTATCCGCCCCATGTTGTCATATGGTCAGCATCCGGCTCCTGTCCCCAGTACCACGTGTCGTAAATGCAGCGGGGGTAGTTGGTGTCACGGTTGCTCCTCGAATAGGCCTCGTCAAAATCATAATACTCCACGACTCCGTCACCTATGGGATACACAACTCCTGAGGAGCACCAGTAACCGCCGGTCGATATGGCTCCTGGGGTAAAGAGTTCCGGGATTTTCTCTTTTTCCGAGAGTGTGATCAGGAACATTATTTCAGCCTTTGTGGGAAGACGCCACCTTCCGGCGGGGAAACCGTTTTCCTGGTATGCAGCGCAGCGGGTTGCGGCATATTTGAAGGTAAGGGCCTGGGTTTTGCCCACCGAGGACGCAACCATGAATTCCGGAGCGATCATGTCTTCGTTGGCGGCCGCGCTTTCCTGATAACCGCTGAGGTTGTTCAGGGTGGTAACCGTGTTGTTTTCCGCCCACATTCGGGTGTCGCCTATGGTATAGTCCAGTCCGGCCACCGATGTCACGCGTATGCGGTACATGTGCGAATTGGTATTGGAACCGCTGTCGTTTATGCTGTTGCGGGTAGGCAGGGAGCTGAGTGAAGTGTTTTCATCGTCGCGCCCGGTTACCTGCGAGTCTGCCTGGTTGCCGGTACCGTTGAGGAAGGCATATTTGTTCGACTGTACTTCATTTATGTACATGGCAGGATACTGGGTCACCACTATGTCGCCGGTGGTGTAGGCATCGTTGTCCGCATGTTTTATCTCGAAGGTGAAGATATATGGTGAAGAGTCGAAGGTATTGGTGGAAATATCGTTGTTGAGGGTATGGTTGATGCTGAACGTGCGCGTGTCGTCGTTATAGGTTATCCACTCCTCGCTCCTTGCCTGGCTTGTGAGGTTTTTGTTCGTACTGTTGGCAAAGTCGTAGTAAGTGACCGACTTGAGATTCATTACGGCATCGTGGGACGATGAAATGAGGGCGCTCATCGACTTGGTATTATACATGTTGTACGAGTTCGACTGTACGCTTATGTAGCGTGCGTCCTTGATTTCGGCATCGGCGCGCACTATGGTCTGGGTGTTCCAGGGCACTACATAGTATTCCCCTGCCACTTCCAGGGTGGCTTCGAAGTCGTCACCGCCGAGGATGGCCACGTTGAGCCTTATATGATACCAAGTGTTGGAATCCATATTGAGCCCCGGGCATGGAACCTTGTAGTAGAACTGTTTCTGCCCTGCAGGATTTCCCTGTGCATTCAGATATGCCCAGGGCACGACCAGTTTTATGAACGGCTCGCGCTGGTCGCCGCTGTTCCAGCTCTGCGGATATGAGTAGAATGGAGCGCAGGTGTACCACTGGTCGCCGTCTGCATCGGTAAGGGTGCGCTGCGAATAGCGGAACAGCTGTCCTTCGTCCATATCGGCTTTTTCACCTCCCACCTTGCCGTCGGCAAAACTGTTCACGAGGTATGCTCCCATTCCCGAGAGAATCGGCACCCATGAAACGGTTACGCTGTCGGTTTTTACCCCATCCGTATAAATGTAGTTCTTAATCTTGACCGTGTCGGTCAGATGGCATTCGAAGGTGATTTTCGAGGCTGAGCGCGAAAGAGTTATCGTTCCTTCGGCTGCCTGAGTCTTGTTTTTGTTGATGATAGTGGCCTTCGAGCGTCCGTACATTACGAAATCGGTCTGGACCGTGGAGGATGTGAAATTCTTGCTGATTGCCAGCATCTTGAGGCTGGTCGTGTCGGAAGCGGCGTCGAAGTCGCTCTCCGCCCCAGGATAGTTGGCGATTGCAAACACATCGCATTTCGAACCTGCACTCGCACCACTGAACAGCGTATTGAGCTGGCTGGTGTTTACGAGTACGTTGTGCGACGTAGCTCCTCCGAGCGTTTTGCGCCCACGTATGAATGCATTCTCGTCAGTCTTGCCTTCGGGATACAGGAAGTAGTCTATCGTGGTGAGCGTATTCTCGTTGTAGTCGTCGTCTCCGGCCATTGTGGCCTTGGTCGCCTGGTCGCTGCATACGAAGGAAAGAACAATCCCGCCGCCTTCCAGTTCGGGGGTTCCGGTGAAAGGCTGCTCCTTCATGCAGGAAGGGGCGACAGCCGCGGCTGCGAGCGCTATGATGAAGAAAGACTTTTTCATAATGCTAGTTCTTTGGCAGGATTACCGTCCAGTTGTCACGGTTGATTTCGGTATTGGCATCGTGAATGCTGCCGTCCGTGAACTGTACGTGGAAATTGAACCTGAGTTTTTTGTCGGTGGAGCGGTCGAGTGACGGGTCGAGGTTGGGAATGACCAGGAATTCGTAGTTGGGTTCCGCGCTGTTTATCCTTCCCTGACGGGGAGAGATGGTAAAGTACTCTACGTCACCCACCGGTTCTATGCTCCAGATGGCTCCGTCCGGGTTCACGACGCTGAATGTTCCCTTTACGGGTTCACCGGCCACTATGCGGCAGGTCTTCGACGGCTTGTCGTAGCCCGGATTCTCCTTGAAATCAAGCTCCGTAACTTCCGAAATCGTCTGTTCTTCGAACGACCAGTTGTGGAGCTCATAGTTCCAGGGATTCACTTCCATCTGAAGGTGTATGTGCTTCTGTATGAAGAGCAGCGTAAAGGCATACCTGACTCCCGGCTGGAAAGCGACTTCTTCCGGGAAACGTATGTGGGCGGTATGAAGCGTATGCTCTTCGTCGTTGGCATATTCGTAAACAACGGTGATCGGGAAGGTCATGAAGTCCGCGGGATCGGAGGGAGCGAGGTCTGAGATTGTCTGGGGCCATATGAGCCTGTATTCGGCCGCCGTGTTCTTGCTTCTCGCAAGAAGGTCGTAGGTTTCGTTTTCGGTAAGCGTCCTTGTGGCTGCGGGAAGCGCTGCAAAGAAGGCGGTGCTCACGAACTCCGATGACGCAGCATGGGTGGTGAGTTCCGAGGAGGATACGAAGTTGATTACAGCGCTTTTCTTGTTCTTGAATCCGCTAATGGATACGCTGTGGATTATGATGTCGTCCTGCGAGTCGTTGCGGAACTGCAGGCTCACCGCACTGAAGAGGTGCTGCATCATTAAGGGTACCGGAGCGGTGGATGTAGCCGGCATCAGGTAGTTCGACGTGTTGGCATAGAGGAAATCGAACTGCGAACTTTCGGTGTTCATTTCCAGTGCGGGAAGGGACAGGGTGCGTTCGTTTTCGGAGAATCCTTCAGCCACGGCGGATCCGAAGAAAGAATCGGCGGTAAGGTCGAGGGCCGTATCGTAGCTCAGCCATCCGAAGAACTGATGCGCACCGTCGCTGGTCCACGGGTACAGGCGTCCGGAGCGGAAGCCCCACACGACGTTGCCGGTGTACTGTACATCGTCGTCTATATATAATTTGCCGTTCATCCACGATGCGGTGCCGGTAAAACCTTCCAGCACATCCAGTACGTGGATGCGGTTGCCGTTTGTCTGGAGAGTGGCGTTGGTAAGAAGAGCCCTTGGCGTAACCCCTTCCTTTGGAGCGAAAGTGATGCCGTTCTCTTCTCGCGGACTGTCTGCGCCGGTTTCGTTGCAGGAACTGAGGGCCGCCGCTGCTGCGATTGCAAGGAGGATGTATGATATGCCTTTTTTCATGTTAGTTCTCCTCCACGATTATTTCATAGGGACGGTCTGTCCAGCCTACTGTGCTGGCGGATATCTTGACGTTTTTATCCATCCCTATGTTGAGGGTGTAAATGTATTTTTTCCCAGGCTGCCATTCAGTGACCGTACCTGTTGTCATGGGTATGTTCATCGGAGGCTGCTCAAGACTGTTTTCTACTCCCGCAATGTTCTGAATAACGCCGAAGCCTACCGAAAGGGTGGCGTTGGGGCCGAGAGTCTGGGGAATGAAGAGGAACGAGCAGACGTCGATTGTCTCCGGCTTGTTGCTGCCGTCATAGGTAAGTGGCGTTACGGCGCTGCTCAGCGGGTAATCGTATTCTGTGTTCTGGTTGCTCCATTCCTCGTCGGCGAAGTCTCCTTTGGCGTAGATTCCGCTGAGAGAGAGGGAGTTAAGTGTCAATGTAACGGTATTTGAAGCCGTTGAGTAGTAATCCGCGGCCTTAACCCTGAACACTATCTGTGAAAGGGCATGTGAGAAGTTGAGAGGCACGTATTCCGGATGTGCGGCACAGTCTGCGACGGATGCGCTTGCATAGCAGAAATCCGTTGTCATCTGAGCTGCTGTCTGTATGGTATAAGAAGTTGCGGTGACGCCGGCAGTAGCGTCAATCTCGGCAGATGCCGATGCAGGACTGTAGGCGATGAAAGAAAGAGATCCGCTGAGCGGCCAGAACTGGTCCTCGTCGGTAGCCCACAGTGTAAGGGAAGATGAATAAGTTGCGGTGAGATTTTCGAAATAGGCGTCAGTCCCGTCATGGAATGCGCTTACGGTGAAGCTTTCCGACGTCGGATAGGTAGTGCCGTCGATAATGCTCCTTGTCGTTTTTGAGGCTACAGGCGAAAATGAGATGGAGTTGTTTACAATACCTCCTTCCCATTTGACGCAGCCGGTTGCAAATGCGGCAGCAGCCAAAAACAAGTATATCGCTCTTTTTCTCATTCGTCACCAAGAATTATTTCCTTCGTTTCGGTCCAGTCTGTCACGGCTGTGCTTATTACCGTGTTTTCTTCAAGACCTACAGCGATGCGGAAAGTGAATTTATATTCGGGAACCCATTTCTCGCAGTACTTGGCGAGCGGGATCCGTTCGTGTTTCGGGATAACGTAGGTCGTATCCTTTACAATGTTTCCGGTACTCTTGTCCGTGATGCTCGTGCGCACGGTGCCATGATGCCATTCTTCGATGTATGCGCTTTTCGGGAGCGTCTGCGGAATAAGCAGCATGGTTTTCAGGTGGCTGAGTATAGGATTGTCATAGCGGTCAACACGCAGTATCTGCCCTTCCTTGTCGCTGTAGATGGTATAGTCCGCGGTTTTGGACGAGTCGGTCTCCCACGAGTAGGGATTCTGCGTGAAATGTCCTTCCGAAATGATTCCTCCTATCTTTACCGAATCCAGTATAATTGTTATGACATTTGCCTGGATAAGATTGCCGGCGGTCTGGGAACTGGAATAATGCCTCTGCGAACGGGCCTTGAAACATATCTGGCTCAAAGCATGGCTGAACACTATCGGAACTACGGCCGTATGGCTCTTGCATGGTTCTTCCGCCTGTGCGAAGCAAAGGTCTGTTTCTGCCTCTGCATCCGTGGTGATGGACCAGTCCGCTTCCACTCCCTTTTCGTGGGAGATGCTTATCTGTGTAAGAATCGGCGAAGCCGCGTAGAAGACTATCGTGCCGTTCAGGGGCCACATGAAATCTTCCTCTGTTTTCCAGATACCCAGGGTGCTGTCGTACTGGACTTTCTCTCCGGACATGAAAGGTTTTCCGGAATGCACTGCCTCCACCATGAACGGCTCGTTAACCGGGTAGTTCGTGGTAGCTATGATTCCCCTTGTGGAATGCGATGCGACGGCCGAGAACACCATGGCCTCCGTTTCCGCGGGGTCGCTGATGTTCACTGTACACGATGCAAGCGCAAGTGCAGAGGAAACAAGCAGGGCTGAAGAAAGTCTTAAAGTCATTGTTCAATTGTCTTTTTTTTCTCTTCCCCGGACGGGACGGTCGCCGCCCCGCCCGGTTGGAGAAATATTATAAACAATCGATTCTCACAGTATTAAAGGAGAGTAGCGTTGACGGCGTCGATGGTGATATTGTTGATATCTTCGGTGCTCCAGCCTTCAACCTTGGGCGAGAAGAGGATCTCGTTGTTGGCTCCGTCGAGGGAGATGCCAATGTGGAAGACATAGCGCTTGCCGTTCTGGAACTTGTTGCCGCTGACCTTTCCGTAGAGAGGAATGTTGACGGTCTGGCTGGGAGTTGCAGGATAGTCGAAGCCGTTGATGGAGTAGGGAGCGATGCTGTAGGTAACGTCGATGCTCTGTGCACCTGCGCCGGTCACGATGCCCTCGGGAACAACAACGAATGCTGCGCTGTTGTCGATGGCGGCGATGAAGGAGCCGGAGGAGAGGTAGCTCTCGGTGGTGCTGAGAACTTCGCTGCCGGAGAAGGAGGTGAAGTTGGTGTTGGTGTTCACGTTGTCCCATGTTCCCTTTCCGGAAGTGGTGCCGTCCTTGTAGTCACCGCTGGTCTTCATGTTGTTGAAGACAACCTTCTCAATGGAGATCTTACCCTGGAGGGCAACTGCTGCAGTGGCGTCGAAAGCGGTAACAGCGATCTGGCTGGTGATGTGCTTGAACACGAGGTTCACGATGGGCTTCGATGCGGAGATCTGGCTCAGGGTGTAACCGATGAGCGGGTCGATCTGGTTTCCTACGGAAGTGCCGAGGTTGATGCCGGTAAGCTCAAGAACCTTCGGATCTTCGCCGGTGAGGAAGTTCGCGGTCAGGCTGCTGGGATAGTAGGCATAGAAGTCCACGGTACCGGTGGCGGGCCAGAGGTAGGTGCCGGTGGTAGCCTTCCAGTCACCGCCCTGATAGGAGATGTTCACGTTGTCCATAAGGGGAGAGGCGTAGTTTACGCCGCTTCCGTCGGCGAGGTCAGCGAAACCGAACACGTTGAAGCTTTCGGTGGTCGGGAACGCGAGCTGCTCGGGAGCATTTCCGTCAGGCAGGATGAGCGTCTTGGTGCTGAGGGCATTGGGGGCGAAGCTGATGGGCTCCTGGGCGGGGCGGTTCACGACTTCGCTCTTGGTGCAAGCTGCAAGTGCAAGGGCAGCGGCTGCGATGATGATAACTTTTTTCATTTTTAAAAGATTGGTATAAATTGATTACTGATTACTGAACGGTGATTTCGGTGGGCTGGGGATCAGCATCTACCCAATCAACCATGGAGGGGCTGAAGTAAATCTTGTCGAGGTCGATGACGATGTTGTAGTTGTACTTCTTGTTGGCCTCCCATGCGGTGACGTCAGCGGTGCGGAGTGCGAGTTCTTTCGCCTTCTGACCGAGGGAAGTGCCGCTCTTCTCAAGAGAGTAGGTGATGGTGAAGGTCTGGTCGTCAGCTGCGAAAGGATTGGCTGCGGTCAGGCTCTGGGGAACCATCATGTTGGCGTTTCCGAACACTGCGAAATCTGCGCTGTTGTTGGGAGCCACGACATCGGCGCCTTCGCTGTCGAAGGATGCCTTTACGGTAGCTGCACCCCATGCGGGAGCGTCGTCGGTGACGGTGAGGGTACCGGTGGACAGGGCGCCGAAGGTGATGCTGTTGACGGTGATGGTGTAGTCGTCAAGACCGGCGGCCTTCTTTACCTTGAAGATGACCTGCGAAAGAGCGTGGTGGAAAACCATGTTTACGCCCTTGAGGGTGCTGGTTTCGCTCTCGGAGGTGTAAACGGCCTGGTTCTCGGTGAGGTCCTTCTGGGTATTGGCCCACATGAGGTCGGTCTGGGCTGCGGTTGTTGCGGCAGCAACATAGTTTGTAACCGTCAGGGCCTTAGAGGCGGGAGCATAAGCAACCTTTGAGGCCTCGGAATAGGGAGAGAAACCTACGAAGGTGAGGCTTCCGGAAAGGGGCCAGAAGTAAACGTCTGCGGGTTCCCAGATTTTGTCGGTAGAGTTGTAGGAGATTTCCACTTTGTCCATGTAAACCTGGCCGTCAGCGCTGTTTGCTGCCCAGTTCTTTCCATCGGCAAGTGCATAGCTGAACACACCGAAGGTAGGATCGGTGGTCTTGTAGATCGTTCCGGAGAGGGGAGTCCTGGTTCCGGGAGCGGCTACGGTGCTGAAATTGATCTGATGCTCCTTGTTGGAGGTGAGATCCAGTTCATTCTTGGAGCAGGAGGCGAGTACTGCGACTGCGGCTACTGCGAGGAAGAAAAACTTTTTCATGATTGTATTGTTTTGTCGTTATACTTCGAAAAATGTGTAATTAGTCGGTGATGTTGATGGTAGCGACTTCTACGTCAACCCAGTCGGTAGCTTCGGGAGCGAAGAGGATTTCCTTGAGCTTGAAGTTGAGAGTGTAGATGTACTTCTTTCCTGCAAGCCATTCCTGTCCGGCGGCTACGGTGATGTCACCGGTGAAGGGGGCGCTGCCGTTCTGCTCAAGGGTGTAGTTGATTGTAAGTGTGGTTCCTTCAACGATTTCGGTAGTTGCGGGATCATCTGCAAAGGCAGCCTGCGGAATCATCACGTTGGCATCGCCATAAAGGGCGGCGGCAGCGTCGGTTGCAGCATAGGCTACAGTTGCGGTGGTTGCGTAGTACGGCCAGTTCTCTGTCTGGGCGGCATTGTCGCTCCAGTTGAAGGCATCGTTTGCATAAGCGAGGTCGCCGGAGAGGTCGATCTTGTTGATGGTGATGCTGTTAACCTTGAAGGTTGCGTCTGCGGAATAGTCGTCGTTCGTGCGGACACGGAACTGGATCTGAGAAAGGGCGTGCTTGAAGACAAGCGGGAGAGGGTCGGTCCTGCGTGCGCCTTCGTTGCTGGCGAGCATGAGGTCAACTGTCTTGTTGCCGGCAGCGATGGTGTAGTCTGCGATGGTTGCCTGGGGCTTCTTGTTGGTGGCGTCCCAACCGGTGGTGGTGGGTGCTACTTCAGAAGGATGCACGGCGAGGAAGCTGATCTTGCCGGTGAAGGGCCAGTAGTAGTAGTGGTCTGCGTTGCGCCATGCATCGGCACGGCTTTCGGGACCGCCGCAGTAAGAGATGGTGAGACCACTCATGACGTTGGAAGCGTCATCGGTCGAGAACTCCGAGAAGTCTGCGGCCGGGCTCTGCCAACCCCATACCTTGAAAGTGTTGTCAGTAGCATAGGTGGTACCGGAGATGATTTCTCCGTTGGCCCTGGTAGCCTTCTTGTTGACTACGTTGAAGCCGATCTCATCCTGAAGGGCATCAGCCTTGAAGTTGATGTTCTCCTTGCTGCAAGCTGCGAGCGCTACCAGCGCTGCTGCGAGAATCAATTGTGATTTTTTCATAATGATTTGATTGTTTATAAAGGTTTAAATTATTAATTTCTAAATGTTTATCGGAATATTCTCTTCTACCCAGTCATCGATGCCCGGCTGGAAACCTCCGCTTCCGCCTTCGGGATTCTCAGGAGTTGGAATATCTATTTCTTCTTCAATGTAAATGGTCTGGTCTTCGATGGCGTCTTCGGTGAAGAATTCATCGGTTATGTCGCGGTGCCACTCCACTGTATCACCGCCCACGGTCTTGATTATTATGGTAAGCCACAGGCGGCTCTCCACGTTCGGGTTTTTGCCGAAGGTGTTGAACTTGCCTATTACTATGTCGTTGTCATCGGCGTCGGAGCCGGCCTGCATGTCGAACATGAGAGTGACGTCGGTATCGGTCTTGCCTTCTTCCTTGGGGAATCCGATGAAGTTGGACGCAATCTGGCCGGTGAGCAGCGCCCTTGCCGAAGCCATGTACTGCTCATTCTTTATGCGCACGGAGATTTTCCATGTTTCGATGATGGTTTCGGCATCGGCCTCAATGGTCTGTTCTCCGGAAATATTTTTGACTACTACGTCTTCGTGGCTGACGAAGAGATGATCAGGCTCGTAGATGACTCCGCCTTCCTGAACCTTGTTGAGAGCGATGTCCCATGCGGTCTCGTCGGTGTCGGCCTTGGTGGCTGACTTTCCGTATCTGATGGCTGCGAGCATGCTGGCCTTGAGGGCGGAGGACACTTCGTTGGTGTAGGCCTCGATGGTGTAGAAGTTACGGTCATTCCTCAGAAGCACGGCTTCGGTATCAAAGTTATAGCCGATGAACTTGTAACGTCCCGGAGGCAGGGAAATACGGCCGCCGTGTGCGGGGAGATAGCTCTCGGTAATAAGATCGTAAGTTTCCGGATTGAAGAACATTACACGCATCATTTCAGGCTCGGGAAGACTTTCCATCTGGCCGTTTACCCTGACATTCAGGTTGATACGGAGCCTGAGGTTCACGTTGGCATTGCCATACTCCAACGGCCTGCGCTCGCAGCCCATGAAGACTGTGAGTACGGTGGCGATGAGTATGAACAGACGTCTTTTCATTTACTACTTCTTGCGATAAAACATGTATCTGAGAGTAACCTTTGCATCAGTCGGGCCAAAATAGTTCATCTTGCCGCTGACCTGGTAAACGAGGTGCTGGTTGTTGGAGCGTCCTTCGTAGTATCTGTACTGTGAGAACAGCGGGCCGGCACCAATGGCGAAATCGAGGCTCCAATGCTTTCCGAGCGGGAGTCCATAGCCCAAACCGAGGGTGCCGAAGAGGTGTTCACCCTGATATCCCTTACCGCTGCGCTCAAAGTCGTAATATCCTGCACCTGCCCCGGCATATGCGTACCAACCGGAAAGAATCTGATTTTCAGCCTTTTTGGTGAAATACCACTTTGCTCCGAGGTCGATGTTGATGAGTTCCGCGCAGTCGGCGTTGTTGTTCCATGCGCGCCACGGAGCCGTTGCGAGATAATTCGTATATGCGCTGAAGTGTTTTCCGATAGGAATTTCAAGACCGATATTGAGCGGAGTGCTGTGGAAACCGGTGAGGACAGTGGCACTCTCGTAAAGGAGATTCGTGGTGACCGCCAGGACGGGAACGTACTGCTTGACTTTGGTAGAATCGCTCTGCCTCATTGAGGTGGAATCGATCTGGTTGACCGCGGTGGAATCGGTCAGTGTTGCGGTCTTGGAAACGGCAAGGCTGTCGCTTGCAGACTCTTCGTTAGCCTGCTCATTTGGCTGCTCAGTTGCCTGCTGTGCTTCTTCCTGGGTCTGAGGTGCGCCCTGCTGTGCGGAATCATGCCCGGCAGCATCCTGCCAGCCCTGCGTATTGTCTTCAGAATCAGCACGTTTGTCGGTGCCTTCCGGAATAGCCTGCTGGTCTTTTTTCTGATTATCAGCCTGATTATCTGCGTCGGAATCTTCAGTTTTCACTTCAGATTTTGTAACATTTTCACCGTCAGGTATCAATTTTGTATCATCCTGTACAGGCAGCACCTGGGAACCGGCCGACCTGTTGTCTGCAGGCTCGCAACTGAGTTTGGCAAAACGACTTCTGCCGAGGATGTTCTCCTTGAGATATTCCCATGCGGAAAGTTTCTTGAGCTGAGCTTCTTTTTCGTCGGCTTCTGCGCCTGAATCGATAATTCCGAGAATACGATTCCTCGTGTCTTCATCGAGTTTGCTGTCGGATACGACATTCTCACGAAGTTCAGACCAGTCTTCTCCGGCAGACTTGACCGTAATTCTTCCCTGATACTGAGGATATTTCTGTTCAATCCACGACCTGAGCGACTCGGCGCGGCTCTTCGATATACGGCTGTTTGCCGAGGCGGGACCGTCAATGGATGAGGAAGCTGTTATTGTAATGGATGCGAAATCGTCACCGCTTCGGCCTTCAAGTATCTTGGCTGCAGACTCAAGTGCGGTGGTATTGCCGCCGAAGCCTGAGTTGATGCTGGAAGAATTCAATTCATAATAAATTGTCGCAGCATCCGGTGAGCTTGCTTTTCCGGAGCCTTCAACTTTGCCGGTGTTGTCAGACGAGCCTGAAACGGAACCGGCTGCAAGCCTTACCTCAGCATAACGGAAACTGCGGAAATACTTGCTATAAAATGTTTTGTATGCGCTAAGCTGTTTGAGTTCGGCCTCTTTCGCGTCAGCGGATTTTCCGGAAGAGATGATGCGGAGCATGGCGTTGCGGGAAGCTGCATCCATGCGGGTGTCAGCTTCTACGCTGGCACGGAGGTCATCCCAGGCTTCAGCATTGGGATTGAGAGAAATCCTGCCGGCGAGTGAAGGATGGCGGGAAACTATATAGTCCCGTACAGCGGCGGCGCGTCTGGCTGAAAGACCCTTGTTGTATTCGAAGTTGCCTTCGGGGGAGGAGTAGGAGATCACCTCAAGCGTTTCGTTATCTTACGCCTTGAGAGTCTCTGCTATCCTGTCGAGAGCGGCGAGCGACTCTGTGTTCTGCATATAAGCGGCAGAAACGACCGAATTGTCGAATGGGAAATATACCCTGGCGCTTTCTGAATCCTGTGCGAGAGCGCGGGCGCGTACAAAAAAAGCAGCGATGAGCACAAGCACGATGCGGGCTGCCAGGCTTCTGCTTGGTGCCGAAATCGCCCTCAGGGCTGTGCTTATGCGTGTTTTTATCATAACTACTTTAACGTGTGTGACCGTGTGTGCGGGTCAAAAAGCATGCAAATATAACACTTAAAAATCAACTTGCAAAAATTTTTTCAAAAAACTTTTATTTATTCCGAAAATAATTTTTGATTCTTGAAAGATAATTTCGGGTTATTGGGTTGTTTTAGGGTCGAATTTAAATAAATAGGCGGCCTTATTAAAATAATTTAAAAACTTTTTTAATATCAGAGCGCAAAATTGCCCTCTGGGGGGGGGGGTGGATGGCGTTTTTTATGAATTAGAAATATTTTTCAATTTTTACAAATAATTTTTGCGAATTGAATTATTTATGTTATATTTGCGTCTGAAACTGTTTTTAGGCTTTAAGCCATCAGGTTTGCTTTATAATATATATAATATATGTATAGTCTTCGTCATTCTTCGTTACGCCTCCTGGCGATCGCTGCCGTTCTTGGCTTCTCCGTTTCCTGCATGCAGAAGGAAGATATCAATTCCGTCCCTGCTCCCGGCAAGAAAAAAATGGGTTTCGACGTTTCAGTCACCCGTGAAGGCCAGTCCATTCCCAGTTCTGCCATAACAAGAGGGGCTACAGTAGAGTCTTCCGACGGCAAGATTGCCACCATGGACAAGGATATCCCCTTCGGACTCGTAGGGATAGACAGCGAAAACGAGCTTCTGATCCTTGACAATCAGGCGATTTATGCAGACTCGCATGGTTATTCCGGCCTTTTCGATCTGTCATTGTGGGAGGTCCCCAACACAATTTCGCTAAGTGCTTATTATCCTTACGTAGATAATATTTCTTATTCGGAAAACCTTGACACGTATTCCATCCCGTATCAGGCGAGCGATACCGAGGCTGGGCCTACCGTCTCCAAGACGGTTCAGGCGGCTATCTCCCAGCTCAATATGGTACCTCTTGAGTTTCAGCATATTACGAATGATATTGGGTATATGATCTGTGATGTTACCGCCGATCCGAAGCTCCAGGGACTCATCCATCTCAGGAAGGTTACGGCGTACAAGGTTGCCTCTGCAGGTATTTTTGTAAACGATGTTGCCATGAGCCGCGGCACATGGCACAAGCAGGGCTATTATCGCAATGTGGTCGTATTTGAAGGTGACGCTCCCGTGGGAGTGGGCCTCGAGAACGAAAAATTCATAGGAAAGGATGCCCTAGTTTCCCGTTTCTCAGAAAGTTCCCGCTACTATTCCATACCTGATGAAATTAAAATAGGTAAACAGTATGTAAAGGTAGAGTATGATATCGACGGTTTTACCCTCAACGGATTCGAGTATCCTCCGCTCAAGGGCCAGACTGCCAAGTATATGCTTTACGGGCTTCTTCCGGACAATGTCTTTGTGTATGGGAGGCAATACACGTTCCACCTTGGCCTTGACCTTGGTTCGGTATATAGCGAAATTACTTTCAGTCCTACGGTAAGCGAATGGGAAACAAAGATTTACGAAAATAATGATGTCTTCTGATGCTTCATGATATAATCGGATTTCTGCCATTTATGGCATGTCTGTTCTGGATGATCGTCCACATACTGGCGTCATTCAGGACAAGTGCGTTCGGGCACCTGCTTCTTCTGTTGATAATTTCCGTGCTGCTTTTTTTCATAGACGGTTATTATTCATCTATGAACGGCGAGGCGGAGGTATTCGTATGGCTAACCCTTCTCTCACAACTGGTGTCTCCAAGCATAATACCTGCTTCTCTCATATATCTGAGAAGCTACAAGGGCCCACGAGTTTACCGTCCTGTTCATTTCTTGTGGGTGGCCGTTCCGGCCGGCCTTTTTGCAGCTACCGGGCTCCTTATGACTCTTGTAGGGCAGGAACAGCTGGTGGAGTTTGTTTCGGTATTGAAATCCTCCGGATTTGAAGCCGTTCAGAACTACAGGGGGCAGATAGTATTCAGCTATTTCATCTGGTCCAGCATACTTGTGCGCATAGTCATAAGCCTGGAACTGATTTATATGCTCATAGACCTGTCTTCAACCTGCATAAAGAACCGATATACCTTTTCCAGGCTGTGGGCTTTCTTTTTCAAGGGGAAAAGCATTGACGTGCTGCAGCTTCTCATTACATCCATGGTATTCCTGGGCGTAGTTTACGCCCTTCGCCTGCCGTATTTCAAGGCTTATCTCGACCAGCATACTGTAATTATGTCGCTGATGTCCGTTATCAGCGCCTTGTCGCTTTTCTTCTTTGGTTTCTATGCCCTTTTTGCAGAAAAGAAGGCAGTTACGCTGCGTCAGACTTTCACCGTAATGCGCTTCAATTACAACAGGTCCAACAAGGACTTGATTATTGGCGAAATGGTGGAAGACATGCTTGGGGCGACCGATTCCGCGGCATTGAGATCGTTACGTGAGAATATCGACAGGGTTCCCGGGCCAGAGTCTCCTTCGGGAGAAACTGCCTCCCGTTCTCCGGCATTGTCGATACTTTCCCTTATGGACAAGTCCCTTGACAGAAGCTCTCTGATGGGGCAGTTCCAGCGCCTGATGCTCGAAGAACAGCTGTATCTGCAGCCTGGCCTCAGCCTTTCCGACGTGGCAGACCGTCTCGAGACCAACAAAACCTATATTTCCAAGCTTGTAAACAATACCTATAATATTGGTTTTCCGGAGCTTCTGAATATTTTGCGCATCGATTACGCAGAGCATTACATAATGGTTCACAAGGATGCAAAACAGGAACAGATAGCGCAGGAATGCGGTTTCTTCAGCGCTTCATCCTTCAATACCGTTTTCAAAAAAGTTACCGGAATGACACCAAAAGTGTGGATTGCTTCGCAAAATAAAAAATAATTATTATTTTTGTAACCATAACGGTTACTGTTTTGAAACTTAAGTCGCTGAAATACCGTCTTCCGGCTGTGCTCCTCCTTTGTTTGAGCACGGCTGTATCGGTTTTTGCCTCAGACTCGGTTTCGTTCTTGCTCCGTATAAACAGTAGCGTTCCGGAAGAGTCATATCGCGGAAATGCTTCCGCTGTGCGCTCGCTTGACAGCCGCCTTGCCTCCGACAGTCTTTATTCAAATATAGGTCGCGTGCGCATACGTGCAGCCGCATCCCCCGACGGGCCGCTTTCATTCAACCGCAGCCTTGCGGCAGGAAGGGCCGAGGCCATGGTGGATTATCTGCTCTCGCGCTATCCCTCACTTCCGCTGTCCCGGCTGTCCGTTTCCGTAGTCGATGAAGACTGGGAGGGACTCGCTTCGTTTATCCGCCGAAGTTCGCAGCCGTGGAAGGATGAGGCTCTTCAGATCGTGAATTCCGGCAGGGCAGACCGCAAGGCAAAGCTCAAGGAACTCTATGTTGGAGAGGCGTGGGAGTATCTTCGCAAGTATTGTTTTCCGCTTCTGCGTAAAGTTTCTTTGGAAATAGATTCTGCTTCCGGTACGGAAGCTTCAGAAGATAGCGGGGCTTCGCCTCAGGCGTTCCCTGTAGTATTCCGCCAGGGCTCTTCTTCCCTGTCCGCTTGCAGTTCTGCCGGTATTCCGGCTGCCTCCCTTATCAGGCACTCCTTACGTTCACTTCCAAAAGACAGTCCTATCCTGCTCACTGCGGCGTCTTCTCCCGAAGGAGCAGAGTCGCTTAACGATGCGCTGGCCCGAAAGAGGGGAGAGGCTGTCGTAAGGGTCCTTAAGGATATGGGCTTTACCAATGTCCGGCTCGAGGTGCTTGGTGAAGATTGGGCCGGGCTGCTCAGAGCCGTAAAAGAATCTTACACCGGCTCCAATAAAGACAGTGTCCTCTCCATTCTTGAGGACGTGTCTCTCTCTTCCTCCAGGAAAAAGAGCGCCATAATGGCTCTTGACGGCGGACGCACATGGCGTTCCATGTTCGGGAAGCAAATGGCTGCTCTTCGCGCGGTACGTTTGAGTGAGAACACCCCCCAGTGATGAAAATACTTCCCCGTCTTGCCCTGCTTGCCGCAATTCTTGTTCCGGCACAGTTGACTGCTGACGATTTCACTTCGGCAGCTGCTACTTATTACGATGGCTCTCTCTGGTTCGCCTCAGACGGCGGAATTCTGCGCGTAGGGCGCAACGGCCGGTCAATATTCTATTCTCGCGAAGTTATCGGAGCGGATCCTGCAGCCGTCATATCGGACAAATCCGGCGGAATATGGATTCTTTGCTCCGACTCCCGGGTCAGGAACTATTCCTTCGTTGACGGATTCATTCCTTTTGCAGGACTTCCTTCCGGAATAACGGCTATTGCTTCCGATGACTCTGAAGGCGTTCTCTATGCAGCAGGTTCCGGAGTCCTGTATTCCTGGCTTCCGGAGGCAGAAAAAGCGGATACAGTGTCGCTCCTTGCGACTCCGGTAAAAAGCATAATCACAGCAGGCGGCGGAGCTCTCTGGCTGATGTCTGAAGGAGCCTGTTACCGCTACGAAAAAGAGTCAGGAGCAGTCCTTGTTTCCAATGCTTCGCAATCGCCTGATGTTTCAAATTCAATATCTTTTGAAATTGAAACAAATGCAGCTCCTGTGCGCTTTGGTAGGGGCTTGAAGGCTGTTTGGGTTGTTCTTTTATCCCTTCTTTGCGCAGTCTTGGGCTTACTTGCAGGATTGTTTTTTACTAAAAAGAGAAAGCCTGTTTCCCTTCCCGGGGAAAAGAAAACGACTCCTGCCGTAGTTATTAACAGACCTGTTACTACTACTATTGCTACTAATAAAGAAGTGGTAAAATCCCCAGCGCCGGTTCCCGTTAAGCCCGCGGTTTCAGAAGCTCTCTTTCCAGAACCTGAAGAAGAGCCTGATGACGATTTTGTCGCCCAGGTTAAAAGTATTATTGCAGACAACATTGCAACTCCCAAGTTCGGAGTTGACGAAATTGCTGCGATTACAGGCATCAGCCGCATACATGTAAACCGTAAACTCAAGGCTGCAGGGGCGCCTTCTCCTTCGGTGATGCTGAAGGATGCCCGCATGAAAGCGGCTGCTTCCCTTGTGCTTGACGGACGATACTCTTTCCAGGAAATTGCCTCAAGATGCGGTTTTTCCTCTCCTTCTTATTTCGCTACTTCCTTCAGGGATTATTACGGCGTTACTCCATCAGAATATAAAGACAAACAATAATATGAAAAAGATTCTCCTGCCCGTATTGGCCCTCGCAGCGATGGCCTGTACTCCTAAAGCATCGCAGACTAAGCTCTCCGGCAGCGTTCCTTCGAACCTGGCATCTGAAGTCAGTATTGAGATTCCCGAGATACAACTCGATACCGTTCTCGCTGTCGGCGAAGACGGTTCTTTCAGTATTGTCCTTCCTGTGAGCAAGGAAGTTGCCGGGCTTGTGAGGATTGGTGACGTTAACGCCCAGTTTGTCCCGGACGGAACTCTCCTGAGCGTAGAATGGAATGACGATCCGGAGAATGGATTCAAGGTCGTTTCTTCTTCAAAGAAAGGCGTACAGTCGCGTATGAATGACGTCAATGACTGGATGGAAGGTTTCTTCAAAGCGTATCAGACTGCCGAGGACAAGGATGCGGAGTTTGACAAATATCTTGGAAAGCTTAAATCCATTGTTAAGGAGAACCCCGATAATGCGCTTGGTATCATGGGAATAACTTCCCTTCGCGGACAGATTGACGCTCCCGAGATGATGGAGCTTATAGGAACGCTCACTGCGCAGCTGCAGGCACGTCCCGAGATTGTTGCGATGAAGTCATCCCTTGCTTCTGCACTGCAGACCGTCGCCGGCGAGATGTTCACCGATTTCGAAGTCATTCAGCCAGACGGAAGCGTAAAGAAGCTGTCCGACTATGTAGGCAAGGGCAAATATGTCCTTGTAGATTTCTGGGCGAGCTGGTGCGGTCCCTGCCGCAGGGAGATTCCCAACATAAAGGCGGTGTGGGAAAAATACCACGGAGATAAGTTCGACGTGCTCAGCGTCGCCGTCTGGGACAAGCCGGAGGATACGGCAAAGGCTCTTGCAGAAGAAAAGCTGCCCTGGCCGCAGATTGTGAATGCGCAGCGCATTCCAACCGACATATATGGTATCGAGGGCATTCCTCACCTTATTCTGTTCGGCCCTGACGGAAGGATTGTCCAGAGGGGAGAAGGTCTTCGCGGAGCGAATATGGATCCGGTTATCGCGGGATTCGTGAAATAATTGGAAGTAAGGGATAAAATAAAGCTTTTACCGCATTCCCCCGGAGTTTACCGCTATTACGACTCCGAGGGAACGGTTATTTATGTGGGCAAGGCCAAGGACCTGCATAAGAGGGTGGCGCAGTATTTTGTGCCCCCGGAAAGGCTGAATACAAAGACCCGCCTGCTTGTCGGCAAGATTGCCGACGTGCAGTATTCGGTGGTGGACAGCGAAGCTGACGCACTGCTGCTCGAGAACAATCTGATAAAGCAGTACAAACCCCGCTACAACATCCTCCTCAAGGACAGCAAGACTTATCCCTGGATTTGCGTCACTTCCGAGCCCTATCCGAGGGTGTTCCTTACGCGTCGCGTAGTGAAAGACGGCTCCATGTATTTCGGCCCTTACAGCACCGTGATGCACGCCCGCGGACTGCTTGATTTCTTTTACTCCACCTGGCCTTTGCGAACCTGCCGGCACACTATCAATTCTGATACAATACTACGTGGCAAACTGCGTCCGTGCCTTGAATTTCATATCGGAAAATGCCGTGGGTGTTGTGTTGGTAAAATTAGTACGGAAGAGTATGGAGGCTGGATTTCCGAAATAGTTTCCCTTCTTAAAAACGGAGTCGGCGAAGTTGTGCGGGAATACGAAAACAGGATGAAAGCTGCTTCAGACAGTTTAGATTTTGAAACAGCCCAGGCCTGTAAAGACCGTGTGGAACAATTGAGTAAGCATTACTCCAGGAGCATCATTACAGCATCGCGTGACACTTGCGCCGACGTCTTCTCGCTGGTGTTTGAAAGCGCCGGCTCGGAAGCTGTGCTCGAAGCCTGGGGCAACTTCCTTCGTATCCGCGGCGGAGCGGTGGTCCAGAGCCTGAACCTTGGGTTCATGAGCCGCATCGAGGAATCCAGGGAGTCGGTTCTCAGTTCTTTTATCGCCGAGATAGAGAGCAAGTTCGGCAGCCTCTCGAAAGAGATTATAGTTCCCTTCCTTCCCGATGTGACGATAGAGGGCGTTAAATTCACCGTCCCCGAGAGGGGAGACAAGCTCTCGCTGCTCGAACTCAGCGTAAAGAATGCCAGGGAGTACCGCTTCGGGACTCTGCGCCAGCGCGAACATACCGACCCGGACGCTTTTCACCGCAGTGTTCTTCTCGAACTCCAGAAAGCTCTCGGTATGCCGGTGCTTCCGGAGCACATGGAGTGCTTCGACAATTCCAATATACAGGGAACCAACCCGGTCGCTTCATGCGTTGTTTTCCGCGGCGGTCTCCCGAGCAAAAAGGACTATCGCAAGTTCAAGATAAAGACCGTGGTAGGGGCCAACGACTATGCGTCCATGAAAGAGGTCGTAAACAGGCGGTACAGCCGCATGCTTGCCGAGGCTCCCGATGACCTTCCTCAGCTTATAGTGATTGACGGAGGAAAGGGCCAGCTGGAGTTTGCATGGCAGGCCCTGTGCGAACTCGGGCTAAATGACAGACTGACCGTGGTGGGGCTTGCAAAACGCCTGGAGGAGGTAATCCGCGTAGGAGATCCCTATCCTCTTTTCCTTGACCGGAATTCGCAGGCCCTCAAGCTTTTGCAGCAGATCCGGGACGAGGCGCACCGCTTCGGTATCACCTTCCACCGTTCGCTTCGCAGCAAAGCTGCCGTAAAATCTGCCCTCGATGACATTCCGGGAGTAGGTCCAAAGACGGCCGAGAGGCTGCTGATGCATTACGGAAGCGTTGCGAGAATCGCGGCGGCAGATCCGAAAGATTTAGCTAACTTTGTCGGCCCGAAGCTTGCACAGCGGATCCGGGAGGCGCTCGCTTAGACGCGGAGCGGCAATTACTAAAACAGCAGTTTATGAACGAAAAGGTATTCGACAAGTTCTTCAACGCCTTCATTCTTGTGGGAATGACGGTTTGCGTAATAATTTCCTGCATCTTCAAACTGCAGGAGCCAGATGCCCGTACGGCGCTCATTCTGGTGTCTGCGTTCGGAGCCCTGATGGGAGTGGTGAGCGTGGTGCTTTCTGCCAACGGCAGCATCTGGACATTCGTTTTCGGACTGGTGGATGTGCTGATATATTCCTATATATTATATGACAGCAAGCTGCCTTCGCAGCTGCTTCTTTATGTAGGGTACTTCATCCCGATGGAGTTCATAGGTTTCTTCCAGTGGCGAAAACGGGGGGCGGACGCCACCAAAAAGGTGCAGGCGCAAAGGATGGACGGTCGCGGGTGGCTTAAGTTCGCGGGCATCTTCGCCGGGGTGTTCATCGCCGCCCTTGCCATTTCCTGGTTTGCCACAACCCGCGCTGGAGGGGATATCCTCTGGAGAAAGACGGTCCTTGACGCCCTCATCACCTCTGCCAATATCACTGCCCTTATAATGATGGCGATGGCCTATACCGAACAGTGGTACATCTGGACGCTGGTTAACCTTGCGGCCATCATACAGTGGGCGGTCACCCTGGCGACGGTACCCGATGCCGGTTATGCGATAGTTCCGCTGGTCAAATATTCCTTCTATCTGCTCAACGGGCTGAATGCCATACGCATATGGATGCGTCTGAGCAGGTAGTTTGCATAAATGGAAAAAAATGCTTTACTTTGTGGTCACTTTTTTAACTGGCAATAAGTACTAATATCTAAATAATTAATCTTATGGAATACGAAGAGATCGTAAGCAAAGTTAAGGCTATCATCGTCGACAAGCTTGGCGTAGAGCCCTCTGAAGTAACCGAAAGCGCAAATTTCACCAATGACCTTGGTGCAGATTCTCTCGACACTGTCGAGCTCCTCATGGAGTTTGAGAAGGTGTTCGGTGTCAAGATTCCCGATGAGGAAACCAGCGGTATCGTCACCGTCAAGGACGCTATCGACAAAGTTGCCGAAAAGATCGGAAAATAATCAGAGCAACATAAGAAAACCGGGTGGCCAGCAAGGTCACCCGGTTTTCTTATTCTTCAGGCTCCGGCAAAGAATAGACGGCGCCCCTCAGCAGTGTCCTCAGCTCTTCAAGGGAAGTGCAGGCGGCTTGCTGCTGCGGGGTTATGATGTCACCTACTCGGAAGCGGAAAGTCTTTCCCGCCTTGTTCACCACCTCGGTCGGCTGCCTCAGAAGGCGTACCCTCCAGTCAATCAGCCCGAGACGGTAAAAGAAGGGGGAATTCCCGTCGAACAGTCTTATTGGAACAACCGGAACTCCGGCTTTCTTAATCAATTTTATGACAGGCATCTGCCATTCCCGGTCGCGTACGCGGGGTTCCCTGTAGGAACTTCCGTCCGGCATCTGCACGACAGGCCTTTTCCCGAGCTTCAAATCCGAGACGGCTCCGGAAGGGAAGAGCCCCAGCGGATGCCCGTCGCGGATGTGCTCCATGGCCAGCCGCACTCCGCCTATGCTGGTTGCCGTGGGCGACGTGCGTTCGGTTCCGGTTGGCGTAACCGTTATGAAATTGTCTTCCAAGACCTTAAGCCTCTCCAGGAATTTGTTTACCATCATCTTGTAGTCCGGCCTTATCTGTCCGAGGATGGCTATGAGCATTATGCCGTCCACGGTGCCGATGGTGTGGTTGCTTACCGTGATGAAAGGCCCTTCCGGGAGGTTCAGCAGCTTTTCAAAACCGCTGATGCTGTAGTGGACGTTCTGGTTCTCAAGCCATTTTGCCGCAGCCTGCGGACCGCGGTACTCCTCGATTGCGGCGTAGCTGGCCTCCACCTTGTCAACGTTCAGCATCTTGAGTACCGCACGGGCGAGCCTGTGCCCTTTTTCTCCCTTGAAAATGGGACTCAGCGATTCAAGTTCAGATATTTCCAGCAGTGCCATTATTTGCCGGGCTTGTACTTTGGAGGATCGATCCTGGCGTAGGACTTGAGGTCTTTGATGAAGTAAACGAAGCTTATCAAGGCCAGAAGGGCCACGATTCCGATTGCTATGTAGTCGAAGATTGTGAAGGTGTAGGTGTTCCCGAAGATGGTTACCAGATGCCTGTATTCACTCACAGGTCTGATGAATATGAACATGAGGCACACCAGAACAACTATCAGGCGGAATTCTGTGGGGCCGAGTTTGGCATAAGTGAGGTTGAACTCCTGACGGAGATGCACATTGATGCTCTGCTGGACTGTGAGCACCAGATAGAAGATTAGCGCCATCAGGGCGATGTGCAGGTGCACAAAGGGGGAAAGCCCCACGCCTATGAACATGAACATTTCGTTGAGAATGTCCATGTTGTGGTCGAGGAAATAGCCGTATATGGGCCTCTGGGTGTTGCGTACCCTTGCGATGGTGCCGTCAAGGGAATCCCCGTACCAGTTGAGCAGAAGCCCGCCGATTACCAGCCAAAGCCACTGTACACTGAGGTTGCTCAAGACGAATCCAAGGAAGATGAGCAGGCTCCCGAGCATTCCGAGGAAAGTCATGAAGTCGGAAGTGACCCATCCAGGCTGCTTGCCGGCGAGCCATACGAGAAGTTTTTTTTCAGCTGCATTCAGGACCGATGTCTGTATTCTTTGTGCCTGTTTGATTTCTGCCATAGTGTTTATCAATGTTCGGAAAAAGAAGTACTGCAAATATCGGACCTGCAAAATACCTACAATTCACGATTGACTGCAGTTTCTGCATGGACTATCTTTGCACCGATTATTACACGCTCGAATGAATCTTGCAGAGGTACAGACAGGCCAGAAGGCCGTAATCGTAAAGGTTAACGGACACGGAGGTTTCCGGAAAAGGCTCATAGAGATGGGCTTCATTCAGGGGAAACAGGTGCGCGTTGTGCTCAACGCCCCGCTCCGCGACCCCGTGGAATATGAAATCCTTGGTTATAAGGTATCCCTCCGCAGGGAAGAGGCGGAAAAGATAGATGTCATCTCGGAAGAGGAGGCGCGGCAGTCCGTGGAGAGCGAGCCCGATCTTGCGGCTATCATCCCTTCAGAGGACAGTGATTCCGGAAAGCTGGATGCCATAATGGCCCAGCTTGCACGTCAGCGGCATCATGTCATAAGGGTCGCCCTCGTGGGAAATCCCAACTGCGGCAAGACCAGCCTCTTCAACATAGCATCAGGCCTGCATGAGCATGTGGGAAACTATAGCGGCGTCACGGTGGATGCCAAGGAAGGCCGTTTCAAATTCAAGGGGTATGACATCGTGCTGGTGGACCTTCCGGGAACCTATTCCCTGAGCGCATACAGTCCGGAAGAGCTTTATGTCCGCAAGAACCTTCTGGAATCTCTCCCTGACGTGGTGATCAACGTGGTGGACGCCTCCAACCTGGAGCGCAACCTCTATCTCACCACTCAGCTTATTGATATGGACCTCAGGGTGGTGATGGCCCTGAACATGTACGACGAGCTCCGTTCAAAAGGAGACAAGCTTGACGCGCAACAGCTTGGTTATCTTCTCGGAATGCCCTGCTGTCCTACCGTAAGCCGGGACGGCGAGGGCATTCCGGAGCTCTTTGACACTGTCATATCCATCTACGAAGGCGGCTATTCCAGCAATCTGGCCCGCCATATCCATATCAATCACGGAGACGAGCTCGAAAAGAGCATCAAGCATCTCCAGCAGCACATGCGGGAGAACCTTACCATCGGTGCCCACTACTCCACCCGTTATCTTGCGATCAAGTTCCTTGAATACGATTCCGACGTGGAGCGCATCATTGACGGCTATCCCAATGCCGCCGAGGTGAGGGAAGCCCGGGAAGAAGAGGAGCAGAGGATCGGAGGCCTGCTTGGCACCAATCTCGAATCGGCCATAGTGGATGCCAAGTATGCCTTCGTGCAGGGCGCTCTCAAAGAGACTTATGTGCCCCATGAGGAGAAGCATCCCAAGGCCACCATCACCGACAGGATAGATGCTGTGGTCACAAACAAGTGGCTGGCGTTCCCCATCTTCCTTGCCGTCCTTTATTTCATCTTCTGGTGCACCTTCACGATAGGGCAGTATCCCATGGACTGGATAGACGCCCTCGTCGGCCGCTTCGGAGAGCTGGTCGGGCGGCTCATGAATGACGGCTGGCTCAAGGACCTCGTGGTGGACGGAATCATCGCCGGGGTGGGAAGCGTGCTCGTGTTCCTGCCCAACATACTCATACTGTATTTCTTCATAAGCATCCTGGAAGACAGCGGCTACATGGCCCGCACTGCCTTCATAGTTGACAAGCTCATGCATCACCTCGGGCTTCACGGCAAGAGTTTCATACCTATGGTGATGGGCTTCGGATGCAATGTTCCGGCAATAATGGCCACCCGCACCATTGAAAGCCGCAAGAGCCGCCTTATCACCATAGCCCTTGTTCCGTTCATGAGCTGTGCCGGGCGTCTGCCGATATTCGTGCTCTTCGCCGGGGCGTTCTTCCCCCGCCATTCGGCTGTAGCCCTCATGTGCATATATCTTCTCGGGGTATTGCTGGCAATCCTGAGCGCGCTTGTCATGAAGCGTGTCGTGAAGGATGACGACCTTCCTTTCGTTATGGAGCTGCCGCCCTATCGCGTCCCGACTGCAAAGGCCATAGGCCGCCATACCTGGGAGAAGGGGAAGCAGTACCTTCAGAAGATGGCGACCACTATCCTTGTAGGGTCCGTTGTAATCTGGTGCCTTGGTTATTTCCCGCACGACATGTCCCGTGGAGCCGGATACCAACAGGAGCATTCCATACTCGGACACGTGGGGAAAGCCGTCGCTCCGGCCCTCGATCCGCTGGGATTCAGCTGGAAGATGGACATAGGCCTTCTTACCGGAGTCGTGGCAAAGGAGCTTGTGGTGAGTTCGCTCGGCGTGATGTATGCAGGTGACGGCGCCGAGGTTGAGGCAGGAGCAGTGGTTGGTGCCGGAGCTGTTGCTGGTGCTGGTGCAGGTGCTGATGCAGGTGCTGATGCTGGAGCCGCTGGTGCCGGTGCTGGTGCCGGAGCTGGTGCTGATGCAGGAGCAGTGGTTGGTGCTGGTGCTGGTGCTGGTGCAGTGGTTGGTGCCGAAGCTGTTGCCGAAGCCGGGGTGTCGCAGATTGCGCCCGCCGACGAGGAGACCGCCCTGCAAGCCGCGCTGCTGCGAAACGTTTCACTTCCGGCTGCGGTAGCGTTCATGATATTTGTGCTGCTGTATTTCCCGTGTATCGCCACATTTGTCGCCATCAAGAACGAGACCGGCAAATGGAGCTGGGCCATGGGCATCTGTGCCTATACCATCCTCGTGGCATGGGTGGTTGCCTTCATCGGCTTCCACGTTACAACGCTTCTTCTCTGACCCTGTTTCGAACCACCCCGGGAGCCTCCTGCCGGCCCTTCCGGGAGCAAAACGGGCTTTCCTGCACCCCGAACCACCTTCGCAGACCCTTCGGGGAGCAAAACGGGCCTTCCTGCACCCCGGGACCCCTTCGCGAACCTTCCGGGTGCAAAACGGGCTCTCCTGCACCCCGAACCCCCTTCGCAGACCCTTCCGGGAGCAAACCAGCCCCTCCTGCACCCCGAACCACCTTCGCAGACCCTTCCGGGAGCAAAACGGGCTCTCCTGCACCCCGAACCACCTTCGCAGACCCTTCCGGGAGCAAAACGGGCTCTCCTGCACCCCGAACCACCTTCGCAGACCCTTCGGGGAGCAAAACGGGCTCTCCTGCACCCCGGGGCCTCTCTCCGAGCTCTTCCGGGAGCAAACCGGCCCCTCCTGCACCCCGAACCCCCTCCGCAGACCCTTCGGGGAGCAAAACGGGCTCTCCTGCACCCCGGACCCCCTTCGCGAACCCTTCCGGGAGCAAAACGGGCCCTCCCTGCACCCCGGACCCCCTTCGCGAACCATCAGGGGAGCAAAACAGCCCCTCCTGCACCCCGAACCACCTTCGCAGACCCTCCCGGGAGCAAACCGGCCCTTCCTGCACCCCGAGCGGGCGGTGCGGCGCCTCCACGGTCGGGAGTTCGTCCTGCGGAGAGGCCCCTACAGACCGGTCACGAACTGCCCGTCCTTCATGGTGAGGGCACGGTCGCAGATGCCGGCAAGGCCTGCATCATGGGTGACGATAATAACCGTCTGGCCGAGTTCGTCGCGAAGGTCGAAGAAAAGTCGGTGGATCTCTTCTTTTGTTACCGAATCCAGGTTGCCGGTGGGCTCGTCCGCGAACAGCACTGCGGGAGAATTCACGAGCGCGCGGGCTATCGCGACCCGCTGCTGCTCTCCGCCCGACAGTTCGGAAGGCTTGTGTGAGGTCCGCTGCGAAAGCCCCACCCTGGTGAGAAGATTCTCGGCTTTTTCCTTCGCTTTCTGCGTAGGGACGCCTGCTATGAGCGCAGGTATCATCACGTTTTCGAGCGATGTGAATTCCGGGAGGAGGTGGTGGAACTGGAAGACGAATCCGATATTGCTTCCCCTGAATGAGGATAGCGCGTTTCCACGGAGGGCGCATACATCCGTGCCGGCGATGACGAGCGAGCCCCTGTCCGGAGAAGAAAGGGTTCCTAGTATTTCCAGGAGAGTGGTTTTACCGGCACCTGAAGCGCCTGTGATAGCTACAACCTCACCTTTTCCCGCACTGAAATCCACTCCTTTGAGCACTTCCAGCGATCCGAAAGACTTATAAATACCCTTTGCTTCGATTATCATATCAGACAAAGATAAAAAAAATACTTATCTTTGCAGTCCCTTGCGGCAGACAGGGGCCTTTCATCCTGTCGCGGCGAGGGCCCTGAGAGCCGGCGCGAGGCTTCCACTCCGCCGTCTCAAAGGATTTCGGGGTGTGGCGCAGTTGGTAGCGCATCTGGTTTGGGACCAGAGGGTCGCATGTTCGAGTCATGTCACCCCGACATAAAAGGGGCTCGGCGTTCTGCCGGGCCCCTTTTTCCGTAACTTCCAGAATCATTAAAGATTCGGATTCTCCTTTTTCCAGTCGGCAACCTCCGGAACGATTCCGAGGCTGATAATCTCGTCGCGCATGGCGCAGAGGTGCTTGTAGGAAGCATCCAGGGCTGCCATTTCTTCGGCGGTGCCTGAGGGCTGGGTGAAATGTACGCCGCTGGCGTCGATTGTGGAAGGCATGGCCATCATCACGTTCTTGTACTTGCCGTCCTTGACGTAGCATCCTGCGGGCCAGGTGAAAGGTTCTCCACCCATTGCAGCCTCAATCATCTTTACGGCATTGTAAGCGGGGCTCTGGAAGGAGCTGCGTCCGCGGAGCTTGATGATGTTGCTGCCGCCCTGTACGGTGTCGTGCTTGATTTCGGCCCACCTTTCGGCGCTGAGTCCGCATTCGGAAAGAGGTTTGCCGTCGATCTTTACCTGGCTGGCGAAAACTGCCATGGCCTCTCCGTGTCCGCCATAAGTGTGGGCACCGGTAACCTTGCTCTGCTGCACGCCGAATTCCTTTGCGAGGGCTTCCTGCAGACGGGTGCTGTCGAGGGCGGCAAGGGAAGTGAGCTTGGAAGCGTCGAGTCCGGAGTGGATCAGGGCTGTGAGGGCGGTGACATCTGCAGGATTGAAGATCACCACCACGTGCTTCACGTCGGGGCAGTATTTGCGGATGTTGTCACCGAATTCGGCTGCGATCTGGCAGTTGCCCTTGAGAAGGTCTTCCCTGGTCATTCCCTCCTTGCGGGGTGCTCCTCCGGAAGAGATGATGAACCCCGCTCCTGTGAAGGCTTCCTTCGGGTCGATGGTTGCCGTTACGTTGGCGCCTTCGAAACCGCAGTGGTCGATTTCCGCGAGGACTCCCTTGAGGCCGGGCTCGAAGATATCATAAAGGCAGACATTGGGGGTGAGACCAAGCATAAGTGCACTCTGGGCCATATTGGAACCGATCATTCCGGCGGCACCTACGATGACAAGTTTTTCGTCAGATAAGTATTTCATATTATATAGATATTATGTATGAGTCTTCTCTAAGAAGACACAAAGGTAGCAAATTATTGCGATTATTAGAAAAATGGTTATATTTGCGACATCATATGGCACTTTTACTTACAAAAGACCTCGACGACGACGGCCACTCGCGATTAGGCGTGTGGCACATTACTGAATCCGAGGCGGAACTCCGCGAAAAATCATCAATACCCTCCGACGAACTGGAGGAAATCTCATTTATAAAGAGCGAATCGCTCCGCAAGCAGAAACTGGCGGTGCGCGCCCTCCTTGATGAAATGTTCGAGGAGAAGGTCTATCTGTCGCATCACGACAATGGAAAGCCCTACATCGAGAACAATGCAGTCAACATAAGCATCACCCACACGGACAAATACGTGGCCGTCATCCTCGACGACCGCGATGACGTGGGCATCGACTGCGAGAGCCTCGACCGCGACTTTTCAGCCGTTGAAAGGAAGGCCCTGAGCGAAGAAGAAATCGAAGACCTCGAAGACGACCGCCGCAACGAGCAGCTGGCCATCTACTGGTGCGCCAAGGAAGCCGTTTACAAGAAAATCTCCCAGTGGGGGGTTGACTTTGCAGAGCAGATCGAAATCGATTCCTTCCGTCCTCGCGGAGAGGGCGAACTCGAAGCCACCTTCATTCACAAGGACGGCTACGAAGAAGACTTCGACCTTCGCTACATGACCTTCGACCGTCACGTCCTCGTCTGGACCGACAGCGAAGATTAATCCTCACCGGAGCCATCCTTCCGGATCCCTCGGGGTCCGGTCTTCCCAGAGCTCGAAGTGCAGCTGGGTTTCTCCGGCTATGGTATCCACCTTGCCGATTACCTGTCCCGTCTTTACTTTGTCGCCGGCCTTCACCGACACTCCCGAGAGTTTGCAATAGAAAGTGAAGTAGCCGCCGTGCTGCACGAGTACGCACTGGTTATAGCCGGGCATCACTATCACCTGGCATACCTGTCCGTCGAACACGCTCTTTACGGCCGTGTCCGGGCTGAGCGCAATGTTGATCCCGTTGTTGAACGGCATCTTCACATTCTTATAGACAGGATGGTAGTGCTCGCCGAAGCTGTCCACCACCGGGCCTTCGGCCGGCCAGGGAAGCTTTCCCATATTGGAGGCGAACTCGGCGTCCAGCTTGGTATCCACAGGCTTCTTCTTTTTGCCGGCTGCGCTCCCTGCGGCCTTCTCCACCATGCGCCGCATCTCCCTCTCAAGGGCCTTCATCTCCTTGCGTTTAGACTCTATCTGCTTTTGGTACAGGGATTTATCTTTCTGCAGCCTGGCAACCAGCAAGGCCGATTCTCCCTCTTCCTTATTGAGCCTGTCAAGCTCGGTTATACGGGTTTTGCGGAGAACTCCGAGTTCGGAACGCATCTTTTCGGCCTCTTCTTTCTGCTGAATCAGCAGCGCCTGGGCCTCCTTCACCCTGGAGGCCTGAGTGCGCATCTGCACGGACAGACTGTGCAGGTAGCCGTATCGGCGAAGCCCCTGTCCGAGGTCGGCGGAGGCGAGGATATACATATACCAGAGGCGGGTGTCGCGGCTGCGGTAGGCCGTCCTTACGAGGCGGGAATAACCGGCCGAAAGGGTGTCGAGCCTCGCCTGAAGCATGGAAATGGTGTCTTCCGCCATGGAAATCCTCTCGTCCAGGGCCTTTATCTGCCTGTCGTTTTCGGCGACGAGCTGTTTTCTTGAGGCGATTTTGCGGCGGGTGAGCTTTAAGGACGACAGGGCGCTGCTGCTCTTTTTCCGGTTTTCGGAGAGCTGCTTGTCGAGTATGGCTATCTCCTTTTCAAGACGTGCCTTCCTGTTCTTTTGGGCGGCAGTCTGGCAGTATCCCTGCTGGCAGTACAGGGAGGCGAGTGCAAGCAGTACTAAGATAAGCCTTTTCATTGTTCTGCTTTTTTCTGTTCCGCGAGGGACTTATAGTAGATTGAAAGGTCTTTTTCGCCGAGAGCCTCGAGTACTACGGCATAATGCTCCAGTACGTCAAGGTGGTCTTTTCCCCCATATATCATGGCTCTCTTGAAGTAGGGTTTGGCCTCCTCGTCCCTGCCCAGAAGATGCAGGATCCATCCGAGGGTGTCCAGGTAGCTCGGGTTGTCGGGGTCCTGCTCCAAGGCTTTCCGGCTCATCTTTTCAGCCTTGCCGAGTTTCTTCCCTGAAAGGCTGAGATAGTAGGCGTAATTGTTAAGCGTGGTCGGTTCCCCGGGGTTGAGCTTGAGAACGGCGTCATAGTATTTCATGGCCTTTCGGTCGTTGCCCATGGCATGCCAGCAGTCTCCGGCAGTACTCAGGGCGGGAATCACCTCGGGATTCTTCTTTCCGCCCAGCCTGACTATGGCATCGCATTCGTCGAGCACGTCCTTCATGCTCCCCTCATCCATAAGAAGGCTAAGACGCAGGTAGCGGATGTTCAGATCCTTGGGATACATGTCCACGAGCTGTCCGAAATACTGCCTGCCGCGGTCTTTCCTTTCGGTGGACCAGTACCAGGACCCGGCAAGCCTCAGTGCGCTGCTGTCGGCAGGATGGGTGCGCACGCAGCCTTCCACCAGCGAATCGAGCTGGGTTCCCCAGCTGCGATAGAAGTTGTAGTTGATGTTGTGAAGGATCTGGGAGATGTAGCTGCACTTGGCCGAAGGGATGATGTCGGGATTGAGAGTGAAGGCGTGGACGTCCGCAAGGAACGCGGGTACGTTGCCCCTCATGCGCGACACTTCGGCCCTTCCGAGAACGGCGGGAGCGTAGTCGGGATCGAAGGCGAGGGCCTTTTCGTAGCAGTCGAGCGCCAGGGAATCCTTGTGCTGCGACATATAGCTGTCCCCTTTGAGGGTGTATGTGTAGGCGTTGCTGTAACGGGACGGCTGCTGCTCCATCAGTTCCAGATAGATGGCAGCGCTCTGCTCTCCCTTTCCGACAGAGGAGTACAGCCCGGCCAGGGCGTCTTTATACCAATAGTTTGAAGGGTCTATCCGGCAGGCCTGCTGAAGGTACTTTTCTGCTTCTTCCGTTTTCCCTGCCGACCAGAACATCATTCCCAGATAGTATTTCACGGCATCATCGGCAGCAAAATGGCTGTCGAGGTATTCAAGTTCCGAGAGCGACTCCCGCGGAGACGAATCCATCTTGGAGATGGCGTCTATCAGGAGATTCTGCAGCAGGGTCTCCCTGAACCGCGATTGCTGCCCGTATGCGGAGACGGCAGCGACAAGCGGGATTGCAGCCGTCAGGACTATTCGGAGGATGTGTCTCATAGAATGTGTCTTATGCAAATTTAGTGCTTTTTCTCTATATTTGTGGGAGAAAAACGAACGCAATGCAACTTTTCGGAAGAAAAATGCATCTTAATTCTCGAGACTGGTCCACTCTTGTGGAAGGTTGCCGGAATGGAGACAGGAAGGCACAGAAAGCGCTCTATGATGCGCTGTCCGGGAAAATGTTCGCGGTTTGTCTGCGATATATGGGCAGCAGGGACGAAGCAGAAGATGTCCTTCAGGACGGTTTCGTAACCCTCTTCTCAAAAATGGACAGCTATTCCGGAGCGGGCTCTTTCGAGGGCTGGGCCCGCAAGATCTTTGTCAACACGGCTCTTATGAGTCTGCGCAAGAAAGACGTTCTGAAGCAAAGCGAGGACGTGGACGCCGCATGGAACATCACCAGCGAAGACCCCACTCCCATACAGAAGATAGGATACAGGGAACTCTCACAAATGATTTCCTCTCTGCCTCCCGGATTCCGCACGGTCTTCAACATGTACATCATCGAAGGGTATTCCCACAAGGAAATAGCGGAATCCCTCGGGGTGTCGGAAGCCACTTCGCGTTCCCAGTTGCAGCGGGCAAGGGCATTGTTGCAAAGCAAGATTAAAGAGAAGTATTAGAATGCATTATAAAGACAATACGGAAGATTTCGACCTCTTCATCAAGGGGTCCCTGCAGGACGCAGAGGAGAAACCCTCCCCACGCGTCTGGCAGGGTATAGCCTCCAGGCTGGATGCTGCTGCCGCTCCGGTGGCGGCTTCATTCCGCTGGGGATGGGCTGTGGTCGCAGCCGCGGCGGCGGTGGCGGCAGTCCTCGTGATTCCGAACAATTCCAACCTATCTACAATATCCGGTGAGCGTGGAGTTCTTGCGCAGGCATCCGTAGTGGAGCCGGGTGGAATTCCCTCACCTTCGGCCCTTGGGCCCCTTCCCGTAAGGGACAGGACCGCGGCGCTGCCTGTTGCAACTGACGCCGGCGTTTCTGCGGCGGCCAAGTCCGCTGCGCAGGCTTCTCCCTCCATGGCTGAGGCAGTATCCGGCGCATCTTCTTCAGCTGCCGCTTCTTCTTCGGCCGCTTCTTCAAGCAGTCAGGGAGCCGGCATTTCCGCCCCCGCCCCCGTGGCCGATCCATTCGCTGCCATGGCCTATGAAGACAGCCGGAAGGCCTCGGGAAGGCATCAGCGTCCGTCGTACTATCTCGGCGTTTCGATGGGGGGCAACGAATCTCCCTCGCACGGGGCTGCCTACGGGGCAAAGAGCACCAATCCGGCCTACATCGAAAACGTAATCCAGGAAAAGAGCGCAAGCAATTACGGGATTCCGTTCAGTATCGGTGCGGGTGTCCGCTTCGATCTCGGAAAAGGTTTCTCGGCGGCAATAGGAGCCGACTACACCTATCTTTCCCGCAGTTTCAACGGCGTTTACAATACCGGAGAGCAGCTCATCGACGGCCGGATAAGCCAGGAAATGCGCTATGCGGGCATACCTGTCGGCATCTACTACAATCTCATCAGCCGCGGCAACGTCAAGTTCTACCTGATGGGAGTCGGAGAAGCCGAATGGTGCCTTGGCAACAGCTATAACATTCGCACAACGGGCGCAACCGTGAGCGAGAAGGTGTCCGGTACCCAGTTCTCTGCAGGCGGCGGTTTCGGAGTGGACTTCACCCTCACCAAGCATCTTTCGCTCTATGTCGATCCCACCGTTCGTTACTACTTCGACTGCGGGCAGCCTTCCAACATCCGCAGCGAGAACCCGCTGATGATAAGTTTCAGTGCAGGCGTACGGTTAAATTTGTTTTAGCATCCTGCAAAAACAGTTTTCGAAAGAAAAATAACTTTTCACTTTTACCCCGCGGTTTACCCCCGGGGTTTCTTTTTTTCTGGTTTCATTTGCCGAAAAAAGGCGATGAAAAGGTTTGTTCTTATTCTTGGCGGCATTGCTCTTCTGCTCTCCTGCGAGCATGTCGATCCTCTCCGGTGGGGGGATTCCAGAAACGGAAAGGTTGGAACCGGCACCATCGGGCGGCTGCGGGACACCGGTTCCGTTTCTGCTCCTGTTCCGGATACCGTGGTGTGGGTCTGCGCCGTCAGGGTCCCCGATTCCTACGACTGGGCGAGGGATACCGCGGACGGGCGCTTTCCCGCGGAGGTCATCCTTTACAGGAACTATAGCCCCGTACTCATTCTCCAGGCTGGAGAGGCTTCGGCGTGCAGCCATATACCAGGGACCCATCACATCCGTGGCGGGCACCTGTACTCCGAATTCAGTTCCGCAGGCAGGATGCGCATAGGGCGGGACGGCTCCCCGCTGCTGGATTTTGGAGAAGGAGGGTTCCTGCGCGACCTGCTTTCGCATGAGGACGGTTCCGTTTACACCCTTGCCTGCAATCCTTCTGAAGGGAGTCTGACGCTCCGGAAGGACGGCCAGATGGTGGTTCGGATAGGGAAGGGCAGGAGCATGGGCGGTTTCGGAGACGGCTCTCCGGCGCTTTATTTCGACGAAGGCAGCTGCTGCTTCTGCTTCAGCGACGGGGTGAGCCTTTTTTCAGTGAGGGACGGCTCCATCTCGGCCGTAATTCCTCCGGAGCCCGGGGGAAAGGCAGAGGACTTTCGCTATAAAGACGGGGAAGCCATGCTGTTGTGGAGCGGCAGTGACGGAAGATGTCATCTGCGCCGCAGCGGAAAGGACAGATACCTTATGAACGTTTCTGCAGGGGTGCATTTTGTCGAAAAGGGAGGCAGGTTCTATGCCGATGCCGGCCCGGTGTGGGGATTGTGGGACCAGAGGCGCTTGGTGTGTCTGGAAGACTATTCTACCCTGTATCTGAAGGGACGCGACTGCTGGCTGGGGGCGGCAGGAGGAGAACCCTTCGCAGTGCAGCCGAGGGATCCGCTCAGCGTGAGCCGCCCAAGGCCCAATCCGCTCGGGGGAGATATAATCTACAGCGAAGAAGGTGCCATGGTGTTCACCGAGGAGTGTCTTGCCTCCATCGGCTCAGAACCGCTCATTGGGGTTTCTTTTCCCGGAGGCAGGCCGCACATGGTGCGCGGCAGCCGGGTAGTTGCGGAGTTCCCTTTCAACGGATATATAACGGCTGTGGAAACGCAGATTATTCCTCCCAGCTTATAATGCGGCTTTCGTCGGGGAGGACCTTTATCTGTACGCGGAGAGTTTCCTCGGGGAGGATTTCCTCAATGTTTTCGGGCCATTCCATGAGGCACAGGCTACCGGAATCGATGTAATCGTAAAAGCCTATGTCGAGTGCTTCCGCCGCCCTTTCGAAGCGGTAGAAGTCGAAGTGGAAGATGCTGTCTCCACCAGTGGTGCGGTACTCGTTCACGATGGCAAAGGTAGGGGAGCTTATGGCATCTTCCCTTACCCCGAGCTCCCGGCAAAGGGCGGTTATGAAAGTGGTCTTTCCGCTGCCCATCGGGGCATAGAAAGCGATGATGCGGTGAGCGCCCGCAGAAGCGAGGAATTCCTTCGCCGCAGCCTGGAGCCCTGACAAGTCCTTTATGGTAATGGTGTGCAACACGGATGCAAAAATAATAAAAACGTAAATATGCTGATCAATATAAATGCTGCCAAATGCGTAGGAATCGAAGCCGTCAGGGTGACGGTTGAGGTGGACGTTACGAGCGGAATAGGAATTCATCTCGTAGGGCTGGCCGACGTGGCCGTGAAAGAGAGTCTTATGCGCACGATGACTGCCCTGCAGGCCATGGGGTTCCGGATTCCGGGGAGAAAGATAGTAATCAATCTGGCCCCGGCCGACCTGCACAAGAACGGCTCCGGATACGATCTCCCCATAGCGCTCGGCATAATAGCCGCCTCGCAGCAGGCGGAAATGCCTCTGCTGGGCCGCTATCTGATTATGGGGGAACTGGGCCTGGACGGTTCACTGCGCGACATTTCAGGCGCCCTTCCCTTTGCCGAGCTTGCCGCCGGCCTCGGGCTTAAGGGCTGCATCCTTCCCGAGCGTTCAGCGCTTGAGGCGGCCTCAATCTCCGGAATAGACGTTTACGGAGCGAAGAACCTTGCGGATGTGCTGAGGGTCCTTTGCGGAGGAGTTCCCGGTTATGCCGACGATCTTCTCATCCGCGAAAGCGAGCTCTACCGGAATTCCCTGGTGGGTGAAGACGGGGCCGGCGGCGGGGTAATGGATTTTTCGGAGATAGTAGGCCAGGATGCTGCTAAGCGCGGAGCCGAAATCGCCGTCGCCGGAGGGCATAACATGATTCTCATTGGTTCCCCCGGGAGCGGCAAGAGTTCCCTGGCAAAGGCCATTTCCGGAATCCTGCCTCCGATGACTCCTGAAGAATCGCTTCTTACCAGCAAGATATATTCGGCAGCCGGCAAGAGTCCCGGAGCCGGACTCATACGCCGAAGGCCCTTCCGCGCCCCTCATTACAGCGCTTCGCTCTCTTCACTTATCGGGGGAGGGAGCAGTGCTGGCATATCCCCTGGAGAGGTTTCACTGGCGAACGGCGGGGTGCTGTTCCTGGACGAACTCGCACAGATGCCGAAAAGCCTCATAGAAGCCCTGCGCTCTCCGATGGAAGACCGCTCGGTGTGCATTTCCAGGCTCAGGACCAAGATAATCTATCCTGCGTCGTTCATGCTCGTAGCGGCCACGAATCCGTGCCCCTGCGGCTATTATGGAGAAGGGGACCGCTGCACGTGCACGGTAGGCCAGCGCACAGGGTACCTGTCGCGTCTTTCCGGTCCCATCATGGACAGGATAGACATACAGTTGTGGATGCACCCGGTGGAGGCGGCAAAGCTGCTCTCCGTTGCAGGAGGGTCACCTCGGAAAACATCGGCCCCAGATGGCCGGATTTCACCGGGGACATATCGGGGGGAATCAAGACCCGAGACCAGTGCAGAGATTGCCGAAAGGGTGAGGAAGGCCAGGCTCATCCAGCGGGAACGCTTCCGCGATGAAGGAATCAGCACCAATGCCGAGATGTCGAACCGCCATCTGGAGCGTTTCTGCCCGTTAAGCGAAGAGTGCAGGGATATTCTTGAAAAAATAATAACGCGTATGGGCTTGTCGGCGAGGGCTTTCTCCCGGATCATCAAGGTCTCACGCACGATTGCCGACCTTTCCGGCGCGAGGAATATCCAGCCGGAGCATATTGCCGAAGCGGCATCCTACCGTTTCCTTGACAGGAAGAATATAGGGTATTGATAGTTTGCGTTTTCAAATAATTTACTATATTTGCAGTCCCAAACAGCAAGAGGGTTTAGCTCAGTTGGTTCAGAGCGCTTGCTTGACAGGCAAGAGGTCACTGGTTCAAATCCAGTAATCCTCACAAAAAAAAAGAGAGTCTGCAATGTTGCAGGCTCTCTTTTTTGCACTTTTCCCCAGCCACAATGTCCGGCCGTTCCTTTCTCCCCGTTCCCAGCCGGCCGTTCTAAGCAGGCTGTTCCCAGCCGATTGTTCCCAGCTGACTATCCCCAGCCGGCCGTTCCCTGTTTCTTGGAGAATCCCAGTTCCAAGCCGCTGATCTTCCTGGCAAAACTGTGGAGGCCTCCCGTTTCCCGAGCTCTCGACATTTCCCTGACGCTGATTTTTCGCAGTGCTGTTTTTCCCCAGCGCGGAAGGTCCCATGAAAGGGTCCCGGGGAGCAGGAGGTCGCGTATTGCACCCGGGAGGTCCCGCGAAAGGGTTCCGGGGAGCAGGAGGCCGCGTTTTGCACCCGGAAAGTCCCGCGAAAGAATCCTGGTGAGCAGGAGGCCGCGAATTGCACCCGAGAGGTGCCGCGAAAGAATCCCGGGGAGCAGGAGGCCGCGAATTGCACCCGGAAGGTGCCACGAAAGGGTCCCGGGGAGCAGGAGGTCGCGTTTTGCACCCGGAAGGTGCCACGAAAGGGTCCTGGGGAGCAGGAGGCCGCGTTTTGCACCCGGAAGGTCCTGCGAAAGAATCCCGGGGAGCAAAAAGCATTGTTTTGCTCCCCGGGACCCGAGTCATCAGCGGTGCCGCTGATTATTTGCGCTCCTTTCTGGCTTTTTTTGCCGCTTTTCTCGCAGCCTTGTCCATGGGCTTTTCCTTTATCACGAAGAAAGAGGGGAGTTTGCGCTCCGTGAAACTGCCGTCGTATTCTGCAGCGCCGCTTGTGCTCGCGCCGTTGGAATTGCAGGGATAGTTCACCACGCCGTCTTCGCCATAGCCTTCGATATACATCGTGGTGGAGCCGCCTCCGTCCATGTTAATCGCGTATGCAGGGTCGAAATTGAGCTTGATGAAATCTCGCAGCTCGGCGATGGTCATTCCCGCCGCCATACCGTACCAGCGCCCGTCAACAGTAATGAAAAGCAGGTGCCCGTTGTCCAGCAGGGCTACGGCCGTGCGTGGGGCAACGGTGGTGATGAACCCCTTCTTTCCGGACCAGGTTACATATTCATGGTTTTCTATGAGCAGTGGTTCGGTGGAGAACATATTGGGCCATGTGGTCGCCTGATATGCAGGGATGGCACCATAGGGGTCTCCTTCGTAGTTTAGGAATCCCACGTGCCCGGCTCCGTCGTACCATATAGCCGCTTCATGCTTGTACCAGTTTCCGCGAACATTGGGGTCGGCCTCGCTGAGGTCGCACCATGTGGTGCCGCCGGTGCGGATGAATGTGTGCGGGGTGCCGAAGCTGGCGTTGGTGCCTGCGATGGCTCCGGAAGTACGCGCTATGGCGTCGGAAAGGGTTATCTTGGGATCGTAGTACTGGAATTCCAGCACCAGGTCGCTGCTTTGCAGGTCGAGGTCGAGGACGTTGATTACCTGGGCTTTTCCGGTCAGGCTTTCCTTGCCGCGGAAGCGCATCCACGTGAGGCCTTCACGAATCTGTTTCGTCTCCCATTTGACGGGAACCGGTTCGGAACCGCCATCCTGTGATGTGGTTCCCGAACAGGCTGCAAGGCAGAGAAAAACGAAAGAAATGCAAGTGACTATCTTTTTCATGCTGCTATAAATTAAAAATGAAAATTCTGAAAAACTCTGGCCCGGGGCCACGGAAGAGACGTCGCTGCGGATGCTGACGCCCATGTCTTTGGGGCGTGTGGGGGGAATCCCATGCAGGCGTACTGTCCGAAATGCGTCATTTATCTTCCGTTATAAAAATCATCCATGAAACGGTTTCTGTGTGCAACGACCGTGCCTGACCAGTGTTCGCTGTAGGGCGGATCCACGCAGCAGTGGCGGCGGTAAACGTAAGGTTCGATAACTCTTTCCTTTGCACAGGATGCATTGTTGTAGGTTGCATAGATGCAGGTGGCAGGGCAGGTGGTGTCTATGAATCCCGCTTCGAGGAACAATCTTCCCTTGAATCTTTTTACAAGGAGAGATGCGTCGAAGTAGGGGAGGATGTCCATTCCTGCCTCGGACTCCGCGACGCCGGGCCTTGCATAGGGTTCGGGCCATGCTGCCGCCCTTCCCTGGAGAGGCCCTCCGAAATCGGTCATGGCCGGAACCATGGCCAGGCAGTGGGTCACCCTGGGGTCCACCCCAGCGAGGAAAAGCGACTGGGCGCCTCCCTGGCTGCCGCCGCGTACCATGAATCTGGTACGGTCCCATTCCCTGAAGGAGCACAGGTAGTCGGCCAGCCTCTCGAGACGGAGGAACATGAGCCGGAAATAAAAACCTTCCCGGCTTTCAAGCGGCCGCTTGTTGTATCCGGTGAGGGTCTTTGACAGTTCACGGTAGTACTCTTCCGGTGCGTCGTCGGGCATGCCGTGCGCATTGATGTCGGCCGCTATCGCCCCCCTGGAGGCGAATTCGCATGCCTGGGAGAGGCTGCTGCGGGTGCTCTTTGAGGTGATTGCCGTGGCTCCGTGCGTCCTGATGACGATAGGAAGGCTCTTTTTCGCAGCTTTCTGCGGCATGGCGACATAGGCCTGTACAGGATTGCCTTCGGGCATCGAGATGGTAACGTGCCAGCAGCGTATGGCGTCGTCCTTGTATTTTGCCGGAACCGGCACTTCCCTGGACTTAACCTTCGGGCGGGACTTTCGCATTTTCGCAATCTGGCCTTCCCACCACGAGTAAAGGTCGTCCGGGGCGGTATATCCCGGATAAATGGTAGATGGTGCCACTACGTAACCCGCTGCAGTGACATGCTTTTCGTCTCCGTCGGGTCCGAGTATGAACATCTTTCCCCCAGCCTTGTCGCAGTACTCGCTGTAGATGACGCGGGTGGTGGTGTCGCTGCCGAATACGAGCAGGGTATCGACTATCTTGGTCCTTCCGTCCATGACGGTGAAGCGCAGAGGCCCCAGGTCCTTGGAGCAGCGTGCGAAGACTTTGGCGCTGTCACCCACTTCGTAAATCCCGTCCGGTTTGCTGAGCCATACCGATATCGACTCATGCGCCACTCCGAGCGCGGCTCCTGTAAGCGGGAAAGCGGCAAGCAGGAGAACAGACAGAAGCAACACCCTGTTTTTCATGGCGCAGAACGCTATTCAAAAATGTAATTCAGGGCCGCTGCAAGCCGGTATCCGGCATTGCGGAGCTGCTGATAGAGCAGCCAGCGCATCGACTCGGCATATTCTGAGGTGAGCTCCCTCTTTTCGTGAGGAGCGTCCGTAAGATGATGTGCGGGGAACGCGGCAACGGCATTGGCGCTGCTCCAGTCGAAGACGTCCCCTTTGGTTATTTCCGCAATCTCCTCCTTCGTGGCTGTGTCGGCTGCTTCGGCGAATTCCTGATAAGTCCAGCCTTTGCCTACGATAGTCCAGATGCTGGAATCCCAGAAGGTGTGGATATTGACCTTCTTTCCGTCGATATACAGGGAATACTTTCCTCCCGTGGGTGCCTTTGGTACGTACAGGACGTGCATTGGGCAGTGAAAATCACCCACGAGGTGGACGACAAGTGATATCTGCTTCTGCCTTTCTTCGGGATCCATGGTGGCTGCATTCTCCTTGAGGTTGCGGATGAGCCAGTCCAGGTCCATTATGCAGTTCCGTACATAAACATCACCTTCGCGGTTGTGCCTGTAGGTCCTGAAAAGGGAATCCACTGAGTATGAGTGGCACCATGGCTCCAGGTTGGTGGGCAGGGCGTCCATTTCGGAGGGCTTGCGGCGGAGAATCTTGGGGTTGCTGCACTCCCATCCGATGTCCCTGTACCACTGGTAGTAGTACTTGTCGGCATCGGATGCCACCTCCACTATGTCGGTGCCCTTAAGATACTTCTTGAGAGCTTTTTTAGCTTTCTTCGTAAGGTGGTTTTCGGCAATCTGGGCCACGGCGGCGTGCCCGGTCCTGCTCCATCCGGACATCCCTATTGGAAATGCCGTCAGGACAATCAGCAAAAGAATAAGAGTCTTTTTCATATTGCAAAAATATCTTTCATGAGTATTCGTTCTTTTTGAAAAATGGTATATTTATACCGGAAATAAAAAAAATAGAGTGCCCTGCATTATTACATTTGCGGTATGAGAATCAGACTTATAGCTGGTATTCCGCTCGTTTCCCTCCTTTCGTCTTTCTTCTTCGTCTCCTGCGGAAAGGGGCAGGAGATAGTCACGCAGGGGAATCACGATATCCCGGACGCCTGGCAGATGGAGTGTCTTTCCCGTGCCGACATGATGGCGGATGTGCAGTGGACGCCCCTTTACCGGATTCCCAAAACCTACAACAAGCTCAAGGACGTCTGGTGGGCCCCCGGGGCCACCTATAAAGGCCTTCCTTACAGTGCTTCCGGCACAGAGACGGGCTTTGTGGGCAGGGACGTCTCATTCTATACTTTCCTTTCCGCCGTACACAATCCGCGCAGCTCCATTTACACAGTGGACTACCGGCAGGCTCCGTGGAACAGGGATATGGCATCCACTTTCTATGGGGCAGTCTGCTCATCGGCAGTCTGTTTCGCCCTTGGAATCCCAACCGTTTACAACACGGGACCAATCAATTCCGGAAAAGTCGCTTCTCTTCTCGAGGACATAGGCACCAGAGCGTCCGATATCAGGCTGTGCGATGCGCTCTGCTATATGTCGGAGGACGGTGAGAGCGGCCATGTAGTCATGGCCTATGACATAGTGCGCAGCAAATCGGGTTCGATAAGCAAGATAACCATTTTCGAGTGCGCCGGGCCCATAACGCGGAGATATACCCAGACCGAGGAGCAGCTCCGCTCTTGGCTGGAGAGGACAGGGGCCCATATCTACCGGTTGCGGCAAGAAAAACGTAATCTGAAGCCGGGTGCCTTCATGGAAACGAGCCTGTCCGGCATGCCGCCTTTCCCTGAAAGCATCTGTCTTGAGGACGGGGACAGAAAATCCTATCCAGAAGGGAAAGCGGTGAGAATCAACGTTTTCGCAGACAGCGGGACGGTGGAGCTCTATAAGGACGGAACCCTCTATGCCACCGCTCCGGCCTCGGAAACGGTGGAGTTCGGGGGCCTTCCCGCCGGCCTATATACGGCAAAGCTCGCCGGAGGCAGCGACGCTACGTTATTCCAGATAGCAGGTGCCCGCTGCCGTGTGCGAAGGTCCGGCGACGGCCTCGCCATCGATTCGTTCGAAGAGGGCCTGGTGCCTTTGTACTGCACCATGAACGATGCGGCCGGAGGGCTCCCGACACTCTTGGAAGAAGGGCCCGGAGGAGTGTGGTACGTGGAAAAGACCACATCGGCGACCACGCACTGCCGGGTCTATTACGCCGGCAGATACGGGATCGTCAAAGGTGACAGTATAGCTGTCCAGTAGTCCTAAAGGGAGAATTCCGCTTCTGAACGGATATCTTCGGAAGAGGCGCCTATCAACACCTTGAACCTGCCGGGCTCAGCCACCCAGCAATGCTTTTCGGCATCGAAGAAGCTCAAGGCGTCCCGGTCGAAGCTGATGCTCACGGTTTTTGTCTGCCCGGGTTCCAGATACACCTTTTCGAAGCCTTTGAGTTCCTTCACCGGACGGTCCACCGAGCATTCGGGATCGCTGATGTAGAGCTGGACCACCTCGGCTCCGGCCACGCTGCCGGTATTCTTCACGGGAATCTTCACCGTCATGTTCTTTCCCATCTTTTTGGAAGACAGCTTTGCCTTGCCGTACTCGAAGCTGGTGTAGCTGAGACCATAGCCGAATGGGAACTGGGGTTTCACTTTCATTGTGTCGTACCAGCGGTAGCCCACATAGATGCCTTCATCGTAATGGACCTGCCAGACACCGCTAGCGTCGCGATAGCCGGGATACTGGCTTTCGGTCTTTACCGGGCCGTCTTCCAGGGCCACAGGGAATGTGAAAGGAAGCTTTCCCGAGGGGTTTACTTTGCCGGTGAGCACGTCGGCAAGCGCGTTTCCTGTTTCACTTCCGAGGTACCATGCCTGCACTATGGCTCCCACCCTGTCTGCAAACGGCATGGCCACCGGGCTTCCGGATATATTCACATATATAAGGTCCGGCCTTGCCGCGGCAAGGGTTTCTATGAGTTCGTTCTGGCCGTAAGGAAGCTCGTAGCTCCGGCGGTCGGCGCTTTCGCAGTCCTGGCCTTTGCTCTTGTTGAGGCCTCCTATGAAAATGACGTAGTCGGCTCCTTCCATGGCGGAGAGGGCTTCAGAAAGCAGCTCCTGGGCGGGCCTTAGCTCGGTGAGGTCGTAGTGTCCGTAAGTGTAAGGGCCTCCGGTGGGGATTCCGGAATAATAGGCCCTTGCATAAACCACTTCCGCATCGGGACAGGCATTCTTGATGCCCTGCAGGGGAGTAATCTCGTGCTGCGCCTTGAGTGAAGAAGAACTGCCGCCCACAACCATCGGACGGATGGCGTTTTCGCCCATGACCACGATCTTGCGGGCATCTTTCTTCATGGGGAGCACATTGGCGTTGTGCAGAAGCACTATGCCCTCGCTGCCTATTTTGCGGCAGGCTTCGGTGTGCTCCGGAGAAAGGAACGAGCCGAAGCAACCGTCCGCCATTGTGCGGAAGTTGAGCCTGAGAGCACGGCGGACCTTGTCGTCAAGCTCTTCCACGGGCAGCTCTCCGGAAACGATTTTAGCCTTGTAGGGCTGGGCCAGGAAATAGTTGTCAAAGGCCGCTGGGACGCTCTTGGCCACTCCGTCGGTGTAGGAGCCGAACTCCAGGTCACAGCCGCCGTGCGCAGCTCCGTCGGTATCGTGGACGCCGCCCCAGTCGCTTATCACCGCGCCGTCGAACCCCCACTCTCCCTTGAGGATATCATTGAGCAGACGGGAACTGTGGCAAACGAATTCCTCATTGTAGCAGTTGTACGACGACATCACCGACCATGCTCCTCCCTCCTGGACTGCTGTCTTGAATGCCGGCAGGTATATTTCGTAGAGGGTGCGGTCGTCAACGACGGCGTTGGCCTCCATGCGGTGGTTTTCCTGGTTGTTGAGGGCGAAGTGCTTCACGCAGGCGGCAACCTTGTTGCTCTGAACGCCCCTGACGTAGCGTGCAGACATCTGGCCGGAAAGGTACGGGTCTTATCCCATATACTCGAAATTGCGCCCGCACAGAGGAGTCCTGCAAATGTTTACCCCCGGACCCAGCAGCACGTTCTTGCCGCGGTAGCGGGCCTCTTCTCCCACGTTACGTCCGTACAGGTAGGCAAGGTCCCTGTCCCAGGAAGCCGCGAGGCAGGTTAGTGAGGGATAGGCGGTGCAACTGTCATTCGTCTGGCCGGCTTCCCTCCAACTGTCCCACATGGTGTCCGGGCGCACCCCGTGAGGGCCGTCGTCACACCAGAGTTCGGGTATTCCCAGGCGGGGAACTCCCGGGGAGGAGAACTTGCTGTGGGCGTGGATGACGGCGATTTTCTCGTCGAGAGTCATCAGGGACAGGGTATCGCTGACTTTCTTTTCAATATCGTTGGCCTGGCAGGCTGCGAGCAGCAGGGTCACGCCTAAAAGCAGGTTTAATTTTCTCATTTGTATAATTTGACCAGTATTATAGTATCGGGATTGGGATGATTCAGTTCTATCTTTCCGCCGGGACGGACAAACGACGAGACCGTGCTGAGTCTCTCTACAGCCTTGTCCATTAGGAGCACTTCCCCATGGGAGAAATTTCCCAGGGCGCTGAAGTCCAGCGTCGTGCTCCGGCTGCCCTCTCCGTGAAGGGCCAGAAGGACGTCCACATTTCCGCTTTCGTCCTTGCCGGCGAGGGCGCGGCTTTCCGTTCCAAGCCCTTCCGTTTCGAGGGAAAGGAGATTGCCGTGGGCTGCCAGATCGGCGAAGGCCACGAACATATAGTAAAGCGGGTTGGGATTGGGGATGGTGTAAACCCCGCCCGGGCCGTCATTGGTGGATTCGAACAAGGCCATGTCCAGGGGGCGGTTCTGCCATTCGCACATCAGCGAAGCACAGAGCGAGGCCCAGCTGATGTCCTTCGCTCCTTCGATATCGAGCCTGCTTCCCCGGACCGGATGCCAGGAAGAAAGCACTATGCGGGTGTCTTTGAAACCGGCCTCGTCCAGAAGACTGCGAAGACGCCCGGGACTGCATGCGAAACGGTCGTAATCTCCTTTGGCATAATTGAAGAGCTTGTACGAGAAGAAATCCAGCGGGGCTCCCGCCTTTTTGCAGGCGGAAAGGAAGGCCGCCACCTTTTCATCGGTCGGATCCCCGAAGGACGGGCCGCCGACAAGAATGTCAGGGAACCTTGCCTTGAGGTATGAGGCCGTTTTCGTATAAAGGTCGAAGTACTGCTCGAGCGTGCCGCTCCAGTGAGCGGGATTGTCGGGCTCGTCCCAAATCTCCCACCACGCTATCCCTTCTTTCTTTCCATTCCACTGTCCTTCGTTGTAATGGCGTATGATGTTCTCGCAGACCCTTTTCCACTTCTCGGTATCGGGCGGGCTTATCCTGAAATGCTGCCGGTTTATGAAGCGCTCGTCCGCGGCTGTAAGGCACCAGAAGATATCGCTTCCGCCGGCCTTTATCTGGGCGATATAATCGTCGCTTGCCCGGAAATCGTAAAAACTCCTGTCCGATGGGTCGGCCGTTTCGATGGGGAAGATATGGTTGATGTCGTATGGGTTGAGGCCGGCATCTGCCGCCATGTCATGGGAACGCCAGATTGTCACTCCCAGTTTGGGAAACCAGTTCTGCCGGTAATCGTCGTTGGAGGCTTTGAGCATGGGGCCCTGATTGATTCCGTTGATATCCTTTATCGGCTCCAGCCGGGTATTGCCTATGACAATGCTGACGGGCTTTCCGGTTTTCTCTTCCGTTTCCCGGATTACCAGGACGGGTCCTGGGCGGACACGGAGAAGCACAGGCAGAAGAGGAAAAAGAATGCTGCGAACGGTTTTTTCATGACTTTATTCTTTGATGGTCTTGATTATGAAGAACGTGGGAAGGCTGCGAAGGGTGAAGGTTCCCAAATACTCCTTGTATTGCCCGCTTGCGGTTCCATTGCAAGGATAGTTTACTATACCGTCCCTTCCGTATTCTTCTACGTACATGGTGGTTGAACCTCCGCCGTCCATATTGATCGCATAGCGGGGATTGAAATTTAGCTTGATGAAATCCCTTAATTCGGATACCGTCATTCCTGCAGCCATGCCGTACCAGCGCCCGTCAACGGTGATGAAAAGGATTCTGCCATCCTCCGTCAGGGCGACCGCAGTCCTTGGATGACGGGGGCCGGTGACAAAACTCTTCGACCGTGCCCCTGTCCACTCCACATATTCGAAATCTTCTATCAGGAGCGGACGGGAGGAAAACAGATTGGGGTAGGTGCTGGCCTTATACACTTCAATCGCTCCGTAAGGGTCGCCCTCACAGTTGAGGAAGCCCAGAGTGGAGGTGCCGTCGAACCAGATGGCCGCTTCGTGCTTGTACCAGTTCCCGCTGTCATTGGGATCCGCTTCGCTTATGTCGCACCATGTAGTGCCGCCTGTGCGGATGAAGGTGTGTGGCGTGCCGAAGCTTGCGTTCACGCCAGCTATCGCGCCTTCCGTGCCTTGTATGGCCGACGAAAGCGTCGTCTTTACAGGGTAGTACTGAAATTCCAGGGCAAGTCCGCCTTTGCTCAAATCCAGCTCCAGCACCTCCAGCACCTGGACCGCACCGGTAATGCTCTCGATTCCGCGGAAACTGTACCACCGGAGGCCGTCCCGAATATCTTTCACTGTCCAGTTCACCGGTACGGGATCTTTCTTTTCCGTATCGGTGACAACTGGCTTGCAGGATGCAAGAATGAGCAGTAAAAAAAATACTCTTTTCACGGATTCAAGGTCTTCCGCCAAGGTCGCCCCGCTCACGGGCATCACCCTTCACCAGGAAGGGAATGCCGGCATATGCGGCCTTGTGGTTGACGTCATCATAAACATGTATGTATAAACGGTATGCCCCGCTCTCTGAGGGGGCCTGGAAGACCAATTTCTTCGAGCCGTCCTTGATGGTTTCGATGCAGTAGATGTATTTATCTTCCTTCTCGGTGCTGGTGTAGTCGTGAACCGCTTTCCAGGGTGTGTAACGCCTGCCCAGCTTTTCAAGGCTTACCCTGTGCGGCCGGGCCCCGAGTATTACGGGGGACAGCGACAGCAGTATTGCCAGGATAAGCTTTGACAGGTGTTTCATGCTCAGAATCTGTAAGTTACGCTCAGGTCAACAGAGAAAGGCCTTATGAAGGTTCCGGCCATCATGTAGCCGGCAAGTTCCGCCTCGTCGTCTATTGTATCGGCGATGTCGATGCTGCCCTTGACGCCGCCCTGCCCCAGGATGTTCACGAAACTGAGACTTATTTTGCAATCTTTCCGACAGTCCCAGTCGAAGCCTCCGAAGGTTTCGAACCTGCCGTTGAAATAGGCAAGATTGGTGCGGGAAGCGTACTGGCGGCTATAGTAACGGGCGCTGGCCCAGACCCTGTAGCTCTTCCACTTGTAGGACGGGTCCACCTCCACCATGACATTGGAGATTCCCGTGCAATGCTTGCCGGTATAGTTGATGGTCTGGGTGGAGCCGTCGCTGAAAGTGAAAGTGTTGTCGTAGTTGTGGTAGCGCGGGTCCTGCCAGGTGAAAAGGGCGTGGCATCTGAAACCGCCGGAATACACGTTCCCGTCCAGCGTGAAGCCCTTGGTGCCTATGCCGTATTCCGCCACCCAGGGAATGGTTTCGCTGACTCCGCCGATTTGTTTTGTTACGGAGACATTGGCGGCATTGTTCCAGCTGGTGATGTACGACAGCACGGCCCTGAGGTCCATACAATTTCCGACATACTGCAGTCCCGCCCTCGCCTGGGCGTTCCCTATGCTCTTGAGGCTCGGGATGGTGGCGTTCCTGAAGTATGTGCTCGACTTGTTGGTGATACTGTAGAAACCTTCTGCTACTGCAGTGAATCCGGGCGCGAAGGCCCAGTTGAGAGATTCCGAGAACGCATAGCTCAGACCTCTCCGGCGGAACATGTGCATATTGGCCAGGGCGGGATCCGCCAGGTTGAAGCCATCTATCCTCCGGTTTTTGCTTTCATCGTTCAGACGTGCTACGGAGTGGACGTTCATTATCACGGGGCATAATCTTATTCCGGTGAGCATGCTGAAATTGTCGGTAACCTGGAACTTGTCGAAGATGAAGGAACTGATCGTCAATTTCAATGCATCGAAATACAGGGAATTGCGGTTCAGGTTCCATGCGTTCCTGCCGGCGTTGTAAATCCTAAGTGGAGAAGCCTCCACGGTATGGGCCATAATGAGGGAAGATGCCGATTCGTACTGGTTGGCAAACCCTATGTCCAGACCGGTATTGATTTCGTTCCTGCCGAAATTCTTTTCAGCCATGAAAAGCGTCTGGGCGTCGTAGGTGGTCATGCGCTCCATCTTCAGCATGCGCTGCTGGATGTAGCCTTCGAACGGGGTTCCGTCGGGGAGGCTGAAGCCCTTGTCCACTGTAACTGAATCGATGCCGGCGAGGCTTCCGTTCACCTGGTCGTACCTGGGCATCAGGCACAGATGCATGGAGGCGGTAAGGTCCCAGCCGCTTTCGCGCCTGCTCTTCCACAGTACGGATATGTCGTGGAAGCGCCTGTCATTGAAGTCGGACACCGAACTTTCCTTCATTTCGCCCGTGGCCAGGTCCATGTACCTGACAAGGTCATCCGCGGGGAAATATCTGTCGTATCCCATGCGGAAACCGTCGAATACGCTCACGGAACCGTCGCCGTTGTACACGAACGGCGCGGTGTTGTACGTGCCTGCCATCTGGTCGCCGCACCACGAATAACGGTACATCAGATTCAGTTCCGAGCTCTTCCATCTGCGGGAGAGCGTAGCCTGGTATATCTGCTTGCGTTCAACGAAGGTGCAGGAGGCTGAATTCACGGATGTAGGGTCGAAGTTCGCATAGGCTCCCGCCGAATAGTACCATCCCTTGAGTCCTCCTACCGGCCCCCCTATCCAACCGTCGAAGCGGATGAGGCCGTTGGAAGAAGTCTGCGCGCTTGCCACTCCGGTGAAACGGTCTTCTCCCAATCTGGTCCAGGAATACACCGGAGCAGAAATCTCACCGGTGCGGATAACGGATTCCATCAAGGTGAGGGATCCGGTCTTCCGGTAAGAATTGCCGCCGGCCCAGTGGAAATAGCTTCTGGGAAGTCCCTGCGCCGCCTTCATTCCGTCAATGAAAACAACTGCTCCGCTCGTCGACTCTGGAAGGCCGACATTCAGAACTCTGGGAGCTGAGGCCGACTCGGCATTGAGCATCACTCCGCGGTCGCTCTGCCGGACCGCAGAGGAATCGGCCCCGGCTTCCCACGCATGCAAATCCGCTCCGCACAGGAGCGTCATAACCAGAATTATTATTCTCCCCCTCATCCTACTTGTTGTACCTTATTGCGAAATAATTAATGGCGTTATATCGCGCTGTGTTGAAAGAGCTGTTGGTGTAATAGGAATTGTCATTACCGATTCCGGAACCGGAACTCAGGCCTGCGTAACTTGCCGGAGACATCCTTATATACACCTTTTCCTGTCCCACGGCGGCGGCAGGCAGGGTAGCAGTGACGTACTTCGTTCCGGGAAGCTGATAAACCCTTCTGTTGTTTGAAGCCGGGAAATCGGGAACGGTATAAAGAGCGAGCCTGTCCCAGTTTTCACCGTCGGTGGACCAGTCGAGAGACCAGTATCTTGGGGCTCCGGTGTAACCGATGTGGTTCATTACACCCAGGCTGACGCTTAACGGAGCGTTGTCCGCAGTAAGGCCTTCGGTGGAGAACTCGCAGCGCCAGCTCTGGCTCTTGGTCCATCCGAGAGCGCACCATGCGGAGCCGTTGCAGAGATCCCAGTTGACCGTGCCGTTGCCCAGGAACTGTGAATAGATTACCCCTATCGAACTGGTGGAAGGATAAACGTACCAGTGGGCCTGGCGTCCGAGAGCATCGGTGACTCCGTTCCCGTTTTCGGGCCTTGTAAAGCTGCCGCCGTAGGTATAAGGGCCGAGGTGGGTGAAGTCGTTGCATACATACAGGTCCACCTTTTTGGTGTCGCCAAGGCAATACAGGGCGGCTGCTGTGGTAAGGGTGTCCGTACGGGGATCGGCTACTTCGGGCCAGGTGGGACGAAGGACCTTCTGAACGCCGTCGTAATTGGCTACAAGGTTCACCCCGAGGCTGTCGCAATACCTCCATTCGTAAAGAAGCGAGGAAAAACCGTCTTCGTAGGCATCTGCAATTGCAATGTCCGAACGGAACACCGGGCGGATCTGCCAGTTGCCTATCTTTCCGAGACCGGTGATATAATTGGAAATCACCCCCTGTTCATTTATCGCCTTTTCCTGGTTCTGGTCCCACTCGAAGTTGTCGCAGGTTTCATGCACGAGGACTCCGCTGACGCTTCCGGCTCCCTGGGGCAGGGGATTCCCGTCCCTGGACCAGATGCAGTCGGAGTTGACCATCATGTAGATGGATCTTCCGTCGATATCGCGGAGCACCATCGGGTAGGCTGTGACGATGTCGATGTACCGGACGTCAATAGGCATGAACGGGCCCTTGCGTATCGGGATTTCCACGTTCTCTATGCGGACCAGGGTGTAGAGGTCGCTTTCGGACAATTCGCCGATGCCGAGAACCTTAGGCTGCGGAGCTTCCCCTTTCTGCGATTCGGTTACGATGCTCGTGGGAATGTCGTCGATTTCGTATCGGACGGGATCGTTTTCCCTTTTGAGGGTAAGGCCGAAAGCGTCGAAGCTGATGCGGTCGAAGCGGGAGGCGACGTCGGCGCAGCTGCGGGCGAAAATGAGCTTTATGCCGTCGGAGCCGTCTTCGTCCTGCAGATATATGATGCGGGACGAATAGCCGGGGTCGGGATTGTCGGCCGATATCATGCGATTCTCGGCGCCGTTGCCTTCGGTATCGTCGTTAAGGACCACTCCGCTCACTATATAATGCTTGTCTATTACCACGCTGCCCTTTGAGGTGAGCAGAGCCTTGAGTCCGCCGATATCGAGGGGCTGCACATCCGTTCCGGCGCTGTACTGGGTAATGTGCACCCTGCCCTCGCCTTCGGGATAGGAAGCTATTATGTCGGCGTGCCGCACCAGGGAGTCGGCGAGATTGGGCTCCACATCGAAGACGATGAAGTTGCCCGACAGGCGGATTCCGCTGATCCAGCCGGTGGACTCTTCTTCCAGATATTCGGTTCTGAAGGAGAATTTCGACGCCTGTATCTTGGTATTGACCTTTGCGGAAAGCCTGCCTCCGTCGTAGGAAGCGAGCACGTTCTTTTCCTCAACGTCCAGCCCACCTTCGAGAAGGCCGTCCTGGCGGATGAGAAGGGTAGTCGCCGCAGTGCCGCATTCGAGCTTTATTTCGACCGAGCGCGGAATGCCGCGGTTCACCTCAAGCGTGAAGGCAAGCGTGCAGTCGCCTTCCTTTTCGATGCTGCGTACCGAGTCCTCCTCGCCCTTGAAGGATATCCAGTCTTCGCCTTCGGGGATGCTGGCGGTGAATGTGCCGCTTGCAAGGATATCCGCGGTGCAGTCGCCTCCATTCCACGATACGTCTATGGTATTCGTCCTGCTGCCTATACCCGAAAGGATTACCTTTTCCGGCATTTTTTCGCAGGAAAGAAGCGAGGCTATGGCCAGGATTGCAATTATACTGTATCTTTTCATATATCCTATTGCATGTATTCGTTGTTATCGAGAGCGTTTCCGCTGTAACTCACCTGCTCGGAGGGGATGGGCCAGTAACGGTGGCAGGGACGGATGAATTCGTGGATGAAGCGGCCTTCGTTGTAGTTGTTGGTACGCTCATACCAGATTCCCCATCGGACGAGGTCGAACTTGCGCTGGAACTCGCCCACAAGTTCCTTTGCCCTTTCCTTGCGGATCTCTTCCATAAGGGCCTCGGGGTTGAAATTCACGTTGGCGAAGCTGAGCGCTCCTATTCCGGCCCTTGTGCGGGTGATGGACAGGTACTTGCAGGCTTCGTCGTATTCGCCCTTCTTCAGCAGGGCCTCGGACTTCATGAGCAGCGCGTCGGCAAAGCGGAAGAACTTGTAGTTGTTGGGATCCTTGGAGTTGTACATGCCCTCGGCCCAGAACTTGTTGCCCATCCAGGGGCGGCTGCTGGCCGTCATAGGCGTCTGGGAAGTGCCGCTGGTCCAGAAGAACATCACCTTCCGCTCGGTGCGGTCGGGGTCGTTCACGAGGTCGTAACCGCTCCATCTCCAGGCAAGTACGCCGGAGCTGCCGCGCGGGGAGGTAGCCCCGGCGGAGTACTCTCCGCTGCGCAGATCGGGGGAATTATAGGGCAGGAGCTCCTTGTAAAGGTAACTGTTGGGACGCACCGAAGATGATGTCCTGGAGTAGCCGCCGAGTTCGGGAATGCCCATTCCTGCGTAGAAATCGATTCCGTTGCCCGCCTGCTCCATATAATCCTCCTCGGTATCCTCTCCGTCGTCCTCCGCCGCGCTGCCTGCTGCGGGCACCACATTTCGCGTAGGCGTAGAGATGCTGGCTATAAGTCCGGTGGACTGGATGCCGTATTTCTCAACAAGGTTGCTCACCTCGAGTATGGACTCGTCGATGTATTTATGTTTGAACGGTATCTTGTCCAGGGGATAATCCTTTCCGAACGACTCGGGAGAATCGGCGTAGCTGCCGTAGATGCTTTCGAGATCCGAAAGGAGAGCGATGGCGTCGTCCCACCTTTCGTTCCACAGGCACATCTTGGCGGCGACCATAAGGCCTACGGCGGCTCCGAACCGGTATGTGCCGCTGTCGTAGGTGCGCACATACGGGAGGGCCTTTTCCTTTACCACGTAGTGGGTAATCTCATTGATAAGGGAGTCCCTCGTGGCGACAGCATCCATACGCGGAAGGGTTGCAATCGACGCCCTGTTGTCTTCGGTCACCTTTTCCATATAGAAGGGCACATTCCCGAAGGTGCTGGTGAGGATGTAGTAGTAGAGGCCCCTGAGGATTGATGTTTCGGCAAACAGGGGGGCCGCTTCTGCATTGGTCAGGTATCCCCGGCGCACGGCGTCGGAAATGTCTTCCATCATTTCGTTGCAGTTGCGCACTCCGGCGTAGCCGTTCTGCCAGATTATGGATCCGGCGGCAGGCCTGTCGGGCGAAACGTCGCAGTTGCAGTTGTAAGTGGTTGAAGACGAAAGGAACATGAGGTCGCATGCCACTTCGGTCATCTCCCAGAAGCCCCTCGTTACGAGTATGGTGCGCAGCGGGCTGTAACAGCCTATCACACCGGTTTCGAGCTTGGTGGCATCGGTAAAGTAGTTGTCGGAAGTAGCATAAGACCTGTTGTCTTCCTTAAGGCAGGATACGCTTATGAGCGATGCTGCTATCATGCAGCAGAAAACTGTCTTTTTCATCTTCATTAGAATTTGGCGATTAAGTTGAATGCGACGCTCCTGGTGCGCGGGAACGAACCGTTGTCGAGACGGAAGATTGTTGAAGAAGTGTTTACGTCCGGGTCGAATCCGGGATAGTTCTTCAGGAGGAAGAGATTGTCTCCGCTCAGGGAGACGTTCAGTCCCTTCAGGTATTTTTTCGTCTTTTTGCCGAGCGGGACGTCATAGCTTACGGATACCGACTTGAGCCTGAACCATGAGGCGTCATATACGCTCTTGTCCGAGACCGCGTAGTCGTCGCAGCCCGGTTTTACGATATCGCTGTCGGGATTGTCGGGGGTCCAAGCGCCGAGCATGAAACGGTACTTGTTGTAGGCCGAAGTCCCGGAAGCGGACCAGAGCTCGGAGATGTTGTATATGTAGCCGCCGAGCGACCAGGTGAAGAAGGCCCTGAGGGTGAGGCGCTTTCCAATGGCGAAACTGTTCTCGATTCCGCCGTAGGCCACGGGGTCGGCGCTGCCAAGATAGACGATGTCCCGCTGGTCGAGGATACCGTCGTGGTTGATGTCGGCATACTTGGGCCTTCCCAGACCCACTTCGCTGGTGGTTCCGTTGAGGTACTGGGAAGCATACTGGTGTATGACGCCGTTGCGCTCAATCTCGTCGATGGAGTGCCATACGCCTTCGTATTTGTATCCCCAGATTGCGCTCACGGGATATCCCTTCCGGTAGCCGTATATATACTGGGTCGAGCTTCGCGGATTTATGAACGTAGGCACCACCTCGTATTCGGAGCCTACGTGGGTCACTACCTGGCTGTTGTGCGATGCGGTGAGCACGGTCTTCCACACGAATTTCTTGGTTGAGATGTTCTTGGTGGTAAGGGTCACCTCGACTCCCGAGTTAGCCGTGGAGCCGGCATTCGAATAATAGGTATTGTACCCCGTAGTCTGGGAGTCGCGCACGCTGAGCAGCAGGTCGGAGGTGCGGGAAACGTAGGCATCGGCCTCCAGAACGACCCGGCTTGCCCAGGCTGCGAAACTGAAACCGAGATTGAGTGCGTCGGTAGTCTCCCATGAGAGGTTGGAGTTCTGGAGTTTTCCGGGAGTGTATGAAAGGAGCTTCTTGTTTCCGAAAATCCAGGTGCCGGGGCCGGAGTTGAGGGTTGCCAGGGACATGTAGGGCGAGATGGCGTCGTTTCCGCTGCGCCCGGCAGAGAGCCTCAGCGAAAGGTCGTTGAGCCAGGCCGCCTTCTTGAACCATTTCTCGTTCATCACCGACCAGCGCAGTGCCACTGCGGGGAAGAAGCCCCACTTGCGGTTTTCAGCAAAATTGGAAGAGCCGTCAGCCCTTGCAGTAAGCGTTATATAGTAGCGTCTGGCGTAGTTGTAATTGACCCTTGCAAGCGCCGAGAGTTTGTCCACCTGCTGCCAGTAGCTGGAGACGTTGTAGTTGGACTGGCTCATGGTTCCCTGCATGTTGTAGTAGAGCAGGGAATCGTTGGTGAAGCCCGCTCCCGAGTAGCTTTCGTAGGAACGCTGCATGCGCTCTGCGGTGAATCCGGCAAGGGCGTCGAACTCGTTGCGTTTTTTCTTGCGCTTGTAGGTGACGGTGAGTTCGGCCAGGTACTTGTCCTGGTCCTGATGGGTGCGCCGGGCAGTGCCTCCGGCGTCATTGGCCTTCTGCACGGCGAGGAAAGACGGGGAATAGTATCCGGAGTCCTCCCTTGCGCGGCTCATCGAGAGGCGAAGGTTGGCCGTCAGCCTTGCATTGAACTGGTACTTGAGGTTGGGAGACAGCATCATGTAGTTGCGGAAGAGCTCGTTGGTAGTGTGTTTGGCAACAAGCCACGGGCTGTTGAAGGGGAGTCCGCCGTAGCTCTGGCCGTCGCCGAAGGCATTCCAGGTGTCCTCCTTTCCAAGCAGGGGGGACAGATAGACCGCAGCGTTGGAATTGGTGCCGGTGATGGCGGCCGAAGCCCTGTCGCGGTCAGTATATACGTACGAACCCTTGAGGTTCAGCGAGAGTTTCTTGCTGATGGTGCTGTTGAGCGTAAGGCTTCCTGTAAACTTGTCCATTCCGGAGCCTATCACCACGCCGGGCGTATCGGCGAATCCGAGCGAGATGTTATAGGAAGTGCCGGCCACGTTCCTGTAAACGGCCAGATAGTAGTCCTGTGAAAAGACGTCCTGAGAGAGTTCCTTTATCCAGTCGGTGCCTTTTCCGTACTTCGAAGGATCGGAGAAGGGCACGGTGGAGGAGGAGTTTGCCGCCGAGACCATGTTCCTCCAGGTGGCATACTCCTCTCCGTTCATCATGTCAAGGCTTCCCGCAATGGTCGAATAGGTAAGCGATGACTTGAACGTGACCGATGTCTTGCCTTCCGCTTTGCGGTCGTCCACGGTGGTTATGAGAATTACTCCGTTTGCGCCGCGGCTTCCGTAGATGGCGGTGGAGGAGATGTCCTTGAGGATGGAGATGTTCACGATGTCGGCAGGGTTGATTTCCGAGAGGCTGGTGACGGCATCCACCACGCCGTCCACCACTATCAGCGGCTCGTTGCCGGCCGAGATGGAACGGCTGCCCCTTATTCGGATGGTGGCGTCTTCGCCCACTTCGCCGGACTGGCTGGTGAATTCTGCTCCCGCCACCTTGCCCTGGAGGGCCTGGCCTATGTTCGTTACGGGGGCGTCCTTCAAGGCGTCCATGTCAACCACGGACACGGTTCCGGTGAGGTCGCCTTTCTTCGAAGTGCCGTAGCCGATTACCACGGTGGCCTCGAGGGTTTCGTTGTCGGGCTGCATCGAAACATTGATTTCGGTGCGGCCGCCGACGTTTTCGAGTATGGTCTTGAATCCCAGGCAGGAGAATTCGATAAAAGCGTCGGTGCTTACGGTTATGGTGTATTTTCCGTCAAGGCCGGTCACCACGCCGTTGGCCCTGCTGCCGCGTTCCACGACGCCGGCGCCGGGCAGGGGCTGACCGTTTTCATCGGTTACGGTACCGCTTACCTTAACTTTTCCTTTCTGCGCGTATGCCGCCGTGAGGCAGGTGAAAAGCGCAAGAGCTATGAGCAATATCCTTTTCATATACGCGTCAGTATTTAAGTTTGATGACAATTGCCTTGTGGGTCATCCCGGAGACGGGGGCGTCCACCACTTCTATGGAGCTCACAGCCCCCAGAACTGCGGAAGAGACATATACATAATCGGCGCAGTAGGAATGCGAATCAGCGTCGGTCCATGTGGAGACATAGTCGCGCCTTGCCATCCAGACGGCGTCGTAGAGATTGTTCTGCCAGGCATAGCGGTCGGAACGGAAGGCGCTGCCTTTGGCGTCTGCAGGATACCATGAAGGTGTTGACGGATAGCCGGTCTGCATGGATGAAAGATGATACATCTGTCCGGCAAGGATCCATTGGGCTCCGGAGTCGAATGAGGAGTTTACCGTAGCATCCACGGCCGCCTTGAAGGCAAGGTACTCTTCGTCGGCGGAAAGGCCTTCGAAATTGCACCCGGATATGGCTATCGACCCTCCGGGAAGGGAGCCCTCTACAACGCCGTCTATGACGAAGGCGTCGGCTCCCTGTGACTGAATCCAGCTGCGCAGGGCGGAATCGTCGGCCAGGGTGTCAGAAGAGCAGCAGATGAAGGTGCCTTCGGTGATGGCGGCACTGTCGAATTCGAGCTTGATCCTCTCGTCGGGCTTGACGGATGCGCCGCTCCCGCCGCCGAGGAAACCCCTCTGTACGAACAGGAGGGTGTCGGATACCCTTGGGCCGTCAAGGCTGATGGCAATCTTTGCCGTCCTTGCAGACTTGAGGTTGATGACATCGGGAGTGTTGGAATCGTACCGAATGGTGAAAGCCTGGCGTCCGGAGCCTCCCTTGACATCGAAGGAGAGCCACTGTGCGTCGCAATCCAGCCTCCATGAGCCGTCGGTATCGACCAGTACTGAAAGCATCCCTTCGGAGGCGCTCACTTCGGCCACCGCTATGCAGTTTCCTCCCTTGAAGACTGCATCTTCTTTCCCTTTCCCGCAGGAGGACAGCCCTGCTGCGAGAATGAAAGCGGATAATATTATATGGAAGGTTTTTTTCATATCAGTCGAATTGCTGTTCGTTTACGATGAAACCCTGCGGGTCGCCGCTGCTCACGGTAACCGAAGCGAGCTTGTAGTCGGAAGCGTCAATCCTCGGCACTGCAATGCTTCTTAGCGTACATACTATCGGGTCCTCGCCGGCTGCATGGATTACCAGTACGGCGTCGGTGTAGTTTCCAGGGATAAGGGTGAGGTAGAAGTCGGAAAATCCTCCGTCTTCCCGGATGGAATCGACGCCTTCTCCGCAGTCGAGAACGACCGAGCTCACTCCGCCGCCTTCCATTTTAAGGGTTCCGTCGGAAAGGATTACTCCCTTTCCTGCCGCCGGAGCGCCTGAGGAAGTGAAGCTTATCCGCTGCACCTTGAGGCAGTCGAACAGCTCTATCCTCACGCGGAGCATTCCGAACGGATAGAAGAACTTCATCCTGCCCCCGTTCATGCTGGAATAGGCCGTGGGGCAGTAGGTCCTGAAGATTTCGAGCGCTGTTGTGTCGGCATAGTCCTGTGCGGCGGACAACTGGGCCGGCATTGCTCCTGCCCTTCCGGTGAAGGTGTCGGACCAGGGGAAGTAGGCCGATATCGTTTCTCCGCTCACCTCGGGGCCGTAGAACTCGGCGTTCGAGAGTCCCGCATCGGAACGTTTGAGAACGTATTTTTCGTTGATGCCGCTCTCAGAGCCGAAGACTCCGACGTATGCTCCTTCGGGCCATACGCGGGTATCACCCTCCAGAAGAATGGATTCGATGTCCGCCTTGATTACGGTTGTCCCCTTCTGGGACACATCTGGCAGGTCGCCGGCCATGTCGCTTCCGCATGAAATGCACAGCAGGGCGACAAGCGGGCAGATTATCAAGAGTTTATAGTTTTTCATTGCAGTGTCTTTTACGGGGCCGCGGTGATAGAGGTGTTGCCGGAGACGACATAGCCAGTTTCGCAGTAGGGCGGTTCATTCGCATAACTGAATCCGCGGACTATGTGAGAGCCTCCCGAGGTGAGCGTGGTTGACGAAGTGCATTTGCTGCTGTAATCGTCGGTTCCGGTATTCGGAGCGTTGTAATAGTACAGTTTTGCACCCACGGCGCAACCGGTGATGACGTACTTGCCCAATGCGGGAGCGGGAGACACCGTGGTGGATCCGAATTTTACGGGCGGACATGCGACGGAGGCGCTGTTAGTATGGTTGTTGCTGTTATACCTGTTAAAGTACCCGGTGAACCAGATTGTGGAATTGGTGACTGAGAAAGGTCTTATGACCAGCCCTATGGCACCGGCAAGGCTGTACATCTGACGTTTGCCGTTGCCTATGGTGCAGGAAGAGAAGCAGGCGTCCATGTCCACGTTTCCTCCGTAACCTATCAGACCGCCGGCGACCTGGCTGTAAAGGGCCCTTGTGGAAGCGTCGGCGCCCGTAAGGTCGTAAGGAATCAGGTTGCCGGTATTCCTGCAGGAATCCAGCCTGGCCCTTTTCTCCGCGGTGCCGATGAGCGACCCCGCGATGCCTCCCGTGTACACCTTGTTGTGCGATTCACCGGTTGCGGAATAATTGATTCCGCAATTATAGACGGTTCCCGAATTGTCGCAATTGGAAAGGATTGCATCTATGCCGTCGGTCCCCACGCTGGAGGAGAACACCCCGAAATCGTAGTTGATGTCGCCGGCTATTCCCACGATGCCGCCTACGCTTACCTGATACTTTGCAAGTCCGGTCTTGGAAACTATATTGGCGGCGCTGTAGGTAATGCTGCCGGTATTGTCGCAGTTGTCGAGACGGAAGGAATGACCGGTTCCGCAGAGCCATCCGGCGATGCCGCCTATACCAGCATGCTTTATTCCATAGGTATGTGTTTCAAGCGTGTAGGTGGGGTCGGCAAGGAGAGCACCCGAATTGATGCAGTCTTTAAGCGTGGCATCGAAAGAGGAGGGCAGGCCGGCATCTATCTTTCCCACGATGCCGCCAACGATAAGATCTTCGATTGTGCCTTCGGAGCAGTCCGCGTTCACTGTAACCGGCCCCCGGTTGATACAGTTGCCTATGAAACCGCCGGTCATTACTGCTGCGAACGCTCCGGCTATGCTGCCGGATTCGGCATTCACTGTGAGCGTGGCCTCGCTTGTGCAGTCCGTGATGCTGCCTCCTGCGTAAAGCGAATCGGCAAGTACTCCGCAGGAGACTCCCGCTGCGGTAACGCTTCCTGCCAGGTTGAGGTTCTTTACCGTTCCATGTACGTTGCGGAAGAGAGAAACGGAGCCTGCCGTGCGGGTGATGGTGTGTCCCTGGCCGTCGAACTCCCAGATAAAGTCGCCCTTCACCTGCGCGAGGTCTTCGGCATTTAAGTCGGCTCCCAGGTGGGCGGCGCCGTTGCGCAGCCATTTGCGCATGTCGCCTCCCTCGTTCACGCATGCCGCGAATTCGTTCCAGTCGTCGGGAGTCTCGATATCCTTGGCTCCGGGAACGTATTCCACGCTGCTGAAGGAGTATAGCACGCCGGCTTGCAGAGCCTCGTCAGGAGTCCATTTGCACTTCATTGACCTGCGGTCCGACTTCTGCGTGAAGGTGAACATAAGGCTGTCGGCGTATTCCCCGGCAGGAATGGCGAAATAGAACCATGTGCCTTCAGGCGACAGGGCCACCCCTTCACCCAGGGCAAGGGCCAGATTGTTGGTGCCTTCAACTGCTGTCAGGGTTCCGTCCTGCGGTTTCAGGGTGTAGCGGCCCGAGAGCGGAGTAGTGGCGGAATTCAGCAGGGCGTCCTCTATCACGGTGGAGGCGTCTCCCCAGAGTCTCACGCGCACCGCAGCGCAGGCGTTTAGCATGGACACCTTGGAAGTCTCGTCTTCGGAGTAGCCGTACAGTATTGCCGCACCGCTGCCGAAGCTGCCCGCCGCATACTGCTGGACGGAGGGAATCGTAATCTCGATGGCGCCGTCCACATAGGTGTCCGAGCTTACTATTTCGGCCGGATAGATTGCATTGTAGGGAGGCGTTACGCTGCGAAGCAGGAATTCAGCTTCCCGGGCAGAATCGTCGGAGAGTTCGAGCGGAGCCGAATTCTGGCCGTTTACATTGATGCGGTCGCCGTCGGACCAATAGACCGGCAGCACTGACGCACCGCTGCTGCTGTCGAGCCACGTGCGTGTGCTCACGGCCTCGATTCCGACACTCAGGCCAAGCTGGTCGCCGGGCTCCGGCAGGGGTGTTTCGGCAGTATTCTCGCAGCCTGCGAGCACCGCGCAAAGAAACAACGCCCTGATGAAGGTGTTAGGCTTCATAATCAATTTCTTATGTTTATAAAAAAGCGCCCGGCCCGAAATGGTCCGGGCGCCGGAAATGTTTCAATGTGATGGTCCTAGTCTTCGGGAGCCTCGGTGAGAGTTACATTATTTCCACTGAAAGTTACCTTGGCCGTCTCCGTGTTTGTGCTGGTCGGATTTCCTCTTACCAGTTGCCCTGTACTGGCACCGCCAATGGTAAATGTTTTTGTGCAATTTAAAGAGTCGTCCTCCTTGGATCCGGTGGTAGTATTGTAATAGAATCCATTACCCTTTGCACCTATGTCACTGACAGTAGATCCGTCAAGGAGTATCTGTGTCGTGTTGTTGGTGCTGCCGTACTTCATCGGTGCAACGGCGACACAGGCACTGTTGATATGGTTGGTATTGCTGATTCGGGTGAAATACAATGTGAACCATATCTTGGAGTTCGATGCATTAAATGTCCTTATCGCGTGGCCGATGGCTCCTCCGATGGAATTGCAGGCCCTCTTTCCGTTCCCAATCGTGCAATTGACGATACAGTCGTCGATGTCGAGGTATCCGCCGAATCCCACGAGTCCTCCAACAACCTGGCAATACTCAGGATAAGCATAAGAACTGTCGCCGGTGATGTCGTATGTAAGCAGTGTGCCCTTGTTCTTGCAGGAGGTTATTGATGCGTGTTTGGAAGATTTTCCCACGCAGCTCCCTGCGATTCCTCCGGTATAAATGTGCCTCAGGTTCTGTTCTCCTGTGGAAACATTTATTCCGCAGTTGTGAACGGTGCCGGTATTGGTGCAGTTGCTGATAGTTACGTCGAGCCCTGTGTTGTATCTCAAATACCCCGTGTTCATATCGGCAGCTATGCCGGCGATGCCGCCTGCGAAGACGGTGTTGTAAGCCATGCCGTCAACTGACACATGTTCTCCGCTGTATGTAATGCTCCCGGTATTCTCGCAATGATCAATTGTATAACTGTGAGCCGTTCCGCGCAGCCATGCAGCGATGCCGCCGACTGAGGCATAGGTAATACCATAGTCACTGTTGTTGCAGATCGGATCGCCCAGGATAGCACCGGAGTTGTTGCAATATTCTATAAGTACATCCCCGCAAGGCTGTTTTGAAACACCCGTGTAAACCTGACCTACAATTCCAGCCGCCTGAAGATGGCTCTGGTTTCCTGTCGAGCAATCGACGCTGACGGAAATGGCTGCTGTATTGTTGCAGTGACTGATTGTTCCGCCGGTCATTATTGAGACAATGCCGCCGATAATTGCATATGATTCAGCATTTGCAATAATTGAGGTGTTGTTGTTACAATACTCGATGGAACCTCCGTTGTAGAGTGTGTCAGCCAATGCGGCAACACGGGTGCCGGTGGTTGTCAAACTGCCGCTCAGGTTAAGATTTCTCACTGTTCCGCGGACATTGCGGAAAAGAGAACCTATAGCGGTGGAACGGGTGATTGTGTGGCCTTGACCGTCAAAGTTGTAAGGGAAGATGCCTTTGCGGCCTTTAATCTGTGTAAGGTTGGTGGCATCGATATCATCTCCGAGCTTCACCGTGCCGTTTCCTACCCAGCGGTAATGGTCAAAATCATTCGAGGAGTTCATTTCAGCGGCGAATTCTTCCCAGTCCTCTGCGCTGTTGATGGTGCCGGATGCAGGTGAGAACACGGGTTCGAAATCCACAATGGCGCCGGCATTGTCGGCAAACTGTGCGGCGGAGGCCTTGAGGCTGTAGGAGCAGAAGTTCCCGTTCACATCCTTTATGGTAATTATAAGGCCGTCGGAATAGTTGTAAGCGGGTATTGCAACTATCATCGGAGTCCCCTGGGCGACGCCTTCTTCTCCGCAGTCAAGTGTAATGATTGACGACATGAGGGTAGGAGCGATGCTGATGTTGTCGGCATCGGTATATGTAGCCGTCCAGTATCCGGCAGTCTTTCCTTTGTCGCCGCCGCGAACATATACATAACGGATGTTGTCGTGATCTTCGCTGAGGGCTGGGTTGACAGTGATTTTGATATACGATGTGAGGTGACGGAACGCCAGGTCGGTGGACCCGGTGCTGTATGCCGCGATTACTGCATGGTTGGGTGAATAGGTGGGGTTGCCTCCATTGGTGGAATAGCCCTGCGGAGAGACGGCTCCGTTTACCAGATACTTATAGGTTTTGTTTTCGGCATCGTAAGTGAGATTGCCGGACTTGGAAACCGGTCCCAGCGCGACGAACGGAGCCTCGACTCCTTCTACCGTAAAGCGTGCCGAAAGGCCGCCGTTCAGGATTTCCGTGTTGGTGGAAGCGACTCCGTTGACGATGATTCCATCGCTCTCGGTCCAGAGAGGCTGATAATTGCCAGAACCGTCGGCGGCGCCAATGACGCTGTGGGTGGCAGGGCCTTCTTCAAGACGGGCTGTGAATATCACCGTGCCTTTCCCGTCATGCGATTCGCCGGGAACGATTCCGGTCTGGGTTTCGTCCTGGCCGATTTCGGGTGCGGCCGTTTCTTTCTGGCAGGCCACTGCTGCTATTGCAAGCAGGGCTGCAAATGCGAATAAAGTCTTTTTCATGGTCTGCACTCGATTAATAGATTTGATCGTAATCGGAACCGTCCACGGTTCCATGGGTGAGCGGGTCGATTTGTCCTTCGCCGCTGAAGCAAAGAACTCCGGACTCCTCCAGATGCAGGAGTTCGCAATCCGGTTTTTTGTAATCAATTTTCATGATTGGGAGTATTATTTGTTGTTTGTTTTCGTGTTATTGTAACTTCTTACGCAAATTTCTTTCATTTGGGGCATGTTGTTTTTAAATATCCGATAAAAGTTCATACGGATTTTCTAAATAAAATCCATACCTTTGCCACATGCGTTTATTTGCACTGCTTTTTTCTCTTGCACTTCTCCTGGCTCCGTCGGCAGAGGCGGCAAAAGGGCGAGATTCGTTCGTGGGGGGGGGTAGCATATCAACTGATCCTGCGGCTGACGAATTTCTCATACAGCATTTCGAACCGTCCCTCTCCATGTTCCACACCTATGTTAACACCATATTCCAGGATAGCCGTGGATACCTGTGGTTCGGTACCGACGGCGGCATTTTCAGATATGACGGCCACAACCTTGTTCCTGTCGAGCTTCCTGCGTCGCATCCCGGTTTCAAGAGAATCAGGACAATCTGCGAAGATTCCTTAGGCGATATATGGATAGGAACAAACGGCGGCATGTTCCATTATTCTCGTTCCGAGGGCAGGGCGGTTGCCTTCAATGAAGATGATATAGTTTTCTCAATAGTATCAAAACTGATATGCCTGCCTTCGGGGAAGCTGGTGGTAAACGCCAGGAACTACGGAGCGCTTGTGCTCGATCCTCGTACTGGCAAGAGCGACTTCATAAGCTATGAAGGAAGTGAGGAGAAGGAAACCGTGGCAATTTGCCAGGACAATCTTGGAAAGGTGTATATATACTCTCCAAGCGCAGGGCTTCTTCGTGCAGAACCTTCGCGTTCGCTTCATGCCGAACCCGTCAGGCTGGTTCAGGAAGATCCGCTCCACAATATAGTGCCGTACAATATAGAGTATTACGATTCTCGTATAATAGCGGGGGTAGCTGAGAATACTGTAATATACGATATGCGCAGCGGGCGCATCACTCAGCGAGACTGGTCGGTTGTGAACGGTCTTATCCCGCGAGGGGACAAGGGCTTCTATCTGGCTACCAACCGCGGCTTCATGGCCATAGACCGGAATTTCGAAGTTGAAAGGGTATGGGGAGAAGATTTTCAGGATGCCCATGCCCTGCAGGACAAGTCTATCCGTGCGTCGTGCATCGACCGCGAAGGGAATATCTGGATTGGTACAAGGTATGCCGGCGTCTTTCAGCTCGCCCGCAACAGGGCGGACATAAAGCGTTTTTATCCTGTAGGGAACAATCCTGTATTCGGGCGGCGCATCCGCGAAATAGTTGAGGACGAGGATGGTGTACTCTGGATAGGCTCCGAAAATGCAGGTCTTATCCGCTACGATCCCTCTACCGGCGACCTGCGAAGGATTCCCCTGCCTCTCGGGACCAGAAATATACTGGCACTGTGCGTGGACGGGCCATGGCTTTGGATTGGTTCGTATTCGCGGGTTGACCCGACGCTTCGGCTGGACAGGAGGAATTACTCGGTGCGGGCCTTCCCCGAACTCCCAAAATGCATCTACCACATGTTCAAGGCTTCCGACGGGACGATATTCATGTCGGACGACGTCGCAGTTTACCATTATAACTCAAAAACAGGAGAACTTGCCCGGGAAGACCGTATATCTCCGCAGGGTTTCCAGTATGTGAGCGGAGTTTCCGGCGAGGGAAGCGAGTTGTGGATGGGCGGCACCGGTTCACTGCTGTATAGTTACAAAAACGGAAAACTCTCCGCATATACGGAGGTGTTCCCGGGTGACAGGAACATTTATCCGAAACTTATGGACCACCGGTCCCGCCTGTGGTTTTCGCCAAGGGACTATGGTCTTTTCTGCCTGGATACCCTGTCAGGAGAAAGGAGACAATTCAATACCTTCCAGCATTCTGGCTCCCAGATTATCTATACCCTCTCGGAAGACAGGGAGGGCATAATCTGGATTACTACCGGAAACGGACTGGTCACTCTTGATCCGGACAATGGCAAAGTGTTCCGTTACGACTCCTCCGACGGTATCCTGTCCGGCGAATTCAATGAGTTTTCCGCGTGCATCTCGTCGCAGGGTATCCTCTATGCCGGGCTGCTCGACGGGATGGTGGCTTTCGATCCCGTAAAGTTCAGGAGCTATCCATTTGAAGTTCATAAGCCGGTGTTTACAAGTTTCAGTCTTATCCGTTCGGCCAATGATAATTTTGATACATCCTATTCTGATTTTGCAGAGGATCTGGAATCGGGGCACATAACCCTCAAAGCAACTCAGAATGCCTTTGTACTTGGGGTGTCGGCAATGACATACAGCATCCCGAGGCGTTCCAAGCTTGTCTTTTCAATCGACGGAGGAAAGGCGTGGGAAGACGTTGAGAACGGGAAAATAGAATTCAGCCGCCTCAAACCCGGAGAATATACGCTGCGTGTGCGTTCGATGATGAATGACGGAACCCTCGATGGCAAGGAGAGTATTCTCAGCGTCAAGGTCAGGGTGCCCCTGCTTGTGAGCCTTCCTTTCATCCTGCTTTATGTGGCCGCCCTTTTGGTACTTATAGTCTCGGTGTGGTACTATTCCAGGTCGAGGAGCCTTCGCAAGGCTGCCGAGAGGGCCAGGCTTGATGCCGAAGTCCGTGAAGCCGAAAGGCAGAAGGAGCTTTGGTCTTCTAAAGTGGCTTTCCTTATGGATGTGGCACACGAAATACGAAACCCGCTCTCGCTCGTGAAGGCACCTGTAGAATCATTGAGGCTTCGTCTCGGGCGTTCCGCAGACGCTACGGTGGTTAAGGAGATAAATACCGTGAGCCATAATGCCGACAAGCTCTCCATGATGCTCGATTCGCTCATGAACGAGCATGGAACAGTGCCGGATTTCGTTTGCCAAAGCCCGGGAAACAAAGATGTTACTCCGCCGCGTATCAATGTCCCCGGGACGGGAAAATCGATACTTGTGATAGAAGCTGATCCGGAACTCCGGGACTATCTGTGCACAGCTCTTGAAGATACTTACAACGTGTATTCGGCAGATGGTTTTGAAATTGCTCAATCAATTATGAATCAGGCTGTTCCGGATATTATTATTTGCGATATTGATACTGGTGGCACAGAGGCTTTCAATTTTTGCTCAAGTATCAAAAACGGAAGCAGAACGGCTCATATTCCGATTGTTATCATTTCTGATGTAGCCTCCCAGAGCGCCCGTCTCGAAGCTCTTGACAAAGGGGCGGAGGCCTTCTTTGCGAAACCTTTTTCAATTGCCGAAGTGCTGGGTTCCATCAGTGCGATTCTCTCCAATCGAGACAAGGTGAAGGCGTCGTTTTCCGACCGGCCGGCGGTGATGGACGATGGCAATTTCCTCGAGAATCTGCAGAGTATCATGAAGGCCCGCATGTCGGATGAAAACCTTACGGTCGATACCCTCGCCGCCGATGCATGCATGAGTTCTTCAGGCCTTTTCAAACGGCTCAAGGCTCTCACGGGAATGAGTCCCGGAGAGTTCATTACGGCTTCGAGAATGAAAGAAGCCGCGTTCCTTATGAAGAACACGGCTCTTACAATAGATGATATCAGTATAAAGGTGGGATTCCGTTCCCATTCCTATTTCTCCACCTGTTTCAAGAACAGGTTCGGCATGAGCCCTAAAAAGTACCGTCAGTTATCTGAGCCTTGAGGCGTGCTTTGAATGTATCGGAAATGAGAGGGGTTTCGCCTTCGAGATACTGCTTGTAAAGTTCGAAGTTCTTCCGCAGGTCGTCCAGATATCCGAAGAGTCCGACGGGGTTCTCCATGATGAAGTTCGGACACTGCGACACCTTCAGGTATTCTGAGGGAAGCATCTTCTTGCGGTCTTTCAGCCCCTGCTCGTTTTTGTAGGGTTCGGAAATCGCGCGGCAGCGTGCGAAGAGTCCCTGCAGTCCGAACAGCTCGGCATCTTCGTGTCCTTCAGGAAGCACGAGCTCGACTTTGAGGGGGGCTCCTGCGGGAACATCCTTCAAATACACGACGGGAGAGAGCGTATATGCGTCATAGCTCCATTCTCCGGCCTCTGCAAAGCGGGAGTAGGGAATCTCCTTTCCGTTCACCTTAACCGCGGAAGGAGTGCGCGTTGCGGGGAAGCGAAGCTCGTAGCTGCGGGTTGCCTTCATTCCTTGGTATCTTCCTTCGCGGGGCTGGACTGTGAGCGTTACGGAGTTCGCACTGCGCCTGTGCTGAACGCAGGTAGTGGCGAATTCGCTGTCGTAACCTCGGCTGATTCCGTCGTCTTCATAATAGAGCAGGTCTCCGTCGGCACCGGGGATTGCCGTGAGAACAAGCGTGTCGCAAGGGGTGCTCAGCGAGCGCACGTGGGCGGGATTCATGGGAAGCACCGAACCGGCTTTCACGTACCAGGGATTCTCGTCGATGGTGTAGCCGAGATTCAGGCTGGAGCCTCCCTTGTACATGGCACCCGAGGCCATGTCGAACCAGTCGTCGCCTTCGGGGAACCACATGTCGATAGTGGCGATTCCGGTGGTCTTGTCGGCGGGCACCGCGATGCAGGTGGCGAGGATGTCGTCTCCGAAGAGGAACTCCCTTGTTTTACTGTAGGCTTCTTCCTTTTCGGGGTAGTCGTAATACAGCGGATGGCACATCGCTATACCCGTATCGTAGTTGCGTCTTGCTGCATTGTAGATATAGGGCACCAGAGCGTAGCGCAGGTGGAAGGCATCCACCATCTGGAAGAGATGGTCGGGGAAGAGCCACGGATAGCGCTTTATGTTGGGATGCTTCGAGGGATGGATCTTATACAGGGGAGAGAACACTCCGTACTGAAGCCAGCGGGTGTATTGTTCGGGATCAGTTACGCCGGTGCTGTTGTCCTTGAAGAAATGCCCTCCGAGGTCGTGTCCCCAATAGCCGTAGTTTACGTTGGCGGAAGTGGCGGTGAATTCGGGCTGGTATTCAAGGCTCGCCCAGCTGATGAAGGTGTCTCCCGAGAAGCCGAGCGGATAGCGGTGGCTGCCGAGTCCTCCCCAGCGGTGGTAGAGGAAGGGGCGGCTCTGAGGATGATTGTCCGCGGCGTAATTATAGAAGACGTGATTGAGCCAGAAAGTGTTGCTGAGCCCGGGATTGTAGAGGCTCTCCTTCCACTGCTGCCAGTCGAGCCACCAGAAGTCGTTCCCCATCTCTTCGATAGGTTTCAGAACAGCCTTATAGTATGCATCGGCCCATTTCTTTTCGTCAATGTGAAAGGGAACGAACTTTCCGCGGTCCTGCCATCCGTACTCGTCGCAGAACCTGTCGTAACACTCTTCCCTCGGATTGATGCCGGATGCCGGGTGCAGGTTGAGGGCCGTATGCAGGCCTGCCTTGTGCGCCCAGGTGAACATGTTCCTGGGGTTGGGAAAGAGTTCTTTCTGCCAGGTGTATCCTGTCCAGCCTATGCTCGACCAGCCGCATTCGTCCTTCTTGGATTCGTTGCTGAGGCCCCAGGTTTCGTGCCAGTCCATGTCGATTATCAGCACATCTACCGGGATGTCCAGGGAACGCAGCCGTGCGATAATGTCGCGCAGTTCGCTGTCGGAATACTGCCAGTAACGGCTCCACCAGTATCCGAAGACGTATCTCGGCGGGAGCGGTGCGGCGCCTGCAACCTTGCTGTAGTCGGCAAGGGCCTTGCGGTACTGGTGTCCGTAAGCGAAGAGATACCAGTCCTGGCGCTCGCCTTCGCTGCGTGCGGCCACCCAGCCCTTTTCGTCGAAGAGGTACGACTTCGAATCATCCACGAGGGCCCATCCGTCGCGGGACAGGATGCCTTTCTCGAGCGGGTCTTTTGCTGCAAGCTGCCGTCCGTCCGAACGGTCGAGCGTGCGCGTGGTGCCCATGAGGTTGCCGGAATCGTCGGCTCCGGGGGTCCAGACCGTCTTCTTCCCGGCAGTCCTCAGTTCCACCTTGAGGTTGTCGGAACTGAACGCTTCGCTGCCTATGTTGTATGTAAGTGTAAGGGCGGACGTCCTGATTGTAACCCTTCTGGAAGTCCGGCTTACCTTGAAGTCGGGAACAGGGAGATTCCTGTTGATGAAAGTGAGGGAGGCCCTGTCCTCAAAGACTCCGTCGGCGCTCCATTCCATCCGGATGAGTTCCGGTGTGAGAACCGTGAAGCGTGCATTCTTTCCGGCGGTCACGACCGCCTTTTCAGCCGGCTTGGGATTGTTGGATGCTGCCGGTATGCATGTCAGGAGGGCAGCTATGAAAAAAAGGAGTCGCATCATTGTTCTGTTTTGAAAGTAACTGTTTTGGCCCAATAGCCGCTGTATCTCCCGGCGAGGTTCACCTTGATGACCTCCACACTTCCTTCAGGTATGTTGGGGGTGACTGCCCAGCGTCCTTCACCGGCGGGGATGCAGAAGCGGGCTATGGAAAAACTGTTTTTACCGGCCTTGCCGTCGGGTGTCGTATAAGCTCCCTGGGGGTAAACGCCGTCGCGGCAGCCGCCCACGTAGAGCTGTCCGTCTTCGTACCAAGCCCTGCATTCGCTTTGGGCCACCTGGAATTCGATGGGAGCCGACTTTTTCTTTGGCGACTCAAGCCATGCAGTGTAGAGCCCTTCCGGGAGGTCCTTCAGGGCTGTAACACCTTTTTCCACCGGAAGCGAGGCATGGGGCTGCCCGTCCTTGACAATTACAAGAGTCTTGTATTTTTTTGAGAGGATGTCGATTTTAACCGTCTTGCCAGCCGGGTAGGTGAGGCGTTCGCCGTCTTCGGGGGAAAGGTCGGAGTTGAACTTGTAGTCCTCCCCGCTCTGCTGCTCTATGAACGGGGCCAGAGACACCAGCGCTCCCCACTTTTCGTGGTCGTAGCGGTAGAAATGCCCTTTGTACTTGTCTATCTGTTTCACCTGGAAATCTTCCCTGGAGTAACTGCGGTACTTGTTATATGGGCCGGTTCCTTCGAAAGTGTCGATTTTCTGCACCTTCCCGGACTGGTCGCGTCCGATTCCGCAGATGATTATGATATGGCCTCCGGCTCCTCGGGGAGCGTAGCAGTAGCCGTCGAAGAGTTGAATGGAGTCTATGTCATCTCCCAGGTCTTCAAGATAGCACGACCTGCCTTCACGGATTTCCTTGGTGAACAGCATTATCGGCATTCCCCATACGTAGGTTGCGGTTGCGGAGCATACCGTGCCGTAGAACGGGCCCGCGCGGAGCCTGTCCCATGGCGGGAGGTGGTAGTTCACCAGGTACATGCTGCTCTGCGCATTGTTCATTGCAGACAGGTAAGTGTAGAAGGAGATGTCCTTGCCCACGTAGCCGCAGAAATCATGCACTCCGCTGTAGGGTATTCCCTGTATTTCCTCGCCTTCTTCGAACATCGCTTCCTTCACATGGTAGCACTTGGACATGGGGGCCAGGGTTTCCGCAGTGGTGTGGCCCATGCGGTCTATTCTGGCAGCCGTTTCGCTTTCCCAGCCG
>CADBSV010000037.1 GCA_902797435.1 uncultured Bacteroidia bacterium
AGCGATGGGGGCGTCGGAGTGGGCGCCGCCGTTGATGATGTTCATCATGGGAACGGGAAGCACGTGGCCGTTGGTTCCGCCGATGTACCTGTAAAGGGGAAGTCCGAGGTAGTTGGCTGCGGCATGTGCCACTGCGAGGCTGACGCCGAGGATGGCGTTTGCGCCGAGCTTGCTCTTGGTGGGAGTGCCGTCGAGATCGATCATGGCCTTGTCGATAGCCCTCTGCTCGAGAGCGCTCATGCCGATGATTGCGGGGGCGATTACGTCGTTCACGTTGGCAACTGCCTTGAGAACGCCCTTGCCGCCGTAGCGGGCTTTGTCACCGTCGCGAAGCTCGAGAGCCTCGTTTTCGCCGGTGGATGCACCTGACGGAACTGCTGCAACGCCAATGACGCCGCTTTCGAGTTCAACCTCAACTTCTACTGTGGGATTTCCACGGGAATCCAGGATTTCACGTCCTGTAATACGGATAATACGCATTTTGTATAAAATTTAATAGAGTTTTTGCGTTATTGCGGCACAAATTTAACAAATTCCACGGTATTTCAACCATTTTTTCACTTCTTCACGCGTTTTCACAGCCCTTCCGGGGGCAAAAGACAGGGGTTCTGCTCCCCGAGACCCTTTCGCGGACTCTCCGGGGAGCAAAACGACCCTTCCTGCACCCCGGACCCTCTTTTCGCACCCTCCCGGGAGCAAAACGGGCCTTCCTGCACCCCGGACCCCTTTCGTGGACTCTCCTGGGAGCAAAACCACCCCTTCCTGCACCCCGAGCGGGTGGTGCGGCGCCTCCCCGGTCGGGAGTTCGTCCTTCGGACTCACCCCACCACCCCTTCGGGGCGGTCTCCCCGCTTCCATGCCGCGGGTGGCACGTCCCTCCCTGGGGAGCGCCTCCCGCCTGCCCGCCTCCATGAGCCATCCCCGTGTGCAAAACCACCCCTTCTGCACCCCGAACCCCTTTCGTGGACTCTCCTGGGAGCAAAACCACCCCTTTTTGCACCCCGGACCCTCTCCGCAGACCCTTCCGTGTGCAAAACCACCACTTTTTGCACCCCGGACCCCTTTCGCGGACTCTCCGGGGAGCAAAACGACCCTTCCTGCACCCCGAGCTGGCGGTGCGGCGCCTCCCCGGTCGGGAGTTCGTCCTTCGGACTCACCCCACCACCCCTTCGGGGCGGTCCCCCCGCTTCCATGCCGCGGGTGGCACGTCCCTCCCTGGGGAGCGCCTCCCGCCAGCCCGCCTCCATGAGCAATCCCCGTGTGCAAAACCACCCTTTTCTGCACCCCGAACCCTCTTCTTGCACCCTCCCGGGAGCAAAACCACCCTTTCCTGCACCCCGGAACCCCTTTCGCGGACTCTCCCGGGAGCAAAACGGGCCCTCCTGCACACCGGACCCTCTCCGCAGACCCTTCCGTGTGCAAAACCACCCCTTCCTGCACCCCGAGCGGGCGGTGCGGCGCCTCCCTCCAATAAAGTACCACATTATTCAAACAGATTCCCTGCGTCCGGATTCCTTGTCGAGCCGAATCTTGTACTGTGACTGTCAAAGTGGATTATATCATAATCTATATTACGGTTACTCAGTATCCGCTTTACACGCGGTAGTGTGCCGGCTGCCAGCGATTCCTCAGGAGCACGGCTCCATTTTGCGTTTTCTGCAAATGGCTGAGTCATAATGATATGCTGATTTCAATCTGCCGAAACGGAGCAGGTTGATTATTGTAATTGCTTAATAGTTAGCAAATAACAGAAAACGGCCAGCGATACCCCAGGGCACCGCTCCGGGTAAACTCACGCGCGTGCCATCCGCAGGCGGGGAAGTTTTGATTCCGGCCGCAGGATAGGATACATGGGGGCATCCACATGTGAAATCCCTGAATCAAATTTGTTTTTCTCTCGATTTGCTCGTAAATTTGTAGGATTCCTTTATTTTTCCAGCAGATGAGCGCAGAAACAGGATACATTTCCCAGATTATAGGTCCGGTTGTGGACGTCCATTTCGACTTAAAGCATAATCCGTCAGCCGGTTTTCCCCCGGCGGGTTCTGATGCATCGGACGTAACCGCAGCCGCTCCGGCAGATCTTCCCTCGATTCACGAAGCCCTTGAAATCCAAAGGCCCGACGGGCGAAAGCTTGTGCTCGAAGTGCAGCAGCACATAGGCGAAGATACCGTGCGCTGCGTAGCGATGGATTCTACCGACGGTCTCACCAGGGGTATGCCTGCCACAAGCACCGGAGCTCCAATCCGCATGCCGGCAGGGCCTCAGATCAGAGGCCGCGTGATGAACGTGGTGGGCGATGCCATCGACGGCCTTGGGGAACTCGACCGCAGCGAACAGCTCCCCATCCACCGCGAACCCCCGAAGTTCGAGGATCTCACCACCTCGCAGGAAGTGCTCTACACAGGAATCAAGGTCATCGACCTGCTGGAGCCCTACCTCAAGGGTGGTAAGATAGGCCTTTTCGGGGGAGCCGGTGTGGGAAAGACCGTGCTCATCAAGGAACTCATCAACAATATCGCAAAGAAGCATAACGGCTTCAGCGTCTTTGCTGGCGTAGGGGAGCGCACCCGCGAAGGTAACGACCTAGTCCGCGAGATGATAGAATCCGGGGTCATAAAATACGGCGACGCCTTTAACAAGGCTATGGCGGAAGGCCGCTGGGACCTCTCCCTCGTGGACCGTAAAGCCCTGTCGGAGAGCCAGGTGGCCATGGTCTTCGGGCAGATGAACGAGCCGCCCGGAGCAAGAAGCAGCGTGGCCCTGAGCGGTCTTACACTCGCAGAGAGTTTCCGCGACAGCACCGACCCGGCAGCTCCGCACGACATCCTGTTCTTCATCGACAACATCTTCCGTTTCACCCAGGCAGGCAGCGAAGTAAGCGCCCTTCTGGGGAGAATGCCTTCTGCAGTGGGTTATCAGCCCACCCTCGCCACCGAAATGGGGCAGATGCAGGAGCGCATCACTTCTACCAAGAACGGTTCTATCACCAGCGTGCAGGCGGTTTACGTCCCGGCAGACGACCTCACCGACCCGGCTCCGGCAACTACCTTCAGCCATCTGGATGCCACCACCGTCCTTTCCCGAAAGATAACTGCCTTGGGAATTTATCCGGCGGTGGATCCTCTCGAGAGCACCTCCCGCATTCTCGACCCGGCGATAGTAGGCCGCGACCATTACGAAACCGCCCAGAGAGTCAAGCAGATACTCCAACGGAACAAGGAACTGCAGGATATCATCGCCATCCTCGGCATGGACGAACTTTCCGATGAGGACAAGCTCACCGTGGCCCGCGCCAGAAGGGTGCAGAGGTTCCTGAGCCAGCCTTTCCATGTGGCCGGACAGTTTACCGGCGTTCCTGGGGTGATGGTGGACATTCAGGATACTATAGACGGATTCCGCCGGATCCTTGACGGCGAGTGCGACTACCTGCCTGAGCAGGCCTTCCTTAACGTAGGCACTATCGAAGATGCCATCGCCAAGGGAGAAAAGATACTGGCCCAGGCCAAGTAAACGTTTTTAAACGTTTGTAAATGATTGTAAACGTTTATACACCGGAGTATTCCCGCAGTTTCGAAGCGGACGCGGTCTTCCTTCCCGGAAGCTCCGCCCCCTTTGAGGTGCTGCCAGCTCATGCGCCGCTTATCTCCACCCTCGAGGCGGGGACCCTGCGCTGGCGCAGCGGCGGAAAGGAAGAGACGCTTGCAATAAGGTCGGGTGCCGTCCGCATACAGAACGACACGATAGAAATCTGTGCGGAGGTATGAAGGTCCTGATGTCCATACTGCTATCGCTCCTGCTGGCCTTCCAGCCGGAAGGACTGTCTGCGTCAGGAGAGCAGCCTGGGAGCGGCCATTTGCGGAATTTTTTTGCGGAGGCTTCGGGCGTGGCGGTAGCGGAGCAAACTGCCGACACCCCCGACATCTCGGCCATCATCTTCGGCCACGTGGGCGACTCCTACGAGTGGCACATAACCCGCATAGGTTCCCGCGACATCGCAATTTTCCTCCCGGTCATTGTCCGCACTCACGACGGCCTCTGGCACTGCTTCTCTTCAAGGCATCTGCTCCACCCGGCAGGTGAACACGCGGCGGCGCTCTCCGATACCGGAGCGCTGCAGGAAACCCCTGAATACGAGGGTCTTCACATAGCTTCCGAAGGCGAACCCCATGCCGGAAAGATAGTCGAACAAGACGGTCGCCGGCCGCTGGACATCTCCATCACAAAGAACGTCCTTTCGCTCATTATGAGCAGCCTGCTGCTGGTGGTGCTGGTGCTTCTGTGCGCCCGCTGGTACCGCCGTCACGATTCCCTGAGGGAGGCCCCGAAAGGCCTTGCCGCCCTGCTGGAACCTCTGTTCGTGATGGTCCACGACATGGCAAAGGACAATATCGGCGAAGACTGGCGCCGCTACAGCCCCTTCCTTCTCACGGCTTTCCTGTTCATCCTTCTGAACAACTTCATGGGCATCCTGCCCATTTTCCCGGGAGGAGCCAATCTTACCGGAAACATAGCCTGCACCCTGGTGCTGGCCCTCTTTACCTTCTTTACCGTCAACCTCACGGGAACAAAGCATTACTACGAAGAGATGCTCAACCCCGACGTGCCGGGGGTGCTTAAGCCCCTCATGGCGGTAATCGAGGTGTTCAGCGCCCTGGTAAAACCCATATCCCTTACCATACGACTCTTCGCCAACATGCTGGCCGGCCATATCCAGATACTCTGCATGGTGAGCATTATCTTCATAATGGCAAAATACGGAGGCGTGCTGCTGGGCGGAATGAGCGCTCTGACCGTACTTTTCGGAATCTTCCTGGATGTCCTGGAAATGCTCATTTCCTTCATTCAGGCATATATATTTACCATGCTGTCAAGCATTTATATAGGACTTGCAAGAGTTAAACATTAAAAATAAAAGATTATGTTATCAATGATTTTACTTCAGGCGGCAGCAGGAGCCGCTATAGGAAAAGTAGGGGCGGCCATCGGAGCCGCGCTCGCAGCCTTTGCAGCCGGATACGGAATCGGCAAGATCGGATCCTCTGCCGTTGAGGCAATTGCACGCCAGCCCGAGGCGGCCGGCAACATCCGCACCACCACCATCATCGTGGCAGGTATGATCGAAGGCGCCAGCCTTCTGGGAGTCATTACCTGTCTGCTCGCAATCGTCCTTAAATGAGCCTGATAACTCCAGACGGCGGGCTTCTTTTCTGGATGCTGATTATCTTCGGCATCGTGTTCTTCGTCCTTGCGAAGTGGGGGTTCCCCATCATTACTTCCTCGGTGGAGAACCGCAGCAGCCGTATCGCCGATTCGCTCCGCAAGGCCGATGAGGTGGACGCCCGCGAGGCGGCAATCTCTTCCGAATACGGAAAGATGCTCTCCGAGGCGAAGGCCGAGCAGGCCCGAATCCTCAAGGAGGCATCCCGCACCCGGGACGAGATTATCGCCAGGGCAAAGCAGGAGGCGGCGGACGAGACGGCGAAGATGATAGAGCATGCCCGCGTCCAGATAGAGGCTGAAAGGGTTTCCGCTGCGGCGGATCTTCGCAGGGAGGTGGCGCTTCTTTCGGTAGAGGTGGCAGAGAAGGTCCTCCGCGGACGTCTTGCTTCGGAATCGGAGCAGAAAACCTTGATAGACAAATTGGTAGATGAGGCCGCAAAGGCCCCGAAGGCAGATTCTTAGGATGAATACCGGAGTCGTTTCGATGCGTTATGCGAGGGCCCTGCTTCTCCTCACGGAGGAGTCGGGAAGGGGGGAGGCTGTCTTCCAGCAGGCCAGGCTCCTTCTGAAAGACCCGTCCACGGTACCGCAGCCTCTTGAGCCGGATTTGGAAAAACTCGTAGTGCTGCTCCACCGTAACGGACGCGGAGAATACCTCCGGCTTGTCCTTAACGACTTCATCCGCATCTGGTGCCGGAGCACCGGAGCGAAACTGGTTCACCTCACAACCGCGGCTCCGGCTCCCGGTCTGCCGGAAAGGCTTGCAGGGATACTTGGCGGAAGGGTCTTCTTCGACACCGAAGTGGATCCCGGCATCGAAGGAGGCTTTACCATCATAATGGACGACATCCTGCTGGACGCCAGCGTTAAGGGACAACTGGAACGCATCAGACGGCAGTTTATCGAAAGGAATCAAAGAATAGTATGAACAATATCAAAGCAAGTGAGATTTCCCACATCCTCCTGGAACAGCTGAAGGACATGGATGCCGGAGTGGGTTTCGAGGAGATAGGACGGGTGCTGCAGGTGTCCGACGGAGTGGCCCGCATCTACGGCCTCTCGAATGCCGAGGCCGGAGAACTTCTGGAGTTCGACTCCGGAGTGAGGGCCGTGGTGATGAACCTGGAGGAGGACAATGTGGGAGCCGTGCTTCTGGGGCCCACCGACCTTGTGAAGGAGGGGATGATAGTGAGGCGACTGAGGATGATAGCTTCCATCCCGGTTTCCGAGCAGATGGTCGGCCGCGTGGTGAATCCGCTCGGCGAGCCTCTTGACGGACGCGGCCCCATCGGTGGAGACTGCGTGCAGATGCCGCTTGAGCGCAAGGCCCCGGGGGTCATCTTCCGCCAGCCGGTGGATGAACCGCTGCAGACAGGAATCAAGGCCATCGACGCCATGATTCCTATAGGCCGCGGACAGCGCGAACTGATAATCGGCGACCGTCAGACCGGAAAAACAGCCATCGCCATCGACACCATCCTGGCCCAGCGTTCCGAATTCCTTGCCGGAAAGCCTGTTTACTGCATTTATGTGGCTATCGGGCAGAAGGGCAGTACCATAGCATCCATAGTTGAGACCCTCCGTTCCAAGGGAGCCATGGACTACACCATAGTGGTGGCCGCAACTGCGGCCGATCCCGCTGCGCTTCAATACTTTGCCCCCTTTGCCGGCGCCGCCGTGGGAGAATACTTCCGCGACACCGGAAGGCCGGCGCTGGTGGTGTACGACGACCTCAGCAAGCAGGCGGTCGCCTATCGCGAAGTGTCCCTTATTCTGCGTCGTCCCTCGGGACGCGAGGCCTACCCGGGAGACGTCTTCTATCTGCACTCAAGGCTCCTTGAAAGGGCGGCCAAGATTATCAGCCAGCAGGAAGTGGCAGAGCAGATGAACGATCTGCCGGAGTCGCTTCGGGGACGCGTCAGGGCAGGCGGCTCCCTTACGGCACTGCCTATCATTGAAACGCAGGCGGGCGACGTCTCAGCCTATATACCCACCAACGTCATCTCCATCACCGACGGCCAGATCTATCTCGAAAGTTCCCTCTTCAATCAGGGATTCCGTCCCGCCATCAATGTGGGAATCTCCGTTTCGAGGGTCGGCGGTTCGGCCCAGGTGAAGAGCATGAAAAAGGTGGCTGGAACGCTCAAGATAGACCAGGCGCAGTACGAAGAACTGGAATCCTTCTCCAAATTCTCCTCCGATGTTGACAAAGTCACTGCTCTCGCCCTCGACCGCGGGCGCAAGAACAACAGGCTTCTCATCCAGCCTCAGTATTCTCCCATGCCGGTAGGCGAGCAGGTGGCCATCCTCTATTGCGGAACGCATTCCCTGATGAGTTCCATTGCCATTTCGCAGGTGCAGGAATTCCAGCAGATGCTGCTGGACCGCATGCGCTCTTCGCATCCCGAAGTGCTCGAGGCCCTTGGCGGAGGCACTATTTCGGATGAATCTGCGGCTATAATTGAACGGGAGGCCTCAGAGGTCTGCGCCGCCCTTATAGCATCAGCGCAGCAAAGCCGCGAAGCAGCGGAGGGAAAGACAAAATAACAGAAGCCGGGAATGTCGTCACTGAGGGAAATAAAAGACCGCATCGGAAGTGTCCGCTCCACGCTCAAGATTACGGGCGCGATGAAACTCGTGGCATCGGCAAAACTGCGCAAGGCCCAGCAGGCCGCCCAGGCGCTCGAGCCATACGAAAGGACCCTTTCGCAGATACTGTCTTCGGCTCTTGTTTCGGGCGGCGCGGCCGGGGGGGCTTTCGGTTCGACCCCAGTTTCCGGATGGGGGCTCGGGGAATCTTTCGGTTCAGCGCCAGTTTCCGGCAGTTCGGCCGGGGGCGACTTGCAAAAAAGGCGGGAAATGCCAGTACTCCTCGATTTTAGCCAGGGGGTACTTGCGAAATCAGCGGAAAACGCAAGTCGATCATGGGAAGACCGGACGTCTCCCAAGGTGGCGTTGGTGGCGGTCGCTTCCAACTCGTCCCTCTGCGGTTCGTTCAACGGAAATGTACTGCGGAAAGCTCTCGCGGTGCTGCATTCCGGCCTGGATGGCGCTCCCGGAGAAGGACGGGGCAGGAGCCTTTCGGCCGAAGCGGCAATCGACGTCTTTCCCATCGGGCGACGCATTGCGGATCCTCTCCGAAAGGCTGGATTTCCTTCAGCCGCAAGCG
>CADBSV010000038.1 GCA_902797435.1 uncultured Bacteroidia bacterium
AGTCCCAAATCGGGGGTATAGCTCAGTTGGTAGAGCGCCTGCATGGCATGCAGGAGGTCAGGAGTTCGAATCTCCTTATCTCCACAAACTAAAAGGAGCCGGCTAAAAATCGCTTTTTAGCCGGTTTCTTTTTTATGGTAATGACCAAAATTTCTATAGGATTTTGGATGCGAAGACTCCTGTCCTTCGGGAGTGGCAGGAGTCAGCGAAACGAACGGCGTTTCGCCGGTGGCCGGAATCCCTTATGGAAAAGGGTCAGTAGCGTTTTCGGGCGAAAATGCTACTGACCCGCTCTTTTGAATGGGGGTTGGTCGCGAAAATGAGTAAAATTGAAACTGACCTTTTACTTGATGTTCGTGTTCACAACCGCGAAGAATTCTCCCCTGGGAACAAGCTTGAACATGTTGCCGTTGGGATAATCCCTGTACAGGTACTGCAGCGATGCCTCCTTGTAAGACTTGACGGTCCAGCTGCCATACACGTACACAAGTCCCGCGTCATCGGCAGCCAGCGCATACACCATCTTTGCCTTGCGGCCCTCGTCGTCCATGAGCACGCCGTGGTCGGTAATCTTATTGTGGTCGTCGCCTTCCTTGAGGGAAACGCTCCTGAGGTGCATTTTGTAATCTATGTAATCCGGGCTTTCGGGATCGGCCTCACGCGCACTCTCAGCCTTAAGGACCCTCTCATCCTGCAGGTTCTCATACTGCACGAAGTAGAGCCTGTCTCCGCCAAGAGCCGTCTGAAAGTAGCTGGGACCTATATTGGCTATAGGCTCGAAGGCTTCTCCGGATTCGATGTCCTTAGTGGGATCGAAAATCCACGCCCTTTCATCTCCGCCGCCGAACGGCCCCATGATGAAGAGGCACTTTTTGCGGCCCTCTATAGGCGTAAGCCAGGTCCACGAGCGCTCGGTATCCTGTTTGGCGGTAGTCCTTGTGCCGTCGATGAGCTGTCCCATCGGAAGGACGTTCTGCAGGGTGTCGATTTTCGATGTTGAGGGACGGTAAACATAAAGATTGCCGTGATCGTCATCATAGTGGGCGTATCCCCTCTTCTTGAGGGAGAACCACACGTTGCTGTTGTCGTCTATGTAGAAGTAGAAGGAACAGCCTTTTCCTTTTACTACCATGCCGAGGTCCTTCATCTCTCCGGTCGGAATATCGACGCTGTACAGATGGCACCCGTCATTCTCCTTGTCTTCGGGTTTGAACGGAGTCATGAAGGCATATATCTTTTTTGTCTTAGGATCGACGGCGATGGCCGAATAAATGGAATAACCCGGCATCGGAATCCCGAAATCACGGAACTTGCCCGTAGCAATCTCATACCCCAGTATGTGTGCACCGGGATACATCTCTATACCCTCCTTCCAATAGTTGGAGAGATGGGTGCAGAAATAGAGCCATCCGTCGCATTCCTGAATGTCACTATGGATTTTGCCCTGCTGCGGGTGTCCGGGAAGATCGCTTTCACCGCAGATGTCCGTCATGTCTTCCGCAATGACGGTATGCTTGTAAGTCCTCGGGTCGAATTTGTGGAGACCGGCTCCGTGGCTCTTGGAGTGCGTGGATGAGGAGAAGTAGCAGTTGCCGTCCGACGCGACGGTGATACCCTGCCACTGACCGTCCCACTCTTTGCAGATTTCGTTCATAGAAACAGTCCACACCTTGTGCCTGCTCCCTTCGGGAACCTCATTCTTATGACCGCAGGATGCAACTGAAAGGAGCAGTGCTCCTGCAAGGGTTAATAAAGAAATGTTTTTCATATAGCAAATTTACCTGTTTTATACCCGGTATATTTTAAATATCCGATACAAGTTGATACCGATTTTTTACATCAGTGCCCGAAAGAACGGCGAGACGAATCGAGCTCGCGCCAAAGGGCCGCATCGAACTTGCGCCCGGGATGGACATAGGGGCCTTCGTGGTCGATGGTGAAAGCAAGATAGGTTATGGGAACCCCCATCTCGAGAAACATGGATTCGTAGAAGGTCTTCACCTCACGTACTTCCGGTTCGATGATGCCGGGTGCTCCGGGGGCATAAAGGTCCGTCGTGCAGGCCAGGATGCGGAGGCCGTTGGCCTCGGCGACGGCCTTGGTATATTCGTGCAGGAACCGGCTGTCGGTCTTGAGGCGGACTATGCCGCCGGGACGGAGCATTTTCCTGTAGCGCTCCAGGAAGAGCGGGGACGAGAGCCGGTTGTTTTCGCTCTTAGGCTGAGGATCGGAAAAGGTAAGCCAGATTTCAGAGACTTCCCCCGGAGCAAAGAATGCCGTAATGAATTCCACTCTCGTGCGCAGGAAACGGACGTTGGGGAGCCCTTCCAGAGTTGCCGTCTTGGCGCCTTTCCAAAGCCTTGCTCCCTTTATGTCCACTCCTACATAGTTGCTGTCAGGATTCCTGCGGGCCAGTTCCAGGGTGTATTCCCCTTTTCCGCAACCCAGTTCCAAAATCAACGGGGCGGCGGAAGTCTTTTCCCCGGAGGTCTCCTCATTTCGTTCGAACCAGTGCCCTTTCACCGGATGGTCGCGCAGGTTCTCGAATCCGTCTGCAAGCACCTCTTCGGAAGAAGGCTGCAGAAGGCATGAAAAGGTTTCGTTCTCGGCGAATTTTCGGAGTTTATCGTGTCCCATGCAAGTTTCGTTTACATATTATACCTATACCGCGGAGCCCTTCGGGCGCATCCTGAGGGCGGACGGAAACCCTCCATTCACCGAGAGGTTCCACACGCACCCCGCTGCGGTAGAGCCTGACCGATCCGGCAGCGCCTCCATAGGGAAGATACACGGTTTCGGAAAGGGAAGGATCAGTCCCCTGCGGAGCGAACCAGCTGACAGAAAGGGCCATCTGCGAGGCAGGCTTAGCCGACTCCATCACCGGCGCATCAATGCGGGAATAGAAAGAGACATCATAGTCGGAAAGGGTATCCGACATGTCCAGCATGAACACGTACTCTCCCCCTTCGGCCTGGTCGCACCTTAGGAACTGCTCGTACGAAGCCGGCCTGCACGATGCAAGGGCAAAAACCAGAAGCAGGGACACTAATTTTGCCGCGCCTCTACAACCGGCAATGCCGCTAAGGGCAACAGGCTGACTGTCAAACTTATCCGGCGCGAACATCCTGCTACGATTGTCCGTTTCCGCCGTTCTTTTCACGACCGCCCTTGCGCCCGCGGCCGTGTTTCTTGCCGCGCTTCTTTGGGGAATCGAAACGCGATATCGAATCGTCGCCCACCGCATCGACGAACTCCTTACGCACAGGCTCCGGATCGCCCTTGAGAGAATCGGGCTTTATGCCGTTGCGGTTCATGCGGATAATTTCCATGACATCCGACGCGGCCAGCGGATAGAGGTCGGCATCGGAAGTCTTGTCGTAGGAGAAATACATGGTTTCCGCAAGGATGTCGGTCTTGCGCAGAAAAGCCTGTCCGTCCTTGAATTCGAGCGGTTCCTGCACCCTCGGTATGCGCGACGAGGCGTCCTGATACGCAGGCACCTCGTAATTGAGGCAGCATTTGAGCTTTCCGCACTGTCCTGCGAGTTTCTGCGGATTGAGCGAAAGGTCCTGTACCCTTGCGGCGGCAGTGGAGATGCTCTTGAAATGGGAGATATAACGGGCGCAGCAGAGTTCGCGGCCGCACACGCCGATACCTCCTATCAGCCCGGCCTCCTGACGTGCTCCTATCTGTTTCATCTCTATGCGGATGCGAAATTCCTCGGCGAACACCTTTATAAGCTGCCGGAAATCCACGCGGCCGTCGGCTATATAATAAAAGATGGCCTTGGAACCGTCTCCCTGGAACTCCACGTCCCCGATTTTCATGTCAAGCCCCATCTCGGCGGCTATGCGCCTCGCCTGAATCATGGTATCCTGCTCGCGGGAGATAGCCTCCTGCCATTTTTCCACATCGGACTGCCTGGCCTTGCGGTAAATCTTCCGGAGCGGAGCCTCGGTATCGATACCCTTGAGCCGTATCTGCCTCGCGACAAGCGGCCCTTCAAGCGTAACGATGCCAAGGTCGCAGCCGGTGGAGGATTCCACTATAACCATGTCCCCGAGCTTTACGTTCTGCCCGGATGCATTGCGGTAGATGCCCTTGCGTGTATTCTTGAAGCGCACCTCGAAAAGGTCTTTCACCGATTCGTCGGTTATGCCACGAAGGTAGTTGTAATCGCGCAGTTTGCAGCATCCTTCACGATAGGAGAAGGTGGTCTCCCCCGTCTTAGGGTCCCGTACGGCTATGGTGCCGCGGCTGCAGTCTATGGTTTTGTTTTCCATTCTATATATTGAGATAGAGCCTGCTTACCAGGTCTGTGAAAAGAATTTTTACGTTTACGTTGCGGTCGATGCGGACAATGGTCCGGTCGAGCACCTCAAGGGCCTTGCGGGGGAACTTGGGGTTTACCCTGCCGGCCCACTCTCGGGCCTGCGAATCGTCTCCGGCAATCTGTCCGAGCCCCTGCTGATAGAGGAACACCCTGCGGAACTTCTCGGCGGCATAACGGCAGAAAGCCTTTGCAGCCTGCTTCGAAGGGAGCGAGGCTATCTGCTCCCCTTCCGAGAGAGCCTCCCCCAGATCGCGGGAGAGAAGGGCCTCCATAAGGGATGCAAGCTGCCCGCCGTCATCGTAGGTGTCGGCGATGGACTGCATCTGCGACTGCACCCTGAACAGCTGGCAGCGCGACACGATCGTGGGCAGGAGCCTTTCAGGGGCATGGGTGATGAGCACGAACACCGTCTTGGCAGGAGGTTCCTCAAGAATCTTGAGGAGCTTGTTGGATGCCGCGACGTTCATCCTTTCCGGCAGATAGACAAGCACCGATGTGTATCCGCCTTCGAGCGAATGCATGCCAAGGGTCCTCAAAAGGGCGTTTGCCTCGGCCACCGGGATTACCGGATTCTTTCCTTCGAACCCGAGGGCAGAGTAGAGTTCCTGCTCGGTAAAGGAAGGATTTAAAGAGGCCAAAGCGCGGAATTCGCCCAGAAAAGGCTCCGAAACTGACACGGAAGAGGCCGAAGAAGAACCCGATATGACCACGGGAAAAATGAAGTGGACGTCGGAGTGGATGAGTTTGGCCACCCTGCCTCCCGCCTGGCCGTAAAGGTGTTCGAGAAAATGCAGTGCAAGGGGGAAGGCGCCTCCGCCGTCATTCTCGTGAAGGAGGATGGCGTGCGGAACCTTTCCGCTGTCCACCATTGCAGTCAGTACTTTTTCCAGACTCATTTTTCCCTTATTTCATTTAAGTGGGCAAATTCTTCGAGGGCGGTCCTTTCTTCCGACTCCGGGAGGAAAGAAAGAGCAGCCAAAGCCGCTCCGATATAGGAATGGAGTGCCTTGCGGGCATAATCGATACCTCCGTGACGGCTTACGAAACCGGAAATTGCCGCGCGGTTTTCGGGATGTTCCGGCAGGCTGCGCAGCATTTCCCTCACGGCTTTTTCCTCCCCGGAGGAGCGAAGCGCGCCGAGCAGGGGAAGGGTTATCTTGCGCTCTGCAAGGTCGAGCCCCGAGGGCTTGCCTATGTCGCCCCCGGTATAGTCGAGGATATCGTCCTTTATCTGGAAAGCTATCCCAAGGGCGCGTCCGTAGGCCCCGGCGGCATCCGTCACCTGCGGCGAAGCATCTACGCTGACTGCAGCGGCCCTGCACGAGAGTTCGAAAAGCGACGCCGTCTTGCAATAGATTATGCGCAGATAATCCTCTTCGGTGGTGTCGCACTGGAAGGCCTTCTGCTGCTGGAGCATCTCCCCTTCGGAAAGATCGACAAGGGTCTTGGAAAAAGCCTTCAGGGCCCAGTTGCGATGCCCGGACTCAAGAATGAGGTCAAGGGAGCGGGCCAGCCAGAAATCCCCCACCAGCACCGCCGGCACGGGGCCGTAGAGGCTCCGCACCGTAGGGACTCCGCGGCGGAAATCGGCCGCATCGGCGACATCGTCGTGAAGCAGGGTGGAATTATGCAGCAGCTCCACTCCGGCGGCAAATCTGCGGGTGTCTTCGGCAACGTCCCCGCAGGCACGGGCCATAAGCAGGCACAGCGACGGGCGGGCCATCTTGCCGCCGCTTTCAAGGAGCGATTCGTTCACGTCCTGCAGAAGACGCACGGAAGAAGAGAGGCGGCTCCGGACAAGGTCCTTAACCGCCTCCAAATCGGCCCCGATGATATTTTGTATATCCCCGGGCTTCACTTTCTAAAAGAAGAATGCCACTGAAGCCATGATGCCGGTGCACTTCTGGTTCTTCATCGTGTCGATAAGACCGTTCACTGCAGAAGCTGCGGTATCATCCTTGAACCTGGTGGAATCGCCCTCATAGAGCTGACCCATGTTCCAGTAGTAACGTACCGAAATCTGAAGGCTGTTCAGAAGGTCGATACCCACACCTGCGCCAACACCGTATTCGAGACGGTCCTTGATGTCGGAACCGATGTTGTCCCACTGTGTGGACGCGTCGGATTTTTCCGTCGTCTCGGTCCCGATTGCAGTCTCGAAAGACTTGGAGAACTCATTGGTGATTGCAATTCCCACGAAGGGTTCGGCAAACACATAGGGGCGGAACCCGCCGAGGTTCAGACCCACCTGGAGCTGAACGGGGAGTTCGAGGAAACCGGTCTTGAAGTCGGCTTTGTATTTGGTGAGGTCAACATCCTCAGTTCCCTTGACTTCGCTCAGCTGGGTTCCCTTGACATTGTAGATGAGGGACGGCTGGATGGCAATGGCGCCAAGGTCGAACTTGGAGGTAAGACCGATGTGGTAAAGGGTGATGTCGCCGGCCTTGAGGGCTTCCTGGGCGGCACTGATGTCGGTAGTGGTAGATGTTACGCCTGCAATTATACCCACCTGCGCATTGGCTGCAACAGCGCCGAGCACGAGGGAAGCAAGGACTGCAAATATCTTTTTCATGGCTATAAAAGGTTGTTGATTTTTTCTTCGATTTCCGCTTTGCCGACAAGGCCTATTGTTTTGTCGGCGAGCTGGCCGTCCTTGAAAAAAAGGAGGGTGGGAATGCTGCGGATGCCATACTGCGCGGCGATGTCTTCCTGATCGTCCACATTGCACTTGGCAACCTCGATACGGCCCTCATAGGCTTCGGCTACATCGTCAACAATGGGGCTGAGCATGCGGCAGGGACCGCACCAGGCCGCCCAGAAATCCACCAGTACCACGCTTTTGGAAGCGAGGATGTCACTGAAATTGGTATCTGTAATTGTCTGCATAACTGTTAAATCTTTTTTATCATCCACAAAGTTAGCAATATTTTTCAATATTCCATACGAACGCCCTCAGGCCCAAATCCTTGGATTCAAGGTCCTTTTCGTGAAGGGCTTCGAGTATCCTGCCCGCGACGGCGTCATCTTCTACGAAGGTGAGTACGACATGGTTCATGTCCGGCCAGGCATGGCTGCCAAGGTGAGGGATGCCGTCGCTGCTGCCCCTGCCTCCGACTTCAGTCCAGCGGGTATAACCTCTCTGCCCGAAAGATTCGAGCACCTCTATTATTTCTTCGTTGTATGCCTGTGAACAGGCTATGAATATTGCTTTCATTTCTTGAGTCTGCGCCGCTCCTGACGGGTTCCGAAAATACAGTAAATGGTTGGGATGAGTATGAGGGTGACGATGGTGGAGAAGGTAAGGCCCCAGGCGACCGTCATACCGAGGGAACGCCACATTTCGCTGCCTTCGCCGCGCCCGAGGGCGAGCGGGAGCATGCCGATGACCGTCGTGAGGGTGGTCATGAGGATGGGCCTGAGACGACTGTGAGCCGCCGCAACCGCCGCCTCGACCACCTTCATTCCCCTTTCGCGGAGAAGGTTTATGTAGTCGATGAGAACGATACCGTTGTTCACGACTATACCTATGAGGATGAGGATGCCTATCATGGACATAATGTCGAGCGTGGTGCCGGTGGCCCAGAGGCCGAGTATCACGCCCATGAAGCCGAACGGCACGCTGAACATGATGACGAACGGATTTACGAAACTCTCGAACTGGGCGGCCATGACCATATACACCAGAATCAGGATGAGGATGAGCAGGGTCACAAGATCCTTCATCATATCCTGCTGGTCTTCGAAATCGCCGGCCATTTCGGTGGTGATGTTATTGGGGATGTTGACTGTTCCCACTATGTCGCGCACTATCTGCACGCCTTCGCTCATGGCCACTCCCTTCGCGGTAATTCCGGTTACCGTGATATAGCGTTCGCGGTTCTTGCGCTCGATGGTGGGAGGCACCTTGCTTTCGACCACATCGCCCAGTTCCTTAACCCTTACGGTGCTGCCCATGGGCGTGGTGAGTATCACGTTCTCAATATCGGAGACGCTGCTGCGGAACTCCTTCGCATAGCGCACGCGGATGTTGTACTCGTCACCTTCCTCACGGAAGAAGGAAGTGACGCTTCCGCTCATGGCGGCGCTGAAAGCGGTAGCTGCCGTCGTGGAATTGAGCCCCACGCGGGCCAGCTTTTCGCGGTCGAAGTCCACCTGGTATTCGGGCGTGTACTCGTCACGGCTCAGAACCACCTGAACGAATTTTCCGCTGTCGTTCATCTTGGAGCGCACCTCCTTGGCGATACGGTCGGTCTCGTCGAAGTCGAAGCCGTAGATTTCCAGCTGAACCGTGGTGGCTCCGCCCATTCCTCCGCCTCCTTCGGTGACCTGCGCACGGTGTATCTCGGGATACTCCTTGAGGTCGGCCCTTATGATGTTGGCGATGTCCGAGGCGCTGCGCTCACGCTGCTCCATGCTTCCCAGGTTTATGTTCATGTTTATCAGGTACGAGCCGTTGTTGCGGGCACTGGCAAGGGCATTGTCGGAATCGGCCTGGCCGAAACGGTATTCGCAGACCTGGATTTCGGGAATCTCCTCAACGAAGCGCCGGTAGAGCTCGTGTGCAAAACGGCCGGTAACCTCCTGGGAAGTTCCGACTGGCAGTTCCACGCTCACGGAAAGGCGGCCGGAGTCGGAGTTCGGGAAATAACCGGACTTTATCCTGGGAGCCAGCAGCGCGAAAACGGCCACGATAAGGGCAAAAGCCCCGAGGGTGACGGTTTTACGGTGAGTGACGCACCAGCGGACTACACGCGAGTAAAATGCCGAGAAAGCATCGAGTCCCTTGTCTATCGGAGTGAAGACTATCTTGTGCAGACGGGTGTTCTTGGCCCCTGCGCTGAGCATGCGGGAAGCCATTACCGGCACGAGGGTCAGGGCAAGGGTGGTCGATACTATCATGATGATGCTCACAATCCATCCGAGCTGCTGGAACATGATGCCGGCCATGCCGGAAACCATGGTAAGCGGGAGGAACACGCAGAGGGTCGTGAGGGTGGAGCCTACGATGGAACCGGCCACCTCGGTGGTGCCGTTCACGGCCGCCTCCTTGCGCTTTTCGCCGCGGTCCATGTGCTTGGAGATGTTCTCCAGAACCACTATGGAGTTGTCCACCACCATGCCTATGGCTATGGACAGGGCGCTCATCGATATGATGTTGAGCGTGTTGCCTGTTGCGAGAAGATATACCAGCGAACCCATCAGGGCGATAGGAATGGCGAGCACGATTATGAACGTGGCCCTCCATCTGCCGAGGAAAATGAACACCACGAGCATAACCACCAGCATGGTGATGAGGATGGTCTTGAGCAGCGAATTGATGGTGTTGATGATGTTGCTCGACGAGTCGATGACAGGTATCAGCTTTATGTCGCTGGGAAGGTTCGGGGCAATTTCCGCCAGCTTCTTTTTCACCTGACGGATGACGTCAACCGTATTGGCTCCGGACTGCTTCTGTATGAGGATAGTGGCAGCCTTTTCTCCGTTGGTGTAGGATTCCTGATACTTTTCGGCCGGACCGTCCACCATTGTGGCCACGTCCCGCAGATAGACTGCATTCCCTGCACTGTAGCCCACCACCACGTCCATGATTTCGCGGGGATCGGAGAATTCCTTCTGGATGCGCAGCGAGTAGGTTTCGGTGCCTATGTCGATATTTCCCGAGGGGACGTTGCGGTTTTCGTAGGCGATAGCGCCGGAGATGCCGGCGATGCTGAGCCCGTATGCCTCCAGTTTACCGGGATCGCAGTATATCTGAATCTCCCTTTCAGGAGCGCCGACAACGGAGACGGTTCCGACTCCGTCCACGCGGGCAAGCGGGGTGGTCACCCTGTCGTCGAGGATTCGGTCCAGTCCGGCGAAGCTTTCCTGTGCCGTCGCCGAAACTATCATGATGGGCATGTCGTCCATGCTGAACTTCCTCAGGAACGGCTTGCCGGCCCCGTCAGGCAGGGCCTGGGACACCATGTCCAGATTGTCCCGTATGTCGTTGCACGCCTCGTCGATATCGGTCCCGTACTCGAACTGCATCACTATTATCGCTATGTTCTCCCGGGAACGGGAAGTCATGTCCTTCAGGTTCTCGACGCTGTTAAGGCTGTTCTCCAGCAGCTTCGTGAGGTTGTTCTCCACGTCGGTGGCGCTGGCGCCCGGATAGGAGCTCATGACCATCACCACATTGGCGTCGAAGTCGGGCAGCTGGGCTATGCTCGTCTTGGTGAGCGAATATATACCGAACACTATGAAGGCCACGAACACAAGGACCGTGGTCACGGGTCGGTTAACGGCTTTACGATAAAGGCTCATGGCGTTATCTCTCAACTATTTCCACCTTCGAACCGTCCTTGAGCGCAGATGCTCCGCCAACAGCCACGGTATCGCCGGGATTCACTCCCGAAAGGATTTCATAAGAACTGCCGAAGTGGCGGCCGAGCTGAACCGCAGAGCTGCGCACGGTGCCGTCGCCGTTAAGGATATAGACAAAGCGCTGCCCGCTGCCGAGCTGCTTGACTACCGCTTCGTCGGGCACTACGGCGCTGTCGGTATCGCCGAAATTGACGGTGACCTTGCAGTACATCCCGGGACGGAGGGCCTTGTCCTGGTTAGGCACCAGCACTTCGACGCTGAAGGTATGGGACACAGCGTCCATCGTGGGATATATCTTGTTCACCTTGCCGGTGAAGGTCTTCCCGGGGAGGGCGTCCGCCACTATGCTCACCTGCTGGCCGGCCTTGACCTTGGTGTAATCCGTTTCCGACACACCCACAAGGAGCTTTACCGGGGTGATCTGCTGCACCGTGAATATGGGCTGTGCCATCGCATACATGTCGCCGCGGTCGTAATTGCGGGCCGTGACGACTCCGTTTATGGGGGAACGGAGGATGGTGTTCTGCTCAAGGTTGTCGTAGGAGGCCTTGGCCACCTTGTACTGGAGCTCCACCGCTTCGAAATCGCTCTGGGAGAGACCTCCCTGGTCGTATAGCTGCCTGAGGCGCTGCAGTTCCTTCTCGGAGTTCGCAAGCTGGAGTTTCTGCTGCGTAAGCTGCACCCTGTCCATCTCGGCAAGCACCTGTCCCCTGCTCACGAAAGAACCCACATCCACATTGATCTTCTGAATCCTGTTTCCGCTCTGAGGCGCTATGTTGTTAACCGCAAACGCCTGAACGGTAGAAGAATAAACCTCGGTGTGAGCCACTTTCTGGAGAACCGCCCCGGCAACCGTGATGCGGGTGGCGGGGACCTGTGTCTGCGAAGCCACGGGAGCCGCGGTCTTAGTGGAATTCTGGGCGCATGCGACTGCTGCAAGCGCCGCTGCGAGAAGTGCTGTATATCTATTCATTTTCTGTGTTTGTTTCGTACATGCTGTAATCTTCGCCAAGGGTCTGTTCGAGGGATGCCTTGGCATTGAGGAAATTGAACACTGCCTGGCTGACGGTGAGCTGCGCCTGCGTGAGGGCAAGCTGGGCGTCACCCAGATCGGTGAGGGTGCTGCGACCCACCTCGTAGCTCTTGGAGGCTATGTCGTAGGCCTTGCCTGCGCTCTCGAGCGCCTCTACGGCGGAAGCGTAGCTCTTTCCCGCCATGTCCATCGTATTGAGACTGCTCATTATTCCCACCCGGAGGTTCCTTTCGGCTTCCTCGCGCTGCAGGGAGAGCTGTTGCTGCTGAACCTTTGCCTGCTTTATGGAATGATAGTTCCTGCCTCCGGTGAATATGGGGATATTCAGGCTGAGGCCCACCACCGCGTAGGGGTGCCACTGGTACTCGCTGAAATTGAGTTCGTTCTCCATGGCGTTGACCTGATAGGAGAAGGTGGCGCTCAGCGTGGGAAGATTGGCGTAGATCTGCGCCTTTATGCTGTTTGAGAGCTCTTCGGCCTGGAGTTCCAGCTGGCGGAGGGCCGAGTTGCCGCTCAGGTCCACGCTGTCGGGAACCATATAGGAAAGGCCTTCGGAATAGGCCAGAAGCGAATCAGCCACGTCTATGTTAAGACTCAGATCCACTCCCATGAGCGCCTTAAGCTGCCACAGTGACAGAGTGATGGCATTCTCGCTGTCGTACATGTTGGGCACGGCGTTGGCCACGGCAGTCTTAGCCCTTGTAAGGTCGAGTTCCGAAGCCTTGGAGGAGTTGTATTTCTTTTCGGTGAGCTCGCAGTTGGCAACGGCGTTCTCATAGACGCTCTCATACACCTTGTGCACCTCTTTGGCAAGAAGGGCCGAATAATAGGCCTGCTTCACCTGGGTGACCATCTGGAGCTTGGAGCTGCGGGCCTTCTCCACTGCAAGTTCCACGTCCTCGCCCGTAATCTGCAGGCTCTTCCAAAGCTGGGCGTTCACGAGCGGCATGCTGGCCGAGAGGCCTCCGGAGACGGTGTTCCACCGGCCCACCTCGATGCTTTGGGAAACCCCGCCGAAGTCCATGGTCATAACCTGCTTCTTGATGGTACGGTTGAATGAACCTGTGGCGGCCACCTGGGGGAAAAGCGCGGCATAGCTGCCCTTGCGGGCATAGCCTTTGGCTTCTATCTCCTTGTCGGCCACACGCACCGTGGCATTGCCGCTGAGGGCTATCTCAAGAGCTTTTTCAAGCGTTATGACTGTAGCGGAAGTATCAGCAGCCACGGTATCGGTCTGAGGTAAGACTGCCGCAGGGGATGCCGCCTCGAAGGGCTCCACTGCGGCGAGGGTAAAAGCCAATATAATAAGATTAATCATACTACTAACTCTTGATTTCGGCTGCGAATATACACAAAAATAGTGCCCGAAGTCTGGTCGGGCACTACTTTTCTTAAATATCGTATCTGCAGTTTACTTCACCTGCACCACAAAGCCCCAGGGAGCAAGCTTATTCCCTTTTGCCACAACAGGTTCAGCCGACAGGTTGGCAAGCACGGTCACCTTGTTACCGGGCACGCTGCGGGTGAATCCAAGCACGTTTTCGGGAAGGCCGCCAAGATACTTTGCCCTGCCTCCCTTCTCTCCTGCAGCGAGGGCCGGATTGTCATGCTTGAGCTTCACAAGATACTTGTAGAACTCCGTGTATTCATTGGCGCTCCAGTCGGTAACGGGGTCCTTTTCGAAGAACTCCAGCCGGCGCGAGAGTCCTATCTCCTGCCCTGTGTAAATGAGGGGCTGGGTCTGCGGAAGGGTAAAGTTGAGCACCGACATAACCTTCCACGCGTCGCCCATGCGCTCGAATTCGGTTCCGTTCCACGAATTCTCATCGTGGTTGGAAGTAAAAGCAAGGCGGAACGCGCTGCGGGGGACCCTCTTCGCATCCCTTGCAAGATACTCCCTGAGGTCTTTTGCAGTCTTTACCTCGTCCTTGTTCCCGGGGCCTGCTGCAATGCCGTTTTCTATATGATGCATCTCCCATGCGTAGGTGGCGTCGAACATGGTGTCTGCCGCGAATTCACTCTTTTCGGCCTCTGCGAGAAGATAAATCTGAGGATAGGCACGCCTGAGCCTGGGAACCAGATACTGCCACGTCCGTGTCGGCATCTCCCCGGCGGCGTCACAGCGGAAACCGTCCACCCCGCGGTC
>CADBSV010000039.1 GCA_902797435.1 uncultured Bacteroidia bacterium
GACAGCTGCTTTACGTCTTCCAAGGGCGTGTGTCTGTTCCATTTGCTCTGTTTAAAGTTCTTTTAAAGTAATTTCCTTGGGGTTCTGGGCCTGGTGCGGATGGTTGGGACCTACATAAACGTGAAGGTTGCCAAACTGCTTTGCACCAAGACGGGTTTTGGGAAGCATACCCCTGACTGCTTTCTCAACAAGCCTTTCGGGATGGCTTGACGCGAGGATTTCCGCCGGCGTGGTGAAGCGCTGTCCACCGGGATATCCGGTGTAGCGTGTGTACACGCGGTTTGTCATCTTGTTACCCTTGAGGATCACCTTTTCCGCATTGACGACGATGACATTGTCACCGCAGTCAACGTTGGGGGTGAATCCGGGCTTGTTCTTTCCGCGAAGGACAAGAGCAACCCTGGATGCAAGACGACCGAGAGCGAGACCGGTCGCATCAATGACTACCCACTGCTTGTCCACAGTTGCGCTGTTCAGCGATACTGTTTTGTAGCTAAGTGTGTCCACTGTCTTGATCTTTAATTAGTTATACAAAAAATTGCGATCCCTACACAAAATAGGGACCGCAAAGGTATAAATTTATTTATAAAAATCAAAAAATTAGGCGCGAAGGCTCTCCAGCAGGCCGGGCTGAAGGAAATTGGCCTGCACGAAAGCATTGACCGCGGCGGCCACGAAGAGCAGCACGATAATGGCGGCCACGATGACGCCTATTACCTTGAGGCGGCCGAACCACTTGCCTCCGTTCCAGCCGATTGTCTGGAACATGCTCCAGAAACCGTGTGTGAGGTGCAGGAAGATTGCTACGAACCAGACCATGTAAAACGCAAGTATCCAGGGATTTCCGAAGGTCTGAAGAAGAAGCATGTAAGGATTCTCCGCTTCGCCGCCGCTAAAGTCCTGCAGCTGCATCTTGGCCCAGAAATGGGTGAAGTGGAAGGCCAGCAGGCCGAGGACCACCAGGCCGAGGACGAACATGTTGCGTGCGCTCCAGCTGTCGGCCGCTCCCTTTGAAGCCACCGCATAGCGCTTGAAACCGCCGCGGGCGCGGACGTTCTGGACCGTGAGCCAGATGCCGTATCCGATGTGGATGAGGAATCCGAGTGCGAGCACGGGAACCATGATGTCAACGATAGGCAGGGCCATGAAGTCGCAGCCTTTCTGGAAGAGACCGTCGGGGGAGCCGAACTTGCCGGTGAAGGTGTCTATCACAGAAAAGAAATTGATGGTTCCGTGAAGCAGAAGGAAAATGATAAGGAATGCGCCGGAAACGGCCTGTACGAATTTCTTCCCGATGGAAGAGCTGGTCATGAACATATCTGTAGGGTTTTGATTCTTTTTTGCAGGTGCAAATATAACCAATTCTTGCAAGTTTGCGAAAATTCCGATATTTTTGTCTGATTTAACAAGACTAAGAACCTTCTTTTTATGTACAAAAGAGTATTGCTCAAGCTCAGCGGCGAAAGCCTCGGAGGTCCTGCAGGAAAGGGCATTGACGAAGAAAGCCTGAAGAAATTCGCATCGGAAATAGCCGCGGCAGTCAAAAGAGGCTACCAGATAGCAATAGTGAACGGCGGTGGAAACATCTTCCGCGGCATACAGGGAATAGGAAAAGGATATGACAGGGTTACCGGCGACCGTATGGGAATGCTGGCCACCGTAATCAACTCCCTGGCCCTCGCAAGCGCGCTTCGCAGCGAAGGCATAAACGCCGAAGTGTTCACGGCCACTCCCATGGAGCCCATTGCCAAGGGGTACGTGCGCGAATCGGCCGCAAAGGTTCTCGAAGAAGGCGGAGTGGCCCTCATTGCCGGCGGTACCGGCAATCCTTTCTTCAGCACCGACTCGGGTGCCGCCCTCAGGGCCCTCGAAATAGGTGCCGACGCCCTCCTGAAGGGCACGAGGGTGGACGGCGTTTATTCGGCAGACCCCGAAAAGGATCCCGACGCCCGCAAGTTCGACGAAATCACATTCCACGAATGTCTGGTGAACCGTCTTCACGTAATGGACCAGACGGCCTTCGCCCTCTGCGAACAGGGCCCCGTACCGGTGGTGGTGTTCGACATCAATCAGAGCGGCGCCCTCCTGCGGCTCCTCGAAGGAGAAAGGATAGGCACCCTCGTACACGCATAAGCATAACACATCCCAGACTGAATAATCCATAAAAACATAATATCCAAATGTTAGACGAAAGAGCAAAGGAAATCCTCGAAGGCGCTGACGAAAAGATGCAGGAAGCCGTCATGTTCCTGGAAGAGGATCTCAAGAACTACCGCCTCGGCAAGGCCAATCCATCCATCTTCAACAGCGTACTGGTGGATTATTACGGCACCAAGACCCCTGTCCCGCAAATGTCTTCCGTCACTGCGCCCGATGCCAAGACCCTGGCCATTCAGCCATGGGACAAGAGCATGATAAGCAAGATAGAAAAGGCCATCCTGGACGCCAACATCGGACTCACCCCGCAGAACAACGGCGAAATCATCCGCTGCACCGTTCCCGCCCTCACCGAAGAGCGCCGCCGCGAACTCGTCAAGAAAGCCAAGGCTACCGGCGAGAACGCCAAGGTGGTGGTGCGTAACGAAAGGCGCGACGCCATAGAACTCCTCAAGAAGGCCCAGAAAAACGACGGCATGAGCGAAGACACCGAAAAGGAAGCCGAAGGCGACGTCCAGAAGCTTACCGACAAGAACATCAAGGCCATAGACGAACTCGTGGCCGCGAAGGAGAAGGAAATTCTCACGGTTTAAGGAGCATGCGAGTTCCCTCCGGGAGCTTTGCGGCAGGCTTTCACATGCTGATTTACAAGCAGATACTAAAGGCAAGGGCCCGCAGGTGGCGGACCGCCCCGGGTGCCTCCGTTCCAACCGTCTGCGTGGGGAACGTTACCGTGGGAGGCACCGGAAAGACCCCCCATACCGAGCTGATCCTTAGTCTGCTGCAGGAGAGCGACCGATGGGGAGCCTCCCGGGCCGCCATGCTTTCGAGGGGGTATAAGCGCCGCAGCAAGGGTTTTCAGATTGTAAGCCGCGACTCCACCGCGGCTTTTGCCGGAGACGAGCCCCTGCAGATCGCCCGCAAATTCCCTGCAGTGACGGTTGCGGTTGACAAAGACCGCGTGCAAGGGTGTGCGCGGCTGAGCGGCAGGCAGGCTGCAACGCTCGGGCCGACAAATGATTCGGGGAGAGGCAGAGTGTCGCGTACAGTTTGCCCCTCGCCTGACAGCATGGCCAAAAAAAATTCCGGGGACGCAAGAGGGCGGCAGCAGCCGTCCCCTCCGCTACCGCCACGCGCGGAGCCCGCTCAAAAAACTTCCGGGGACGCAAGAGGGCGGAAGCAGCCGTCCCCTCCGCTACCGCCACACGCGGAGCCCGCTCAAAATAATTCCGGGGACGGCTCTGCCGCCATGCCGGCTCCCGGTGCCGCCGAATTTTCCGCAGCCGACATTATTGTTCTGGACGACGCCTTCCAGTTTAACCGCCTGCACGCATCGCTTAACATCGTTCTGGTGGACTGGTCCCGGCCGGTATTCGAAGACTCCCTCCTCCCCTTCGGGCGCCTGAGGGACCTGCCGCAGCGAATTTTCGAAGCCGACATCATCATCGTGAGCAAATGTCCTCCCGGAATTGACAATTGGGATAAAACATCTTTCGCCGGAAAACTGAGGCTGAAGGATTATTCTGCGCAGGACTGCTCTGCCGTCACCCCTTTAGGGAAGCGCATCACCCTGCTCTTTTCCCACATGGAATACTGTCAGCTCAAACCTGTATTCCCCGAAGCCGACGCCCGCTACTGCTACTCCAAATCCGCGGTCCTGTTCTCGGGCATCGCGAACGACAGGCCGCTTCGCGCGCACGTAAGCGATATCTATAGGATATCAGGAGCCATAAAGTTCCCCGACCATCACGCGTTTTCCAAATCCGACATCGCGCGGATTGCAGATCTTGTCCGCAAGAATCCCACGGCCGCGCTCCTCACAACGGAAAAGGACGCCGTCCGCCTGCTCGATTATGCGCCCACGTCACATGGGGAGAAAGCCGAAGGATCCGCAATGCGCAAAAGGTCGCGCAGGACGGTTCCGGCAGAAATCCGCGAGAGACTTTTTGCCGTTCCCATCCGCGCCGCTTTCTCTGACGAAAGAGAGCTCGAAACCCTGCGCCGGAGGCTGGAAACCCTGTAAAGCAGCGAGAGTTTGCCTCTTTGGGGACTCCGCTCACTGAGTTCGCTCCGGGCTCTCCTCCTCTTACGCCATTGTCTCAACGCCCGGGACGGCAACTTCGCAATCGGGCAAAGATAAGGTTGTCCCTGACGTGGACAAGAATGTCTATGCCCGTAAAAAAGGAATCCGGCAAAGAATCTGGAATGCAGGTCGCCTGCTTCCGAAGGAGTTTCGACGGGCTGGGCTCCCTTGTGGAGCGGAAAAGTGTTGGTCGCTTTTTCGGGTGAAAATGCGACTAACCCGGACTGTTGAGTGGGGGTTAGTTGCATAAATGGTTAAAAATGAAACTAAGAGGGACGGGACGGGGAGAGGACGGGACGGGACGGGGCGGAACGGGGTGGAGATGATGGCATATAACTATCTCTATATTAATGTTTTACGCAAAACGCTGGTCCCCCATACTAAGACCAGCATTTTAAGTAAGTTGCTTATTGATAGCTATTTACGCGCCAGAATGCATGTCGCAGAGCCAGGTGTAGAGCTACCTGAGAAGCAGTTCTGCTTTTCCAAGCAGGGACTGTTCGGTATAGACTTCGGCGGTATAGACTCCCTTGTGGAAATCGGGAATGTTGTTCACATAGATGGACATCTCCACGTCGGAACCGGTATAGTCCACTTCGCGCGACGCAGTTGCGGCCATGGCCTCGCCGGCAAGGGAGAAACTGGAACCGGTACCGTCGAGAAGCAGATTGCCGTCGGGGTCCTTAACCCTTACATACACGCGCACGGGCCCTTTCGGAGCGAGACCGTTTTCGGCAAGGGTGAGATTTACCATCATCCGCACTATACGGCTGCTGCGGTCGGTGGCCTTGTCGCTGCCGTTGAACGCCTGAAGGGTTATTCCGCGAGCCTTGAGCACTGAGTTCACAGCCACCTGTTCCCTGTAGGTGTTTACCTGGGCGGTGAGTTCCTCGTTGCGGCGCCCCGCCTCGGCCGCCTCCTTGCGTGCGTTGGCCGCTTCCACCGTGAGTTTGTGGTTGAGGGTGTTGAGCGAATCTATCTGCACCACATAGCTGCGCATGATGCTGCGGAGCGTCCCGAGCTCTTTTTCGTACTGACGGATTTTGGCGCGGTCAACCGCCTGCGTTTTCTTGATGCGGTCAACCAGCTGGGCCACCTCCTCACGAGAAGAGTCGAGCTGTGAATTTATGACGTCGTAGTCGCTGGAAAGAGTGGCATAGTCGGCCTGAAGGGCCACTATCTGTTCGGTGAGGTCTTTCTTTTCATCTTCAAGGTCGCTCACAAGACGTGACTTCTGAAGATATACGTAAGCGAGAGCGGCCGCAAGAACAATTGCTACAACAATGAGTATGGTCGTTATCGTGCGCAGATTCCCTCCGCGCGCCTTACGTTCTCGCTCCTGCCTTTCAAGCCTTTCGAGGGGGTCTTCTCTTTTGATTTCGTCTGCCATGTTATTTGTCTTTTGGTTACAAAGGACAAAAATAGTAAAAAATTAATTTGATTTTTGTGATATTATTCGCATTTTAGCGGACTGTGTCCCTTTGCAGGGGAACAGTGGTAATATATGAAATACATAGTCCGATCCCTTAAATACTTCGCTTACCTGTGCATCGTGCTGGCGCTGTTCATTGGCGTCCTTTACGCCTTCGGCCTGGTTGGAGGAGGGATTGACGGCATTTTCAAGGGAGGACGCTCCTCGCTGTGGAAGATTGCCGGCATAGTGGCCGCTTTTGCCGCAGTATACCCCGCATTCGGCTTCGGAACCCGCCGGCTCATGGCTCCCGGGGCCTTCGAAGATATACGGGATGCCATTGTATCTTCCATGGAAGGACTCGGATACGAACTCGAGCGGCAGGACGGGGAGAACCTTTCCTTCCGCAAACGCTCAGGCCTGCAGAAAGCCGTCAGCTTCTGGGAAGACCGTCTTACCTTCACCCGCTGCCTGGGAGGATTCGACGTGGAAGGCAGGGCGAAGGACGTCCTCCGGGCGATATCTTCGCTGGAGCGTTAATGATTTACATCCACGTCCCTTTCTGCCGCAGTTTCTGCATCTATTGCGACTTCTATTCGGAGGTCGCTGGTGACGGAACCGGAGTACCCGTTTGCTCCGCTACCGCCACGCCCAAGGCTGACGCAAGTTCCCGATTCACAAGTATCTTCGAGAGGTATACGGAGGACCTCTGCGCTGAAATCAAAGCCCGGCGGGACGAAATCGCCGCATCGTCCGCTGTCCGCACCCTTTACATAGGAGGCGGGACGCCGTCACTTTTGCCCACAGGCTGCCTGCAGAAGATTGTCCGCTGCCTCTCCCCGGAGAGACTTTGGGATGAATTCACGCTCGAGGTGAATCCGGAAGACATAGTGGAAAGGGGGCCGGATTACGTGCGAGAACTTCTCGAACTCGGCGTAAACCGCATCTCCATGGGGGTGCAGAGCCTCGATGACGGGATGCTGCGCTGGATGAACCGCCCTCATTCGGCAGACGGGGCCCGCGAGGCGTTCCGGATACTGCGGGATTGCGGGGTACGCAACATCAGCACTGACCTCATTACCGGAGTGCCCGGAATGAGCATGGAGATGCTGGAAAAAACCGTAGAAGAAATGCTTGTCTGGCGCCCGGAGCATATTTCCGCGTACCAGCTGAGCATCGAGGAGGGCAGTGCGCTGGCAAAAATGACGGCCTCAGGCAAGGTGTCGGAACTCCCCGAAGAAGAGTGCAGGGCGCAGTACGACATGCTCTGCAGCCGGCTGCGCCGGGCAGGCTATCACCATTACGAAATCTCCAACTGGGCGCTTCCGGTCCGCGAAGCCGTTCACAACTCTGCCTACTGGACCAGAGCACCATACGTCGGGCTGGGTCCCGGAGCCCACAGCCTCACTTATCTGGATGCGTCCGGCAAGGCTGTCCGCCCGGGAGTCATGGAGGCCGGAACGCAGCGCCGCAGCTGGAATTCCCAAAAACCTTACGGCTGGAGTGTCGAAGGCAGTGAAATCCTCACGGCAGAAGAAATCCGCGAGGAGGAGGTGATGCTGCTCTCACGCACAGAAGCCGGCCCTATCCCCGAAAAGGACTGGTTCATTGCCGACGAACTGATACTCGAAAAGGTTTAGACGCTGCCTTCCTGACAGGAGCCGCCCCAGCGGTCAAGGATTTCGTCCAGAATCCGGAACAGTTCATCCCTGTCGAGGGTGGTTACCATTCGCATGCGGGTTTCCTTAAAATCGGGCAGCCCCTTGAAGTAGCTTGAGAGATGGCGCCGCATCTCGTAAATGCCCCGCGGCTCACCTTTAAGGTCCAGCGAGAGCTGCAGGTGACGGCGGGCCAGTTCCACCTTTTCGGAAAGCGACGGTTCTGGCATGGGCTGCCCGTGCTGCAGGTAATACTTTATCTCCCGGAATATCCAGGGCCTTCCGAAAGTGGCCCGGCCTATCATTATCGCATCAACTCCATAGCGCTCGAAAGCCTGAGCCGCAGAAGGGCCGTCGGTGATGTCGCCGTTGCCTATTATGGGGATATGCATCCGGGGATTCCGTTTCACCTCTCCTATGAGGGTCCAGTCGGCAGAGCCGCGATAGAGCTGGCAGCGGGTGCGGCCGTGAATGGTAAGAGCCTGGATACCGACATCCTGCAGACGCTCGGCGAGTTCTACTATTATCTTGGAATCGTCGTCCCAACCCAGACGTGTCTTCACGGTGACGGGCTTGTCGGGTACAGCCTCCACCACGGCCTTTGTAATGGCCACCAGTTTGTCGGGATAGCGCATCATGCCGCTTCCGGCGCCGCGCGTGGCGATTTTTGTGACGGGGCACCCGAAATTGATGTCCACCACGTCAGCCCCGTAGCCGCCTGTCAGCTCCGCCGCATGGTCCGCCATCCTGGCCGCATCTACCATGTTCTCCAGAATGTGCCCGTAAATCTGGATTCCCACAGGAGCCTCCTGCGGCACCGTGTACATCTTTGCAATTGCCTTCCCGGCATCCCTGACGAGCCCCTCGGAGGGGACGAACTCAGTATAAACCATATCGGCCCCCTGTTCACGGCAGATGCGGCGGAAGGAGAGGTCCGTCACATCTTCCATCGGGGCCAGCAAAAGGGGTTTCTCGCCCAGATCCAGCTTCCCTATCTTCATTGTCTATTCGAAATACTCCAGCACTCTCGTTACAGTCCGGTCGTACCCTTCGCCCGTATAACGGGGTATCACGTGCTCGATGCGTGTCAGCCAGTTGCCGTACTTGTCGTAGGTATAATCCTTCCAAGTGTCGGTATAGGTTGGTTCAGCACCTTCGGAGTAGGGAGCATCACCGTAGCTTTCATCGTTGCGGACAATGTCGAAATGCTCGTCGTAACTCTTTCTCATCCACTTGGGAGTCAGGCTCATATATGACGCCTTCCCGCCCAAATCAAAGCTTTCGACGGCAAGGTAGCGCGGATTGTCCAGCATTTTGTAGGTGTACCTGTCCCAGCCGGTGTCAAGATTGTATGAATTCTCTTCCAGATATTCGAAATCTTTGTACATTCCGTTGGGATACCAGCTTACGCTTACCAGTTTGAAACGAAGCTGGTCGCTGTCGAGACTCTTGGGATAACCGTTCTGGTAAACTATCGTGTAGGTGAGGGTCTGCTCGTTTAACTTTTCCTCCGAGCCGTTGTCCTTGCCATAGGAGGATTCGCTTATAACCAGATTGCCGTCGGAGTTGAAAGAGTATGTCACTTCGGAATAATAACTCGTAAGGGGCTGCACAGTCACCCTTAAAGACCGGGACAGGTCTTTCGTTATGGCATAGGCGGCGTCCGCGGCCGAGGGGCCCATCACAAACCACTCCCTTGCCACGAACTTTCCGGTGTTCTCGTACTCATACAGGATGCTGTCGGCAAAACCTTCCCCCGTGAATGAGTCTTTGTACTCTTTTTTGATAAGATGGCCGGACTGGTCGTAGGTATAAATCCAGTCATGATTATTCTCAGCGTCTTCCGTATCGACATAGCTCTCTTTTATGAGGCGCCCCTGCCTGTCGTATTCATATTCGGTGCGCGTGGTATAACCCGACTCGTACCATTTTTTTACCGGACCGCGCAGTCCGGCCTTTTCGCGGTCGGTGCGCTCCCAGAAATTGGCGGAATACCATGAAGGATTGCTCCAGTCCACCTTAACGGCCACATCGCCTCCGCCGTTATTGTTTCCGTTCTCGTCAGTGACATTATCCGGAGTGCACGCAGCAAAAGCAATGAAACATGCCGCAGCTATCCTGAAGAATGATAGTGTTCTCATAAGCCTGTCTTGTTTATGTCCGGATAAAGATAATGATATTTACCGATTTTCCTATCTTTGTAACGATGGAAAAGAGAATTTATGCCGACCGTATAGAAGAACTGCGCTCGATGATGCGCAGCCGCGGCTGGGATGCCGTCATCATCACCGGTAGCGACCCCCACGGAAGCGAATATCCCGCAGAAAGATGGAAGCAGGTACAGTGGCTCACTTCTTTCACCGGGGAAGCGGGAGACGTGGTTATCACCCTCGACCACGCCGGTCTCTGGACAGACACCCGCTACTTCATCCAGGCCCTCCGGCAGCTGGAAGGCACAGGAGTGGAGCTCCACAAGATGAGGGTGCCGGAGCAGGTCCCGATTCCGCAGTGGCTGGCCTCCGCTTTCGAGGAGAACAAGGAAGTGTACTTTGCCCTGGACGGCCTCTGCACAGACAACGCCTTTGCCGCCGAAGTTAAGGCCAGGCAGATTGCTGCAGGAAGGGCATGCCACATGGTGAGCATTCCCAATCTGCTCGATCCTCTCTGGGAAGACAGGCCCCAGGTTCCGCAGACCCCCGTCTTTGAGGTCGATCCCGGAGAGAGCCGCATCGAGAGGCTTGGCCGCGTGCGAGACTGGCTTTCTGAAAATAGAGTGGACTATTTGCTGCTCAGTGCCCTCGACGACATCGCATGGACCCTTTGCGTAAGGGCTTCCGACATAGAATACAACCCGCTTGTAATTTCTTTTCTGCTCGTAGGGCAGGACAGCGCCGACTGGTTCGTGCTCAAGGAACCCGTGGAAGATCCCCAGACGGAGGAAACATTCAGGGCCCTTCGCGAAGACGGGGTGCAGCTCCGGTATTACGAAGAGATAGAAATAGCGCTGAGCGATGCCTGCGGCAGCGTTGCGGCAGGGGAACTCAATTACCATCTTTCATCGCTTCTGGGGCCTGGCAGGCTCTGCCCGCTGCCATCTCCCGTGCAGAAGTGGAAGGCCGTTAAAAACGCAGTGGAAATATCCGGAATGCGCCGCAGCCACTTTGCCGACGGGCTTGCCATGGAGAAATTCCTTTATTGGCTGGAGAAAAGCCTCGACGGCGACAGGGCCGTTTCGGAATGGGATGCAGCCGTCAAGTTAGGGCAGCTAAGGGCCGAATGCCCAGAGTATCAGGGAGACAGCTTCGAGACGATTTCGGCTTACGGCCCCGGAGCGGCACTGCCCCACTATATAACTCCGAATCACGAAGCCCCCCTGCTTGAGCAGCGCGGCCTTTACCTCTGCGATTCGGGAGGCCAGTACTGGGGCGCCTTCGGAGGCACTACCGATCTCACCCGGACGGTTCCGCTCGGCCCCTGCACTCCCCTGGAAATGGAAGACTATACCCTGGTCCTGAAAGGCCACATCCAGCTGGCAATGGCAGTATTCCCCTGCGGCACTCCCGGATGCAGGCTGGACGCCCTCGCAAGGGAGCCGCTCTGGAAGGCGCAGCGAAACTTCGGCCACGGCACCGGGCATGGCGTGGGATGGTTCCTCGGAGTTCATGAAGGGCCGCAGGACATCCGCCAGAACCTCAACCCCGAAGGACTCGTTCCCGGGATGATAGTCTCCGACGAACCGGGCATCTATCGCGAAGGGCTGTTCGGCGTGCGGCACGAAAACCTGCTCCTGTGCGTCGAGGCCTCCGAGAATGAATTCGGCAGCTGGTGCCGCTTCGAGCCCCTGACGCTCTGTCATTTCGACACTTCGGCCATAGTCCCGGGGCTGCTTACCCCGGAAGAGCACGACTGGCTCAACTCCTACAATGCAAGGGTATTCTCGCTGCTTGCTCCTCAACTGCCCAAGGCCATCTCCGACTGGCTCCGGGCAAAGACTTCCGCAATCTGAGCGGATTGCAAGGTCCTACAGGATGTGCCGGGCGGCTGCGCAGAGAGCCTCGTAGAAATCGGGGCCGAAACGGCGTACAAGAGGGCCTTTCAGGAACTCATAGACCCGGATACCCTCACGTCTGCCTTTCTCGAAAGCAGCCGAACAGATTTTCCAGCGGTGAAGATTAAGAGCCATGCCTCCTCCGGGAAGTTTGGTAATCCTTATCGGGTACAGGGCGCAGGAAACGGGTTTCTGCTTTCCAGCCATTTCAATCGCACACAGGGCCGGCGGGAAAGCCGGGGCCGGGCTTTCGGCGGAAAGGGCTGCAAAATGGCAGAAGGCGCAGGCCCCGGATGGCTCCGAAGCAACGCAGGGCGTTACAAGGTCGCCGTCGCGGTCCACCTCGAAAAAGCCTACCTCATCCACCCTTTCGCGCCCCTCCCGGGTCATAAGAGCCGAATAAGAAGAATACCCTTCTTCAAGGCCTTCCAACTCACTTTCTTCAAGCGGAGCACCGCTGTCGCCTTCGATGCAGCAGACCCCTTTGCAGGCCTCATAGTCGCACGCGAAGAATTCGCACGCCACGTCTTCCGAGACCAGTACGTTCCCTATCTCAATGATTGTTCCGAAACCAGAGCCGTTCATCGGATTATATATTCTACCTTGCTGCCGAAATCCAGGTCGTGGAGGATGGAATTCACATCAGAAAGGGTTACAGCCTCTATCGCCGACTTGTAGTCGCTCACGATATCCTTGCATTCCGAGTTGCGCATCATCACCGCCCCGATGAGGAAGGAGGGTTCGGAAACACGGGATGCCATATAATTGCCAAGGGCGGCCTTCAGCTCTTTGAGACGCTCCTGGGTCAGGGTGCCGCGCGACACCTTGCTGATGCCCATGCGCAAAGCCCTGAGCACCTCGAACGGCTCGGCGGGGAGCACTCCGGCGGGCAGGCCGTCTTCCGAACAGGCCCGGCAGGTGACATAGAAGGCGAGCCTTTCCGAGGGAAAGACCTGTGCGTCCACAGTAATCTCGGTGTACATTCCCACCGGGGCAAGGGCCTCGGTTATGGCCGTCTTCATGGCCAGGGAGGCTATCAGGAACGCACTGTAAGATGTGATGGTGAAAGGCTGTCGGGTTGCCATTCCGAGGTTGACGCAGACCTCCCCGCCGCCCACATTGCTGTGTGACGCCTCCACGGTATAGGTGCTCCATCCCGGACGTATGGCATATTCCACCTTTGGCCTTACGCTGAACGCCGAGCTCACGGTGAAACCCCCAAGATAACTGCAGAGGACTTTCCGCAAACGCGCCGGAGCGATGTCCCCGAGGATGACGAGAAGCCCGTCGTTGAACTTGGAGAACTCTGAATCGAGATAGGCGTCCACCCTTTGCGGAAGGTCGTCGCGCAGTTTGTCCATGCTCTTTGTGGACGGGTAATAATAGTATGGGCTCATCGTGCTGTCGATGGCGGCTATTATACCCATTCTGGACAGTCTCGTGCGCTCCTGCCGCAATTCTTCGCAGGCCTTGTAGTACGCGAACGCGGTGCTGTCGGGGCGGCGGTCGCGGGAATAGGAAAGGAGGGCCTTGAGGAGCAGTTCCAGCTTGTCGGAAGGAGCCTGCCCCGTGATTTTCATGTCCGTAAGGGTCGCCTCGCACTGCATGTCAATCCCGTTGGCCGAGAGCATGTCGGAAAATGATGCGGCGCTCATTCCCGATACGCGGCAAAGTCCCATCACATCTCCTACGAAGGCGCTTTCCCCGGGGCCTATTTCGGGAACATACGTATATCCGCCCTTCAGAAGGAGCCCGTAATCGAGCATGCCCTTACGGGATGTCTGCTTGTACACTACGCGCACGCCGTTGGAGAAGGTCCAGATGCTGCCTCCGGTAACCGGGTCGGCCGTGGTAGAACTGAGATTCACCTTTGCCTTTCCGCTGCTTAGCAAAGACAGGGTATCGCCGTAACTCGAACGGGTGAGCGACGGAGGGGTGTCCTGAACCTGCGACGCGGCGGCCCAGGCCCTTTCGAAATCAAGCAGGAATGCAGAAGCGTCAAGCTCGCCCTGGGGGGTATCGCAGCGTATGGACAGGGCCCGATGAGGGTCCAGCAGAGCTGAAACAAACCCGTTGAAGAGGTCGAGATCCTTTTCCCTCGACATCTGCCTGCGGTCGAAGAACGAGCGCATCTGCTCCGAAGAAATAATGTTGGTGCCGTAAAGGAAGGACGAAACACACTCTCTTGCCAGGGAAGAATTGTCCGACTGCACCGACAGCAGCCTGTCGGCGGAGGAAAGCATCTCCATGCGGGCGTCGGTCAGCTCTTCCGCCGTGGCGCCGAAAGCGTCGAGGGAGGCGAAAACCGAAGCCATGGCGGCATTGGCGCGGGACAGATCGGAGATGGAAACGGAAATGGAAAACTCGTAGCGCTCGTCTCCTGCGGAAGAGGCGCTGCTCAGATAGGCGGAACTGAAGGAAGCCATTGGTATGCCTTCGGCAAGGAAGCGCCTGCGGATGCGCCTTTCGACAACCTTGCGGATTTGTGCGGCATACATTTCGGAAACTATCGGCTGGGCCGTGAGAAGCCTGTCGTCAGGCGTTCTCGGAGAGCTCCAGCTGAGAGTGATGCCGGCAATCCTGTTCGTATTGTTCTCGGTATGGATGAAAGAAGGCCCGAATACCGGATTCCAGCGGTAGTCGGAAGATGTCCTCACGAACGTTCTCGGAGTAACCGTAAGCGAGAACAGATTCAGCTTGGATTCGAGATTCTTCTGATGATAATCTCCCGCGACGACCACCGCCTGCTCCCCTTCGAAAGAACGGATGAGGTCGAAAATAAGAAGAATCGTACTGTCGGTAACGGCCGCATCATGGGTTGGCACATTGTCGAAAGAGAATATGGTGCTCCCATCCTTATAAGACACGTAACCTTCCGGGCCATAGCCTATTCCGTGCGCCGAAAGAAACTCGTAGGGAGCCTTCTTCCCGAAGTGTTCCAGCTTTAGCAGCAGGGACTTTGCGCGGTCTGCAGAGGCAGTTCCTTTCTGCACCAGCACAAAGTTGGCATAACCTTTGGAAGTATTTCCGGGGGCAAGGTAATACCGGACATTGCTCGGAAGCGTCCCTACCTTCACTGAAGGAGAGCGCTTGATGACGGGAAGATTCTGGGCGGAAGCCCCGAAAATCACCGACAGGAGCAAAAGGACCGACGATATGTAGAACTTGACCTGACGCATATTGAAACCAACCGCAAAATTAAAAACAAATTATTATTTTTGCATTATGAAAAAGTTGTTCATCACCGTAGCAGCCATCCTTCTGGGAGCGACATTCGCTTTTGCCCAGGATCTGGCAAGCGTCACAGAAACTTACAATAACGGGGCCAACGCCCTGGCAGAAGGCAATAAGGCCGACGCTCTTCTCTCTTTCCGCGCAGCCCTCGAAGGAGCCGCCGCCCTCGGAAACGAAGGGGAGGAGATAGCATCCAAGTGCAAGGAAATCATTCCCGAAATACAGTTTGCAATAGCGAAGGAACTGGTCAACAACCAGGATTACGACAATGCAATAGCCGAGCTCCACAAGACCATAGAGATTGCAAAAGAGTACGGCGCTGCAGAAACCGCAGACGGTGCAGCCGACCTCATCCCGCAGGTGCTTATGCAGAAGGCCAATTCGCTTTTCCAGGCCAGGCAGTACGCCCAGGCCGTGGAGGGTTACAAGGAAGTCCTTTCCTCTGATCCGGCCAACGGCGTCGCCGCCCTCAGGCTTGGAGCCGCCCTCAACTCCGTCGGGGACAAGGATGCCGCCGTCGAGGCTTACAAGCTGGCTATCGAAAACGGGCAGAAGAATCAGGCCGTAAAGCAGATTACCACCCTTTACCTTAAGAATGCCGCTGCAAACCTGAAGAGCAAGAACTATGCAGGCGCCGTGGAAGAGGCTCTCAAGGTAAACGAATACGGCGAGAACGCAAAGGCTTACCAGATTGCGGCACAGGCCTCGCAGATGCTCAAAAAGAACAGCGACGCCATTTCTTACTTCGAGAAGTACCTTGAGCTTGCTCCCAATGCAGGCAACGCAACCCAGATTGCCTACACCGTAGCAGCCCTCTATCAGCAGCAGGGCAACAAGGCGAAAGCCATCGAGTTCTACAGCAAAGCCATCACCGACCCCAAATTCGGAGCCGAGGCACAGAAGCAGATCAACGCTCTACGGTAAATGACTTTTCTGGAGTTACTTTCTCCTGCTAGAAATCTGGATATCGGCATCGCGGCCATCGACAGCGGTGCCGATGCCGTTTATATAGCCGGGCCGTTCTTCGGAGCAAGGAAGGATGCCGGCAACTCCATGGAAGACATCGCCGCCCTGTGTTCCTACGCCCACCGCTTCGGAGTGCGTATTTTCGTGACGGTGAACATCGTGGTGGGGGATGACGAACTGCAGGAACTGCACTCCCAGATGCTCGCCGGACAGGCTGCCGGAGTGGACGCCTTCATTGTGCGGGACGAGAGGATCTTCAGTTGGAAAGACATAACCGTACCCCTCCACGCATCGACGCAGTGCGCCATCCGCACCCCTGAAGACGCCCGCAGGTATGAAGCCCTCGGAGCATCCCGGCTGGTGCTTGAAAGGGAACTTCCGCTCGATGTGGTGAAACAGATACGCGCTGCCTGCTCGTGTGAACTGGAATTCTTCGTACACGGTGCGCTCTGCGTCTGTTACAGCGGCGACTGCCGGCTTTCCGAGTATCTTGACGGGCGTTCCGCCGACCGCGGAGAATGCATCCAGGCCTGCCGGTCCATGTACGACCTCGTGGATTCCTCGGGAAATGTGCTTGTAAAGGACAAAGCCCTGCTTTCGCTCAAAGACTTCAACCTGTACCGAAAGCTTGGCGACCTTGTTTCCGCAGGAATCTGCTCCTTCAAGATAGAAGGCCGGCTGAAAAGCATATCGTATGTCCGCAATGTAACCCGGGCCTATTCGCAGGCGCTCGACGCTCTCGTGGAAGCGAATCCCGGTACTTTCGCAAGGGCTTCGTTCGGAAGGGTTTCCGGAGGCTTTTCCCCGGACCTTTCAAAAGCATTCAACAGAGGATATACCGAACTGTACCTTGACGGCAGGCGCGAGCGCGGATGGTCTTCAATGGATGCGCCGTCCAACCTGGGCTCTTTCGCAGGCACCGTGAAACGTGTGCGCAGGGACCGTTCCGGGATGGAGATTTCACTGCAGGCCCCTGCGGCCCGCGAGCGGGTTGAAGAGCTCCATAACGGAGACGGGTTCGCCTTTATAAAAGGAGGCTCCATAGTAGGATTCCGAGGTGATGTATGCGAAGGCAGCACTATCCGCTGCAAGGATGTGGAAGGGCTGAGGGAAGGCGTCAGGCTCTACAGGAACATTGACGCAGCTTTCGAAAGGGAGCTGGAAAAGAACCGGCCGAAAAGGGAAATCCGCGTATCGCTGTCGGTTGCGGTTTCCGGAAGGTGGAATATCTGCATCACCGCCCTCTCCGAAGACGGACGCAAGGTGACCAGCGATTTCAAGGCAGATGTGGAAATGGCCGAAAACCGTCAGAGGGCGGCTTCCATGTTCCGTGAACAGCTTTCAAAGCGCAGCGGGCACTATGTCTTCAGCCTGGATAAGCTGGACGCCGGGCAGCTGCCGCTTCTGAGCGCGGGGATACTCAACTCCATGAGGCGCCTGGTGGCGGAGGATCTTGACGCCCTGCCCTGCGGAAAGGCGGAGATGATGAACCGTCCCAGGCCCTTCAAACCCCTGTCTGACATCCCGGTTAAAAGCCCTGCAAGCGCCCTTGAACCGCTCATGCGAAGCCGCTACTGCATCCGTTACGAACTCGGCCTCTGCCCCGTTCATCAGGGAGCCCGCGAAACAGGCCCCCTCTATCTGGTGAACAACGGCCGGCGCCTTTCTCTCAGCTTCGACTGCAAAGCCTGCGAAATGACCGTCGGGCGAAGCTAAGGGAGGAGAATCATTGCAGATCGAAAGAAATGCGCACGTCCCCGAAGCGCCCTTCGGCAGTTCCCAGTGAACGAAGATAATCCATGCCCACTGCACCCCTCCACACAATGTCGTCGTTGGTGTAAAACGGTATTTCAATGTCGGCCCCGTAGCTTTTGGACTTGATCATCACCTTTGCCGAGCACTTCCAGCTCGTTCGCGTGCCTCCGTCGCTTTCCGTAATCAGAAGGGCGAATTGCTCCAGCTGGTCCGGAAAGCCCGAAAGCAGCAACGCCTCGAACGGCACTTTCTTCCCTACCTGGTTCCGCCGGACCACTATCATGAGCTGAGTGACTTCCGGAGTGAAAGAGCCCGGTTCCACCTCCGTATCGGCATATCTCGCATAAAGCGAACCTGCCTGGATGAAGAATTCACTTGCTCCGCAGAACCAGGAATCGTATTGCCGGAGCATGGTGAAATCTTTTATCAGAAGATTATGATGCGGGAACACCTCAGAGGACTCATCTTCCTCGTCGAATGCCGACGGCGCCCGAGTCTGCAGCAGAGAGGCTCCGGAACGGCTCCGCGTAAATAGTTCCAGAGGCGTGAAACCGCTGTCATCGTTTCGGTTGACAACCCATACCGGACGCGATGCGGCAACGTTTTCATCCACATAAACCGAATCCAGCACCTCGTAAGAGCCGTCTTTCCAGGCTATTTCGTAGGCATAGTTGCTCGCGGCCCCATATCCGGGATCGAACGTGATTAGCGGCCGCTGCTCTCCGTCCCATTCTTCGGAGTAAGGCCAATAGATCTGCATTCCCGAAGACGACAGTTCTTCCAGCAGGGCCTGCACACAGGTATTCCCTCCTGCCCTGGTGAGGGCATGTGCGGAATAATAATCGGCTATAAGGTCGCGCAGAGGGGTTTTGTAGGCTGCCCTGGTACGAGCCCTCGATTCCGGAGAATCTCCCACTCCGGCACCGGGGCTTCCGACCAGATCGCACATCATATACTCCTCGTCGTAACCGTTTCCGGAAGAAGAGCTTACTGCGTCCCAGACCTCGGAGAGCTGTTCTTCTCCTATCGGCAGAGACGCAAGCATCCGGGCCACCCCGCGAAGGGACATGAGACCTCCGTCGGGAGAGGTTGCTTGGGAGCCATGGCCGTCATTTTGGGCTTTGCTGCATGAGAGCAGCGCCAGCGAGCAGGCGGCAAGCATCATGAAGAGTTTTCCTGTTTTCATCGCTGCAAGAGTTTTCGGCAAAGATGGACAAGGAAAAAAGGTGTACCGAAAAGTTAAACGTTTAACCCATACAAACAGCCTCCGGCACGTACGAACAAAGCCGTTTTCGAAAATGGAAAACGGCTTTATGATGCAAAAGTATTTTTTCTTTCAGGCTTACTTCCTGTATTTGCGCAGTATGCGGAGAACCTGCTTTTCTATCGACTGCTCCCACAGATAGTAGCCATAGTCGCCGGGGTGCACGCCGTCAACGGAACTCTCGTGGTTGGGGGCTGTGGCATTCGGGTGGATGTAGTACACGTTCTTAAACTTTTTGCAGGCAATCTTCATGAGGGAGTCGGCTACCTCGATGCGACGCGCCTCGGCAGACTCCTTGGAAGTATTGAAATTCCTGTATTCACGGTAGATAGTACGCTGGAAGATAAGCGGAATATCAGGATGCGCGGCCTGGATAGTCTGTATGAAGGGGAACAACCTTTCCTTTATCTGTTGTATCGAAGGATTGGAGAACGTGTCCAGCAGGAGGGCGTCCACATCCGCATCGGCGAGGGCTTTGGCGAAAGACTGCTGAAGCTTGCAGTTGCCGCTGGCAGTGAGGCTCAGTACCTGAAGGTCGGTGGCCCTTGCGAGCTGCATCGGGTAACTCATGCCGGAACGGCTGGTGCTTACGCCCATTGAATAGCTGGATCCGTTGACCCCGAGCCTCATTCCCTTTGCTCTCTTGCCGGGAACGACCTTCGCCCCTTCGTCAAGTCCTACCTGGAGCCTGGTGAGCTCGCTGTACATCGGAAGGTAGAGAAGACATTCATGTTCGCTTCCGTCCATGGTGGAGATGAGAGTCACCTCGGGCTTTTTCTCCGAGGGTACGGCGGCGGAAGCCCACAGCCATTTCCCGTCTTTCTTTATATAAAGGTCGAAACCCCTGTGTGACAACACATTGGTAGTAAGCCCGCCGTACGTGTATCCATACTCAGGCTTGAGCTTTATCGACTTGGAGTCAGTGATGAAATGCAGCCAGAGTCCTGCGCTGCACATTACCAGATTGCGCTCGTGCCCGACGAATGCATACTTTGAAGTATCAGCCCTGTGATAGGGATTCGCGGTAGGGAGGATCTTACCCTCGAGACCGAGTTCATATCCTTCGTACCAGCGGGTCTGGGCGGACATTAGCGGCCCGGCCAGAACCAACAAAAAGAAAATGAAGCGTTTCATATCGCTAATATAGCAATTATTATTGAGTATCCCCGAACGCAGGAGAATGCGCTCAGCGGAAGGAGACGAAGCGGGGGCGGTCGAAATAATCCGGAATCACGGTCACGTCGGAGAACCCGGCGGAAGAGAATACCGCGGCCGTTTCAGCGGGAAGTTCGGAGTTGATTTCCACGATTCCGAATCCGCCGGGGGCAAGGACCCTCAGCGCAACCTCCGCAATTGCCCTGTGGAACACAAGAGGGTCTTCCTCGGGAGCGAAGATTGCCATATGCGGCTCCCAGCCAAGGACGTTCTGCCGCATTTCAGACTTTTCCGCCACCATCACATACGGAGGATTTGCAGTCAGCATGTCGAAACGGCCCGATCCGGGGAGATGGATTGCCGAAAGGGCCGCGCCGGAAGTACCGGCGACGTCGAGCAGGTCCGCCTGCAGGAACGCAGGGCGCCTTACGCGTTTCGGAAGACGTCCCGTCCACCCGGGGACAGTATCCCGTCCGCGGAACTGGCTCTCCGCCAGATCGAGGGCGTCCCGGGAGAGGTCTGTCGCCACCACCTCGGCACCGGGAAGGTCGAGGGCCAGAGTCCAGGCAATGCACCCGGAGCCGGTGCACAGGTCCAGAACGCGCAGCGGCGTCTGTGAGGTGGAAGACTCGCATCCCGCAAGTTCTTCCGCCTTCTGGCAGAGGACCTCGGTTTCTGCCCGGGGAATCAGGGCTCGCTTGTCTATAAGGAAACGGCGGCCGCAGAATTCGGTATATCCAAGCACGTACTGCAGCGGTTCCGACAAAGCCAGACGCTGCATATCCTCAAGCGCAAGTTCCTGCAATCCGGCGGGAATCTCCGTGGATGGTTCGGTAATATGCTGATAGGTAGGGAATCCGAAGACCTCGGCACAGTAATACATTACCATGCTCCTCGCCTCGTCCGAATCATACAGACCGGACAGCGAATTCACCGAGTCTCTGATAAAATCCTTTAATAACATCTGAGCCCTCACCCGTTCTCTATGATGTCGGTGAGGAACCCTGTCATGTCGAGACCTGCGGCACGAACCATCTTGGGCACGAGGGAGGCACTCGTCATTCCGGGAATCGTATTCACTTCGAGGAAATAGAGTCCGTCATCTGAAAGGATATAGTCCATGCGCACTATGCCGGAGCACCCGAGATTGTCGTAGATGCGTGCCGTGGTATTCTGGATAAGGGACACTATGTCTTCGGAAGCCTCGGCAGGACAGACCTCGCGGCTGTTGCCGTTGTATTTTGCGTCGTAGTCGAAATATTCGTTGGATGTGATTATCTCGATTATCGGAAGAGTGTGTATCTGTCCGGAAGTACGGTATGCAGCGCAGGTGAATTCCCTGCCATGGATTCCCTGTTCCACAAGTACAGTGGGCCCTTCGGCAAAGGCATATCCCACGGCGGTGGCAAGCCCGGAGGCGTCCTTTACCATGGTTATTCCGAAACTCGACCCGCCGATGGTCGGTTTTACGAACACCGGGAAACGGAGCCTGGAGGACACTTCGTCCACGAAAGCCTGAATGTCGGCCCCCTTGTGGATGAATGCATCCGGAGCGCACTTCACAAGCCCGAGGTCGCGTATGTAGCTCTTGCAGGCATATTTGTCGAATGCGATGGCCGACACGGAAGACGAACAGGAACTGAAGGGAATGCCGAGCATCTCGAAATACCCCTGCAGCTGCCCGCTTTCACCGGGAGCCCCGTGCTGGACCACATACACGTAATCGAACTTCACCTTTTCGCCGAGAATATTCACGCTGAAATCGGTCTTGTCGATTTCGGGGCGCGCTCCTTCGGGGAAGGTCACCTTCATGGCGTCCTTCTTCTTGCAGGCGACCACCTGCCAGCGTCCGAAACGGGCGAAAATTTCGTAAACGTCGTATCTGTCTCCGTCGATGCGGGATGCGACGAATTCCCCGCTGCGGCATGCGACCTCCCACTCGGAGGAATCGCTTCCATACATCACAGCTATAGCCTTGTACATATCTTATTCAAAGTAGTATTCTTCAGGTGTTTCTGAGGTTTCAACCGCATCGGTGAGCTCGTCCCCGGTGCAGCTCAAATCGAGCCCCACACCGGCCGGAGCGGCGAAGACCTCGCCCTCACCGAAGCCGAAGGTGCCGTCGGCGACGCATTTCTTCATCCATATTCCCCAGATGGGCAGGGCCATGTTGGAACCTCCGCCGAGAGCCAGGGAATTGAAATGTACCTGACGGTCTTCCCCGCCAACCCACACGCCGGCGGTGATGGAAGGAGTATAGCCGATGAACCAGCCGTCGGAGTTGTCGTTGGTGGTTCCGGTCTTGCCGGCTATCTCGCCCTTGAGGCCGTAGGTGCCCCGGAGCCTGTATGCCGTTCCGTGGTTCACCACTCCCTGCATGAGATTGGCCATGAGATACGCCGTACGCTCACCTATCGCTTCGCGCTTGTGATTGGTGAATTCGCCGAGCACGTTCCCGTCCTTGTCTTCGATGCGGGTAACATACATCGGCGACACATAAACGCCCTTCGACGGGAAGGTGTTGTAGGCGGCGACCATCTCGTACGGGCCGAGGTCGGCCGGACCCACGCAGAGGGAATACACCTCGTCCACATGGGAATGGATACCCATCTTATGCATCATCTCGGCCATGGCATGAGGGCCGAACTGCTTCATCAGATAGGCGGAGATATTGTTCGAGGAGTGGGTCAGACCCCATTTGAGGGTGACGGACTTCCCTATCCATTCGTCCTTGTCGGTGGAACGGGGAGTCCACTCGGTGCCGTCGGTGGCGAGGAAGCTCTGGGGAACGCATACCGTGCGGTCGCAGGGACTCATTCCCTCCTGCATCGCGAGCGTATAGAGGAAGGGTTTGATGGTGGAACCCACCTGGCGTTTTCCCATTGAAACATTGTCGTACTTGAACCAGCGGTAGGAAGGACCGCCGACATAAGCCTTCACGAACCCGGTTACAGGCTCCATGGCCACAAAGCCGCAGCGCAGTATGCCCTTGTAATAGCGGATGCTGTCGTCGGGGGTCATGGTAGTATCGATATATCCCTTTTTATTATATGCGAAAACCCTCATGGGCACCTTCTCACTGAACTGTGCAAGAATCTCCTCATCGGGCTTTCCGGCCTTGTGCTGCAGGCGGTAGCGGTCGCTCCAGCGCCTGGCGTTGTTCATGAGCCGTTCGCGCACCGCGGGTTCCGTATCGTTGGCAAAGGGAGGATGATGCTTCCAGCGGAGTTCCCGGTTGAAGGCTTTCTGAAGGTTGCCTCCGAGCCATTCGGTAACGGCCTCCTCGGCATACTTCTGCATCTTGTAGTTGATGGTGGTGTATATCCGGAGTCCGTCGCGGTCGAGGTCGTAGGCGCTGCCGTCTGCCTTCTTGTTCTTGGTGAGCCATCCGTAAAGGTCGTCCTGCTCCCAGCGCTGAAGGTCGTATTTGTAGTCTTCTTCGTACTGATAGCTGCTCCTCTTTGGCTTGGATGCGTTCATGTCGCGGCGAAGAAGGTCGCGGAAGTATGGGGCAAGACCGGCGTTGTGGTCCTTGACCTGGAAATCAAGGGTGATGGGCAGGGCCTGCAGCGAATCGAGCTTGTCTTTCGGAAGATAGAGCCCCTTCTTCTTGTAGGAGTTCTGCGCCATGCGGCCCAGGACGAAGTTGCGCCTCACCAGAGCCTTGTCCGGATTGAGGGCCGGATTATAGCGGGTGGGCTTGTTCACCATTCCGATGAGGGTTGCCGCCTCTTCAACCGTCACTTCGGAAGGAAGCTTGCCGAAGAAGGTCTCGCTGGCAGCGCGTATGCCGTATGCGCTGCTCCCGAAGAAAACGGAGTTGAGATACATGTCGAGTATCTCCTCCTTTGTGTAGTTGCGCTCAAGCTTTACCGCCGTTATCCATTCCTTGAGCTTGGTCCATACCATCACCACCTTGCTCCAGCCGGGAACCTTGCTGTGCACCTCCCGGCGGGGATAGAGGCTCTTTGCAAGCTGCTGGGTGATGGTGGAACCGCCGCCCTGCGAAGAATCGCGCATGAGGAGGGTTTTGAAGAACACCCTCATGAGGCCCTTGGTGTCGATACCGGAATGACGGTAGAAACGGGCGTCTTCCGTAGCTATCGCGGCATGCACAAGATACGGAGATAGCTCTTCGTAGCTTACGAAGGTGCGGTTCTCAATATGGAAGGTGGTGAGGATCTGCCCGTCGTCCGCAAGGACCTGGGTCGCCAGTTTGCTGTCGGGATGCTCCAGTTCCTCGAAAGAGGGAATCCTGGCGAAAAGCCACACGAGCAGCAGAAGCAGGAGCACCAGGGCAAAGGGAGCCGTGATGATGATCCAGAACCATTTTGTTATCTTCTTTTTTGACGAATCATTCATAACCTACAAAATTACTGATTTTTTTGATAACACCCCGATAACGACAGAAATTTGCAGTTTTTTTCCAAATAGAGTTATCTTTGCAGCATGAACAGCAACAATCTCGTAATTGTCGAGTCGCCTGCAAAGGCAAAGACCATACAGCGTTTTCTGGGGGACGGTTTCACCGTCAAACCCAGTTTCGGCCATATAAGGGACCTGAAGGAGAAGACTCTGAGCATCGACACTGCCGACGGTTTCACTCCGCAGTACGTAGTGCCCGACGACAAGAAGAAAGTGGTTGCGGACCTCAAGAAGCTCGCCGACAAGGCGGACATAGTGTGGCTCGCTTCCGATGAAGACCGCGAAGGAGAGGCCATTTCCTGGCACCTGGCCGACGAGCTCGGCATCCCGAAAGAGAAAACACGGCGCATCGTCTTCCACGAGATTACAAAAGACGCCATACTCAAGGCCATAGAGAACCCGCGCGACCTCGACGTCAACCTCGTTGACGCACAGCAGGCAAGACGCGTGCTCGACCGCCTGGTAGGGTTCGAACTTTCCCCCATCCTCTGGAAGAAAGTGGGCCGCGGCCTTTCAGCCGGCAGAGTGCAGAGCGTCGCGCTGAGGCTTGTCGTTGACAGGGAAAGGGAAATCATCGCTTTCAGCCCCGAAGCATACTACAGGGTGGAAGGCAGTTTCAAGATTGCCGGGAAGAGCGGGATAAAGGGCCTGCTGGACACCCGCTTCGCAACCGAGCAGGAGGTAAGGGCCTTCCTCGAAGCGAGCAAGGATTCCGTTTACACGATAGAGAAGGCCGAGAAGAAGGAAGCCGAGCGTTTTCCGGCTCCCCCGTTCACCACTTCGACCCTTCAGCAGGAAGCATCCCGCAAGCTCCGCATGCCTGTAAGCGTCACCATGAGAGTCGCCCAGGGGCTCTACGAAAAGGGACTCATCACCTACATGCGTACCGACTCCACCAACCTGTCGGCCCTGGCGCTCGGAACTGCAAAAAAATTCATAATTGACCAGTTCGGCGGGGAATACTCCCACCCGAGGCAGTTCAAGACCCACAGCAAGGGAGCGCAGGAAGCCCACGAAGCCATAAGGCCAACCTTCATAGAAAACACCTCCATCACCGGAACGCTGCAGGAACAAAAGCTCTACGAGCTCATCTGGAAGCGCACGGTGGCATCCCAGATGTCGGAAGCCAAGGTGGAGAACACCGAAATCACCGCCGGCATCTCGGGCCGGAACGAAAAATACATAATCCGCGGAACGAACATCATCTTCGACGGTTTCCTCAAGCTCTATTCCGAGGGCGTGGACGACTCCACCGAAGAGGAAGGAGAATCCATTTTGCCGGAAGTTTCCGTAGGCACTAACGCCTCCGCCTCGATCATCAAGGCCGAATGCAAATTCACCAAGGCCCCGTTCCGTTATTCCGAGGCAACCCTGGTTAAAAAACTGGAAGAACTCGGAATAGGCCGCCCGAGCACCTACGCACCCACCATCTCCACCCTCACTACGGGCAGGGGATACCTGATTCGCGGAGGCAAGGACGGCCGCAAGCAGACAGTGCGCAACCTCACCCTCAAGGGAGGGCATATTACCGAAACGTCCGCCGTTGAAACCATAGGGGAAGAGCGCGGCAAACTGCTCCCGCAGGAGGTCGGAATGATAGTCACCGACTATCTGGTGCAGCATTTCCCCGACATACTCGACTACGACTTTACCGCCAAAGTGGAACAGGACTTCGACCAGATAGCCGAAGGGAAGAAGGTCTGGAATTCAGTAATCAGCTCTTTCTACGGTCCCTTCCACAAAGAAGTGGATGCAGACCTGCACGACGGGCAGTACAGCCGGGTGGACAGGTTCATAGGCAACGACCCGCAGAGCGGAGAGCCCATCACGGCCCGCTACGGACAGTACGGCGCCTATGTGCAGAAAGGTGAAGGGGACGGCAGGCAGTTCGCCAATCTGGCCGAAGGTCAGCTCATCGAAACCCTCACGCTCGAAGAGGCCCTCGCCCTGTTCGCACTGCCGAGGACAGTGGGCAGCTTCGAAGGATTCGACGTGGTGGCCACAAAGGGCCGCTTCGGGCCTTACCTCAAATGGAACGGGCAGAACTTCTCCCTCCCAAAAGGCAAGGATCCCCTCCAGGTCACCCTGGAAGAATGCTCCGCCATCATCGCCGGCGAAAAGGACAAGCCCGTAGCCGGCACTCCCATAGCCGAATTCGGAGAGATCCAGGTGCTTGACGGCCGCTATGGCGCATACATCAAGTTCAAGGGGAACAACTACCGCCTGCCGAAGGGAACGAAGGCCGAAACCCTCACCGAAGAGGACTGCAAACGCATCATCAGCGAGAGTTCTCCCACTTCCGCCGGAAGGAAATACCATAAACGCTACAGCCGTAAATGAAGTACAACATCGACGACATAGACAGGAAGATACTCTATCTTCTGATAAAGGACGCCCGCAAGCCTTTCCTGGAAATAGCGAGGGAGGTGGGAGTGTCCGGAGCGGCCATACACCAGAGGGTGGCAAAACTGCAAAGCAAGGGCGTCATCGCCGGCTCCAGGCTTCTTGTCGCGCCGTCAACGCTGGGCTACAACGTGTGCGCTTTCGTGAGCATCGTGGTCACCGAACCCGACAAGCAGAAAGAGGTTATAGCGGCCCTCAAGGGTATCCCTGAGATAGTGGAGTGCCACTTCGTCACCGGCAAGTACTCACTGCTTATCAAACTCTACTGCCGCGACAACAACCACCTTATGGAAGTGCTCATGGGCAGCATCCAGAACATCTCCGGCATTCAGAGCACGGAGACCATGATTTCGCTTGACGAGGCCTTCCAGCGGCAGGTGTGGGTCAAAGAGTGAGCAGCAGCTCCGCAAGGCGCAAATCCTCAGGAACAGTTATCTTGATATTGAATTTCTCCCCCGGGAAGAAGTCCACGGGGATGCCGTGCGCCCTGGCCACCGAGGCGTCGTCGGTGAAGGCGGTGCTGTAACCGACCGAAGAGTAGGCTTCCTTTATGTCTTCGCTGCGGAAGATCTGCGGGGTCTGCACAGCGACGAAAGCGCTGCGGTCGGGGTCGGGAGCGGAGCCGTCACGGCTTTTCAGCGTGTCCGTTACAGGAAGTGCCGGTACCAGGGCCCTGTGGGAGTCCATTGCCGCAAACATTTCCTTTATGAGGGTCTGCGAAACGAGAGGCCGCACGCCGTCATGTATGGCAACGAGCGCTCCGCCGGGAACCTTTTCAAGGGCGTTCTTTACAGAGTGGTAGCGGGTGATTCCCCCGGGCACGACGATATGCGGACAGGTGAATGCATGCCTTTCGCAGAGATCTTTCCAAAGGGGCACCTGCGTACGGGGAAGAGCCACGATGAGCTTTATGCCCGGCTGGGCGTCGAGAAAACGGGATATGCTGCGGATGAGCACCGGAACGCCGTCCAGGAGAAGGAACTGCTTGGGGATGTCGGAGCCCATGCGGGAACCGCTTCCGCCGGCCACGGCCACAAGATATTTTTTTCTTTCAGTCAAGATATGGCAAAATTAGTCAATTTTATGTAAATTTGTCTGATTTAAAACCAGAACGACAGAAATGGCATTTTCCTTCCTGAATCAAGAACTCGCAATAGATCTCGGCACGGCCAACACCGTCATCTACCAGAATGACGAAATAGTGCTTGACGAGCCGAGCATCGTGGCTATAGACAACAACAGCGGCAAGTGCATAGCCATAGGCCAGCAGGCCAAGCTCATGCACGAGCGCAGCAATCCGGGCATCAAGACCATAAGGCCCCTGCGCGACGGCGTAATAGCGGACTTCAACGCCGCGGAAATGATGATACGCGGCTTCATAAAGCAGGTGAACAGCAAGCACCGCACCATATTCACCCCCAACCTCAAGGTGGTTGTGGGCATTCCTTCGGGCAGTACCGAAGTGGAGATAAGGGCCGTACGCGACTCCACCGAGCATGCCGGGGGCCGGGACGTGTTCCTGGTGTACGAACCCATGGCAGCGGCGCTTGGCATAGGCCTGGAGGTGCTCCAGCCTAAGGGCAGCATGGTGGTTGACATAGGCGGCGGCACCACCGAGATTGCAGTCATCTCTCTCGGCGGCCTCGTGCTGCAGGACAGCATCCGCACCGCAGGAGACGTCTTCACCAGCGACATCCAGTACTACCTGCGCCAGCAGCACAATATCAAGGTCGGTGAAATCACCGCGGAAAAGATAAAGATCGCCGTTGGGGCCGTCATTCCCGACCTCGACGTGGTTCCCGAACCTTACGTGGTGCGCGGCCCCAACCTCATGACCGCCCACCCCGTGGAGGCTACCATCACCCATGCGGAAATAGCGCACTGTCTCGACAAGAGCATCGCCAAAATCGAATCGAGCATTCTCCATGTACTGGAGCTTACGCCTCCTGAACTCTATTCCGACATTGTAGAGAACGGCATCTTCCTCAGCGGCGGCGGCGCGCTCCTGCGCGGTCTCGACAAACGTCTCACAGACAAGGTGAACATCCCCTTCCACGTGGCCGAAGACCCGTTGCATGCGGTGGCCCGCGGAACCTGCCTTGCCCTCAAGAATACCGACAGCTATCCCTTCCTCATGAGATAGCAGATGCCGGGCAAGGGGTACAGCCACATCATAAGTGCGGTAATCTTCGTAATTCTGGAGATTGCCGCAGTCTTTATGCTGGGGGGTACCAGGAGCCTGCAGAACATCTGGCTCAACCGTGCGACCCACAGGGTGCTCGGAGCCATCTGGAGCGGCGGCGAAAACATCCGCAGTTACTTCGGGCTACGGGAGCAGAACCGCGCCCTGGCGGAGGAGAACGCCCGCATGACGGAAGTCCTGCGCCATCTGGAAGGGCAGAAACAGGCCCTGCGAGGCGCAATTGCCGACACCGTAACCGGGCACTGGCGCTACACCCCCGCCACTATCGTAAAGATGAGCCGCAATTCGCAGCACAACTACATCATCCTCGACAAAGGCTCCTCCGACGGCATTCTCCCGCGCAGCGGAATCATCACTCCGGGAGGAGTAGTAGGAGTCGTGAATGCGGTGGACGAGCATTTCTGCTACGGCATCACCATCCAGAACACCCTTGTGAGCGTGAGTGCCCGCATCGGGCACGACGGCACAGTGGCACCGCTCGAATGGACAGGGCGCAGGGGAAGGGGGGCAGCGCTGAAGAACCTTCCGGCGCACCTTGAAACCTCTCCCGGGGACACCGTATGGACAAGCGGATTCTCAGGCATCTTCCCCCCGGACATCCCGCTCGGAATCACCGGACGCAGCCGCCTTGTTGACGGCTCGGTAGGAGAAACGGAGGTGGAACTGTTCCTCGACTTCGGAGCCCTGCGTTATGTCTCGATAGTAGAGAACCTGGACAATCCGGCCATCAGGAGGCTGGAAAAAGGAGGTGAGCAGTGAGAGGACGCTACTGGCTGATTTACCTTCTGCTCCTTGTGACGCAGATCCTGCTCGGGAATTTCCTCAACCTGGGGCAGCTCATCACCATCTGCCTGCTCCCGGTGCTCATCCTGAGCCTGCCCATAAGCTACAGTTCTCCCGTCGTCATGGGAATAGCCTTCGTCACCGCACTGGCGGCCGATTTCCTCACTCACGGAATCCTCGGCCTCAGCGCCGTCGGGCTGCTCCCCGTAGCCGCGGGAAGACGCTTTCTCATCTCGGCGGTATTCGGGTCCGAAGTCTATGCCCGCGGGGAAGACATTACGGTTAAGAAGCAGGGGGTTGCGAAGATGGCTCTCGCCGTCCTCATCGCCACGGCAGTTTACTTCCTTATCTTCGTCTGGGTCGATGCCGCCGGCACAAGAAGTTTCGGCTTTGTAATGCTGCGCTGGTTCCTTTCAACCACCACCAGCGTCGTGGCGGAACTGCTCGTCATGGGGCTTCTCAACGGACGGGAGGATGGACGATGGAAGTAAACAACCGGACCCGCATACTCCAGATAGGGCTTCTCGCAGTGGCGGCCATCCTCATCGGCCGGCTCTTCCAGATACAGATACTGGACGGTTCCTACAAGCGCGACGCCTCCAACAACTCAATGGTTTATGAGACCATCTACCCCCCGCGCGGCATCATCTACGACCGCGAAGGCAGGGTGCTTGTGGGAAACAAGGTGTGCTACGACATACTCGTCACCCCGCGCGAAGTAAAAGCGTTCGACACCCTCGCCCTTGCCGAAGCCCTTGGCATAAGCCCCGATTTAGTACGGGAAAAGATGGCCTACTACAGGGAAAGGCGCACGCGGATAGGCTACCAGACGCTCACATTCGTAAAGCAGCTCCCGGTGGAGCAGTACCTGCGCTTTGCCGAAACACAGTACGCTTTTCCCGGATTCAGGGGACAGGTGCGCAGCATACGCGAGTACCCATACGATGCCGGAGGCAATCTGCTCGGATATATAAACGAGGTTAACGCCGACGAAATAAAGGCCGAGCCGGACGTTTACAAGGGCGGCGATTACATAGGCAAGACGGGGCTCGAAGCCATAAAGGAAAAGGATCTCAGGGGGAAGAAAGGATACCACATCTTCCTCAGGGACTCCCGAAACCGCAGACAGAACGCATATATGGACGGCGAATATGACCTCCAGGCCGTTCCGGGGAAAGACATTGTCACCACCATCGACGCCCCCCTCCAGCAATACGGGCAGCGCCTGATGAAGGGCAAGAAAGGAAGCCTCATCGCCATCGAGCCCTCTTCGGGTGAGATTCTGGCCATGGTTTCCAGCCCCGGAATCTCGGTTAACGAACTGGCTGACATTGGGCAGAACTACGGCAGGCTCATAATGGACCCGAACCGGCCCATGTTCAACCGCACGGTGCAGGCCTCATATCCTCCAGGATCGGTGTTCAAACTTGTCAACGGCCTCATCGGCCTCCAGGAAGGCGTGCTGCAACCATGGTATGAGTATCCTTGTTCAAGGGGTTATGCATACTCGTCAAGGCACAAGCTCGGCTGCCATGAGCACCGCTCCCCCATCGACCTCACGCAGGCAGTGATGATGAGCTGCAACGCCTATTTCTGTTATGTGATGAAGAACGTGCTGGAGAGCAGCCGGTTCAGCGGCACCGCCGATGCATTCGACCACTGGAGGGATTATGTGATGAGCTTCGGTTTCGGCGCCCCGCTGGGCAGCGACTTTCCTTCGGAACTCGGCGGCAATATCCCCACCTCCAAATACTACGACCGCATATACGGAGCGCGCAGATGGCGTTTCAGCAACATAGTGTCCCTGTCCATAGGCCAGGGCGAGATTGGAGCCACTCCGCTGCAGATTGCCAATCTTGCCGCCATAATGGCGAACAGGGGATGGTTCAAGGTTCCCCATATCGTCCGCACCGACGACGCCCACTTCACCGAAAGGCACTATACCCTCGTGGATACGGCGCACTTTGAAAAGGTCATCCCTGGTATGTGGCTGGCCGTGAACGGAGGATGGGGGAACGGCGGAACAGCTTCGGCCGCGGCCGTGGAAGGGCTGGACATCTGCGGCAAGACTGGTACGGCCCAGAATCCCCACGGAGCCGACAACTCCGTATTCATCTGCTTTGCGCCAAAGGACAACCCAAAGATAGCCGTAGTGGGTTATGTGGAAGGCGGCGGCTGGGGAGGCAGTACAGCCTGCCCCATAGCTTCGCTGCTTGTGGAAAAGTACCTCACAGGGGAAATCTCCCGCCCCGAACTGGAGGAGAGAATGATGAACCTGAGATTCATAGATGAGTAGCCCGGTAAAAAGAAGCCTTATAGGTTCCGTGGACTGGCGGCTGGTGCTGCTGTACCTGCTGCTGGTGTTCATCGGATGGATAAACATCTACGCCTCGATACATTCTTCCGAGCCGGCAAGCATACTCGACTGGAGCTGCCGCAGCGGCAAGCAGGCGGTATGGATACTCACGGCTTTCGGCCTTGCAGTACTGATTCTTTTCGTGGTGAACCCCAGGTGGTGGGAAGTGGTTTCGGTGCCTGCGTATTTCGTGGTGCTGCTTCTGCTGGTGGCGGTGATTTTCGTCGGCGGAGACGTGAAGGGCTCGCACTCGTGGTTCCGCTTCGGGCCCATATCGTTCCAGCCTGCGGAAATTTCCAAGATAAGCACTTCGCTGGTGCTGGCCGCCATAATGGGCAAGACGGGATTCAGCTTCTCGCGGCGGCGCGATTTCCTCAGGGTTGCGGGAACGGTGGCGCTTCCGATGCTCGTAATCATAGCTGAGAGCGAAACCGGCAGTGCGCTGGTGTACGTGGGATTCCTGTTCGCCCTTTTCCGCGAAGGTCTCTCGGGCTGGTATCTGGTACTGATTCTGGTTGCGATAGCGCTTTTTATCCTGAGCCTGAAGGCAGGCGTTATAGTTTCGCTTGTCACAGTGGCGGTTGCGGCCTTGGCGGGACTCGTGGCCGTGCTTCGCAAGACACGCTCCCATTCGAGGGAAAGGCGCAGGGTCCTCAGCCTTCTTCTTGCCGGAGCCATAGCTTCGGTGATAATGGTGCTCAGCACCCGTTTCGTCTTCGACAAAGTGCTGGCCGACCATCAGAGGGGCCGTATAGAAGTGCTCCTGGGAATGAAGGCCGACCCTAACGGAGTAGGGTACAATGTGCGCCAGAGCATGATAGCCATAGGCTCCGGAGGGCTTTTCGGAAAAGGTTTCCTGCAGGGCACCCAGACCACCTACGGCTTCGTTCCCGAACAGAGCACCGACTTCATCTTCTGCACTATAGGGGAAGAGTGGGGCTTCGTCGGATGCGTGGCGGTAATCCTGCTGTACGTCTTCCTCATATTGCGGATAATCCAGGATGCCGAGAAGAGCCGGGAAGCCTTTACGCGCATCTACGGCTACTGCCTTGCCAGCTGCCTGTTCATGCATCTGTTCATCAATATAGGCATGACCATAGGGCTGATGCCCGTGATAGGGATACCGCTGCCGCTGCTCAGCTACGGCGGTTCCTCGCTCTGGGCCTTCACCGTCCTGCTCTTTATCTTCATCGCCCTCGACCGGCAGGAGAACAAGTATTTTTAGTATATTTGTAGAACTATGTTCAGTAAAGAAATATACATTTCGCGCCGGCGCTCCCTGCTGGAGCTGCTCCGCGGCGAAAAGGGGCTTGCGCTGTTCATCGGCAATGTCGAAGCCCCCGCCCAGTATAAGGACAACTGCTACAAATTCCGTCAGGACAGCACCTGGCTCTATTACTGGGGCATAGACGAACCCCGTTTCGCCGCCGTGCTCGACCTCGAAACCGGCAAGGAAACCATCTTTGCGGACGACGTTTCCATAGACGACATCATCTGGATGGGACCGCAGCCCTCAGTGGCCGAGCAGGCCGCTTCCGTCGGGGTTGCGGATTCGGCCCCCTACAGCAAGCTGAACCTTATCGTCAGCGAAGCCATAATCAAGGGCCGTCCGGTGCATACAATACCGCCGAGCCGCTGGTACAACACCCTCAAACTGCAGAGCCTGGGAGTGGACAAACCGTCCGAAGCCCTTATAAAGGCCATCATAGCCATGAGGCTCGTAAAGCAGAGCGAAGAAATCGCGGAACTTGACGCGGCGGGAGTGCTCGGACAGAAGATGCACACCGTCGCCCGCAAGGGAATACGAATCGGAAGGGTGGAACAGGAGATAGTGGGAGAAATGGAAGGAGTGACCCTTTCGGAGGGCTGGGGAGTGTCTTTTGCAACCATACTCACGCAGCACGGAGAAGTCTTCCATAACCACGGACATGCCGCGATTATCGAGCCCGGAAAACTGATGGTAATCGACGCCGGTGCTGAGGGAAACTCCCACTACGCATCCGACTTCACCCGCACCTATCCGACCTCGGGCAAATACACCCCCAAGCAGCGCGACCTCTACCAGACGGTATGGGAATGCCACGAGCTGGCCTTCTCCCTCATCAAGCCCGGAACGGCCTACCGCGACGTGCATCTGGCCGCATGCAGGCACATGCTGGAGAACCTTTCGCAGATCGGCATCGTGCACGGCTCCATCGACGACATGATGGAAATCGGCGTAGCCGGCCTGTTCATGCCGCACGGACTCGGGCACAACATGGGCCTTGACGTCCACGACATGGAAGACCTCGGCGAAGACCTCGTGGGTTACGACCCCGACCAGAAGCGTTCGAAGCAGCTCGGCCTCGGGAGCCTCCGCATGGCCAGAAAGCTCGTCCCCGGCAATGTGATAACCGACGAACCGGGAATCTACCTCATTCCCGACCTCATCGCCCTCTGGAAGAAGGAGGGGACCGACCGCGGTCACGTTAACTACTCACTTCTGGAAAAGGAATACCTCGACTTCGGAGGAATACGTCTCGAAGATGACGTGCTGGTCACGGAAGATGGCGCACGCCGCCTCGGAGGCAAACGGCTTCCCGCTTCGGCCGACGAAATAGAAGAAGCGATGCGTTTGGACAAAGAAAACAATTGATATGGGACTTCTCGATGGTAAAGTTGCGCTCATTACGGGCGCGTCAAGGGGGATAGGCAAAGCCATTGCCCTGAAGTTTGCGGCAGAAGGCGCAGACATAGCTTTCACCGACCTCAAGGTCGCTCCGGAAACGGTTTCCGAGCTTGCGCAGACAGGCGTGCGGGTGAAGGCCTGGGAGAGCAATGCAGCCTCCTTTGAAGACACCGCTCGCGTAGTGGATGAGATTACCCGCGAATTCGGCCGCATAGACATACTCGTCAACAACGCCGGCATCACCAAGGACGGCCTCATGCTCCGCATGGAAGAAAGCCAGTGGGACGCCGTGCTCACGGTGAATCTCAAATCCGCCTTCAATTATATACATGCCGTATCCCCTGTGATGATGAGGCAGCGCTGCGGCAGCATCATCGGCATGGCATCGGTTGTAGGGCTCCACGGGAATGCAGGCCAGGCCAACTATGCGGCATCGAAAGGCGGCATGATAGCCCTGCACAAGAGCATTGCCAAGGAACTCGGTCCCCGCGGAATCCGCGCCAACTGCATCGCTCCCGGATTCATCATCACCGACATGACGGCAGCCCTTCCGGAAGCAGTGAGGAACGAGTGGGTAAAGACCATTCCCCTGCGACGCGGAGGCACTCCAGAAGACATTGCCGGAGTAGCCCTCTTCCTTGCCAGCGACCTCTCCGCCTATGTGAGCGGACAGGTGGTGAACGTCTGCGGCGGCATGGCCTGCTAAGGAGGACTGCTGATGGATGGCAGAATCGCCGGAATCACGCTGAGGCGTGCGTGGCGGTCTGTGGCCGACCTGGTGCTTCCTCGCGTATGCGTGGTATGCGGGCGGCAACTGCTGCTGAGCGAAGAGCATATCTGCACTGTGTGCGAGGCCGGACTGCCCCGCACTTTCTTTTCGTCCTTGCGCGACAACCCCATGGCCCGGGCTTTCAATGCGTTGGTGGACAGGGAATTGGGATGGGCGCAGGGGGAGAGCAAGGCCCCGTGTCCGGAGTTGGACGCGCCTTCCGGGGCCCGCTCCGTGCCAGCCACACAGCCTTACGGCTATGCGACGGCGCTTCTCTTCTACCGTGGCGATTCTCCATACAAGAATATACCTATGGGGCTCAAGTACGGGAGAGGTTTAGGCGAAGGCCGGCATTTTGCCAGGATGCTCGGGCGGGATCTGGCAGCTTCTCCGCTGTTTGCCGATGTGGATGCGGTGATTCCCGTGCCGCTGCACCGGGCCCGCAGATGGAGGCGCGGATACAACCAGGCGGAGGTGGTAGCCCGCGGAATAGCAGAAGGAGTCTCGCAGGTCGCTTCCGGAAATGGACCGCTTGTCTTTACCGGCATCCTCAAACGAGTGCGACGTACAAAAACGCAAACAAGGCTGCACAGCGGCGACCGATATGCAAATGTAAAATCGGCTTTCGTGGCGGATGCCAGGAAACTGAAGGCCGTTAGTCATATTCTTCTTGTGGACGACGTTTTCACCACGGGGGCCACTCTTCTCGCCTGCGAGAGGGCCCTCCGTGCCGGCCTTGCGGAGGTTTTCGGTCCCGATGCCGCCTCTAAGGTCCGCATATCGGTTGCGACCCTCTCTTTCGTCGGATAGGGGATGATGCGGGGGCTCTGTGCGGAGGCACTGTGCGGGGTTGCAGGGAAGGGGGTAAGGTACGGGGCCGCAGGGCGAGGGCACAGGGTGGGAGCGCAGGGTGGGGCCGCAGGGCGAAGGCACGGACTGGACGTCGGCTGCAAGTTTCGTCGGCAAAAACCGCCCGATTTGCAGACGAAACCCCTTTTTTGAGCTTTTCGTCGGCAAAAACATAGGGTTTTGCAGACGAAAACAACCGCCAGAAAATCTGACGGTTGTTTTTGCTTTTGTCGGGAAGACTGGACTCGAACCAGCGACCCCGCGCCCCCCAGACGCGTGCGCTACCAACTGCGCCACTTCCCGTAAGCGGACCGCAAAGATAGCTATTTTTCTGAAATCTGCAAAAAATTACAGATTTATAATGGTTGCTATGACAGCGATTACCACAAAAAGAACGAAAGCCACCACGTTCCATGGTGACTTCCGCTGTTTTTCGGACGCCTCGTATTCGCGAAGAAGACGCTCTTTACGGGACACGCTCAGGACAGTTTAATAGTTTTCGTTCTTGAGTTCGAAGAAACTCTTGGCGTGGTTGCAGCATGGGCAGAGCTCGGGAGCCTTCTTGCCGATTACCACGTGACCGCAGTTGCGGCACACCCAGATGCAGTCGCCGTCGCGGGAGAATACCACGCCGTCCTTGATGTTCTGGGCGAGCTTACGGTAGCGCTCCTCATGATGCTTTTCGATTGCGCCAACCATGCGGAACTTGGCTGCAATCTCCTTGAAGCCTTCTTCGTCGGCTTCGCGGGCCATGCGGTCGTACATGTCGGTCCATTCGAAGTTCTCGCCGGCTGCGGCCTCCTCGAGATTGGAGACGGTGTCGTTAAGCTGGCCTCCGTTAAGATACTTGAACCACAGTTCGGCATGTTCTTTTTCGTTCCCTGCCGTTTCCAGGAAGATGGCCGCAATCTGCTCGTAACCCTCTTTCTTTGCCTTGGATGCGAAGTAGGTGTACTTGTTCCTGGCCTGGGACTCACCTGCGAAGGCTTCCTGCAGATTCTTTTCGGTCTTTGTTCCTTTTAGGTCTTTCATCGTATGTGATTGTTAAGAATTCTACATCTGCAAATGTAGCAAAAATAATCTATCTTTGTAAGAATTATGCAGGTACTCAAATTCGGCGGTTCGTCGGTTGCGAACGCCACAAATATTTCGAGAGTCCTCGATATCGTGGGCGCCGCTGCCGCTAAGGACAGGGTGGTACTCGTCTGCTCTGCCATAAAAGGCTGCACGGACGCCCTTCTGGAGCTAGCGCGACTGACAGAACAGCAGAAAGCCGAAAGTACCGCAGAACCCGAAGCCGCCTCGCTGGAATTCGCAGGGAGCGTCCGCGATCTCAAAACCCGGCATCTGGAAATTATCCGCCGTCTGTTCACGGGGGCCGAAAGGGCCGACGCCGAGGCCGAATGCCACGGCCTCTTTGCCGAAATGGCAGCATCCCCCGCCGATGAAATGGTCACCTTCGGAGAAATCTTCTCCACCCGCATCATAGCCAGAAAACTTGCCTGCGACGGCATCATGACCAAATGGCTGGATTCCCGCATTCTCGTAATAAAAGACAACAAAGAGCTTACTTACAGCAATATAAGCGCGGCGGTGGCGCTGCATCCCCAGGTGCGCGTCTTCGTGGCGCCTGGTTTCGTGGCCAGCACCTACGAGGGGAAGCGCACCACCCTGGGACGCGGAGGCAGCGACCTCAGCGCCAGCATCTTCGCAGCCGCACTGAGGGCGGACAGCCTGCAGATATGGACCGATGTACCGGGAATCATGACCGCCAATCCGAAAGACGTGCCGCAGGCCCGCACCGTGGCGGCAATGTCCTATCGCGCTGCCCTGGAAATGGCATCTTCCGGCGCCAAGGTGCTCTATGCGCCCAGCGTGAAGCCCGCAATGGAAGAAGGCATACGCATCCAGATTCTCAATACATTCGCACCGGAACACCCGGGAACCGTAGTGGGAGACTCATCACTGGCAGGCTGGGCCGGAGTAGCCAGCGCCCCCTGCGGGGAACTTGCTGCAATAACGCTCGTAGCGGAAGGCAGTTTCGAAGAAGAAGCGGCCTCGCTCCGCCTCCGGGGATGCCTGCGTAAAGCGGGGATATTGCCGTTGGAACTTTCTGCCGGAAGCACGGCCATCTGCTTCAAAGTAAGGCCTTCCGTAGAGAATGCAGCCCTGTGCGCCATTCACCGGGAGTTCTTTGAAAACGCCCCGGAAAGCGTACTGAACCTCTATATCGCCGGATTCGGAGCAGTGGGGAAAGCCTTTGTGGAGCTGCTTGGCAGCAGAGCAGACGGGATTGCCGCCCGAAGCGGACGGGTCCTTCGAATCGCCGGCCTTGCAAACAGCCGGACCTATGTCATCGACCCGGACGGAATCAATCCTGCCGAGGCAGCTCAAAGGCTGGCTGCCGGCACCCCTGACGGCAACGGCTTTGCAGAGGCAGTGCGCGCATCGGCTCCTCGCCGGAGCATCTTCGTGGACCTTACCGACAGCGAGACCATCTGGAAAGAATACACCGGCCTGCTAAGGGACGGTATCAATATAGTAACTTCCAATCGCAGAGCGCTTTCCGTGCCTTTTGCCGACTACTCCGCGATAATGTCGGCAGCAGCGGAAAACGGTTGTTTCGTGCGTCACGAGACCACTGTCGGCAGCGCCCTTCCCATGCTTGGAAGCCTCTCTGCCAGCGCCAACGCCGGGGAAGAAATAGTCAGCCTCGAAGCGGTGGTGAGCTGCACCCTCAACAGGATTCTGAGCTCCTACGCCAGATACCCGGGCAGTTTCGCTCAGACGGTACGGAAGGCCCAGGAGGAAGGCCTCACCGAGACCGACCCGAGGACAGACCTTGCCGGACGGGATGCGCTGCGAAAGCTCCTCATCCTTGCCCGCGAAGCCGGAATTCCATTGGAAGAAAGCGACGTGGAAGTGGTGCCTGCCGTTCCTTCCTCCCTGTTTAAGCTCCCGCTGGAAGAGTTTTACCGCCATCTGGAAGAGATGGAGCCGGAATTCGAAGCGGCAGAGAAAACTGCTGCCCATTCGCAGTGCCGGCAGAGATTCATCGCCACGCTGGAGCTCAATCCTTCTTCTCCGCTGGGATACAGGGCCGTCATAGCAGTCAGGAACGTTCCCCGCAGCCATCCGGCCTTCCGCATCCTCGGAACCGAGAATGCAATCATCCTGCGAAGCGCCCTGCATCCCGATCCGCTGGTTATACAGGGTCCGGGAGAAGGTGCCCGGATGGCCGCAGGAAGCGTATTAAATGATATTCTGAAATGAAAGTAGCAGTCGTTGGGGCCACCGGCCTCGTAGGAACAAGAATGTTGGATCTCCTGGAAGAGCAGAACTTCCCGGTAAGCGAGCTTCTGCCCGTAGCCTCCGAAAAGTCGGTGGGACGCACGGTCAGGTTCAGGGGCAGGGAATGGAAGGTCGTGGCGGCTGAAGATGCCATTGCCGCACGCCCGCAGCTGGCCCTCTTCTCCGCCGGAGGAAGCGTTTCCGAAAAACTTGCGCCAAAGTTTGCAGAAGCGGGATGCCGCGTAGTGGACAACTCCTCGTTCTGGAGGATGGATACCACAAAGAAACTGGTGGTGCCCGAAATCAATGGAGACGTACTTGGCCCGGACGACTGGATTGTCGCCAACCCAAACTGCTCTACCATCCAGATGGTACTGCCCCTCGCGCCAATTCATAAAGAATTTGGAATCAAGAGGATAGTGGTTTCTACATACCAGAGCGTCACGGGCACCGGATATAAGGCCATCGCCCAGATGAATACCGAGCGCAGCCTCGCCGAACGCGACCGGCTCGGAGCTGGCGGTGCGGGTGCAGCGGGCGTTGCGGACGGTGCGGGTGCCGGCAGTGACGCGGGTGCAGCTGGAGTTGCGGGAGGCGGCAGTGACGCGAGTGCAGCGGGCGTTGCGGACAGTGCGGGTGCAGCGGGCGTTGCGGGCGACGTTCCGGGCAGCATGGGTGGCGTTTTGGACAGCGCGGCCGATTTGCTTCGGCCGGCGACAGCGCTGCCTCACTGGGGTTCATATCCGGCCGTCTATCCCCACCCCATCGACCAGAACGTACTTCCTCACATCGACTCTTTCCTCGAAAACGGCTACACCAAAGAGGAGATGAAGATGGTTAACGAAACCAAGAAAATCCTGCGTGATCCTTCCATCGCCGTGACAGCCACCACCGTGCGGGTTCCCGTGCAGGGAGGACATTCGGAGAGCATCAATGTGGAGACGCTGAGGCCGTTCACCCTGGAGCAGGTGCGCGAACTCATGGCCTCGGAACCCGGAGTTGTGGTACAGGACGACCCTTCCCACAACGTATATCCCATGCCCATTTACGCCTGGGGCCGGAACGAGGTGTTCGTGGGACGCATCAGGCGCGATTTCACCCTTGAGAACGCCTTCAACTTCTGGTGCGTGAGCGACAACATACGCAAAGGAGCCGCCACCAATGCCGTGCAGATAGCCATGCTGCTACTGAAGAAGGGATTGCTCTGAGGAGCGGCCTCCAAAAGGCACGGCAGGTTTTGTTTTTTGCAGGGCTGCCGTTTTCTGTGGGATCGATTGTTTTTGTGGGATTGGACGTTTTCAGTGGGATTGGCCGTTTTCTGCAAACAACTGGTTTTCAGCTATTTATCATAATCAACCTGCTCAAATCACGCAGGTTGATTTCAGTAAATAACTATGTCTTAGCAAGTTACTAAAAACGGTAAATCCAGTCTTGCGAGGCAAATTTAGCCCCGGCCAGCGAGTCGATTTCGGCACGCTGGCTTTCTGTAAGGAAGAATTCGCAGGATTGCGAATCGGAGTCTTCGGGGCTGCGGGAGAGTATTTCCTGAAGGGCAGCCTGAAGTTCGTCAAGCGAGGAAAACTGCGGGAAATAGTCGCGGACGTTTGCGACGCGACTGCGTACGGAAGCCACCCCTTTAAGAGCCAGCTTCGATGAACCCTCCACGTTGAGCACGGCCGTAAGAGTGTCTATATCAACGTTGTACATAAGGGTACCATGGACCAGCTCGCGGTTCTTCCACAAGCTTCTTGCGTATCCGGAGACCTTGCGGCCATCTACGAAGATGTCGTTGCGGCCAGTTAGTGAGGCGGGAAGCCCCAGGTCGCGAAGAGCCCGTACAAACAGGGACGGAACATCAAGCCCCGGGGTGCAAATCGGGGCGTCCTGCTCCCCGGAGGGGTGCACAGAGGTGTCCGGGGTGCAAATCGGGGCATCCTGCTCCCCGGAGGGGTGCGAAGAGGGGGCCGGGGTGCAAAGAGGGGTGTCCTGCTCCCCGGAGGGGTGCGAAGAGGGGCCCGGGGTGCAAAACGAGGCGTCCCGCTCCCCGGAGGGGTGCAAAGAGGGGCCCGGGGTGCAAAACGAGGTGTCCTGCTCCCCAGAGTGGTGCGAAGAGGGGTCCGGGGTGCAAAACGAGGTGTTCTGCTCCCGGGAGGGAGGCGAAGAGGTGTCAGGGGTGCAAATCGGGGCGTTCTGCTCCCGGGAAATACCGGCAAAACTGCCGATGGGCCCCGCAAATGAATAGTTGAGATTCTGCAGGTCGTGATAGACGGCTCCCCCACCGGTAACCCGGCGGGCAAGCTTTATTCCATGAGCTCGCAGATACTCCAGATTCACCTCCGCCTCCGCTACCTGATTGTATCCTATGATTACCGACGGGGAATTACGCCAAAGCCAGAAAACGGGTTCATCAGGGCCGCTGTGGAGCATCCACTCGTCGAGGGCCATGTTCCACCAGGGATCGGTGCACGAATTCAGGAGGTATCGCATGACAGGGCTGAGAACAGTGGCAGGGTCAGGCGTTCAGGGTCTTGAACATGGCCACGTACTGCTCTGCCGCCTTTTCGAGTTCGGAGAGGGTGATGTGTTCATCATCCCGATGGGCAAACCTTATGCTTCCGGGGCCGCAGATTACCTTGTGTTCAAAGCCGGAAAGATGCGGAGCGTCGGAACCGAATGAGACCGGGGCACTGTCGAAGAGGGGGAGCGTCAGATAACGGGAGGGTGAATCTCCTCCGATGGATGAAATAACTACAGGCAGGCGGCAACTGTCCGCTCCGCTACCGCCATGCGCCCGACCCTCGCATGAACGCTCTGCGGACAGTTCAGCACATCCAGCCGCGAGGTTCCTCAGCTCCTGTTCCACCCGGCCGTCGGAAAGGAAAGTGGTGCGAAAATATAGCCTGCAACGCAGCTCCGGGCTCAGTACGTTCTGCGGATTGTCGCTCACGAGCCGGCCGATGTTCCATGTAGTGGCGCCAAGGAGCGGATCTTCCCCGAAATCCACCTTGCGAAGGGCACTTACGAAGTCCACGAAGATATCAACGGCGCTGCGGCCCCACTGTGGGTATCCGCTGTGGAATGCCTCACCATGGAATGTGAGTTCGAACGCCTTTGTGCCTTTGGAGGCCGACACCATTTTATTGTCAGTCGGCTCTCCCACAATAAGATACGGCGCCTTGAAACCGGTCTTCGAAAAGGCCTTCGCTCCCCAGGAGCCAGTCTCTTCTCCGCTTACCAGCAGAAGGGCAAACCCATCGAACCCCTCGGCGGACAGTTCCTTGCATGCTGCAAGCATGGAAATCATCTGCCCCTTGGCATCGCATGCTCCGCGCCCGAAAATCTCTACACTCATCCCTTCTCCAAAATCACGGATTAAGTGTGCTTCGGTAGAAGGGAAGAACGTAGGAGGAATGTATGGCGGAACCGTATCGAGATGAGTGCAGAAGACTACACGGGGAGTTCCCCAGGAGAAAAGCAGGTTTCTGCCGCCTTCAGGAACCGGCCAGGACTGCAGCTTCGGGGATATAGCGGGAGTGCCTTGAAGAGGTGCGGAAGCAGAGTAGCCGGGAGATTCCTGGCAGGCCTTCGGAACACCGGGCACATTCTCCGGAGAGGCCGGGACGTCTGCCGCTGCCGGGCAATCCGGTGCGGCAAACCATTCCGGAAGCCGGCCCTCAAGGAAGCCGGCAAGGGCCTCCTCCGACCCCGAAGTGGAGTCGAAGGAGAGGATTTCCCGGAAAAGCTGCAGATCTATCTTCATTTAGATTACGGCGTATGTGATAAGGTAAACTGCCGCAGCGAAGGCACCTCCGCAAAGGGGTGCTATTGCCGGAATCCAGCTGTAGCTCCAGCCGCTGTCGCGCTTGCCCCTGATGGGAAGGATTGCATGGGCAATTCGGGGCGAAAGGTCGCGAGCAGGGTTCATGGCATATCCGGTGGTGCCGCCGAGCGACATGCCAAGTGCCATAATGACGGCCGTTACGGGGAAGGCCCCAACTCCGCCGAGGCCAACCGGAACTCCGTCAAAAGCGGCTACGTTGCCGCGCGAACCGAGGGCCATGATAAGGAACACCAGCACGAAGGTGGCTATGAATTCGCTGAAGAAGTTGACGGTCTTATGCTCTATGGCCGGCATTGTGCAGAAGCAACCGAGCATGCCGTCGGGATTGTCGGAAGTGGCGGCAAAGTGGTCGGCGTAGAAAGCATATACGAGGACGGCTCCCAAAAAGCCTCCGAGCATCTGGGCGCAGATGTAGGGAATCACTGCCCCCCAGGGGAAAAGGCCGGCCAGAGCCAGACCGAGACTCACTGCAGGGTTCAGATGGGCTCCGCTGTACGGACCGGCCACGAACACACCGGCCATTACGGCGAATCCCCAGCCGAGGGTTATCACCACCCAGCCGGCTCCCTGTGCCTTGCTCTTGTTAAGGGTGCATGCCGCACATACTCCGTCTCCGAAGAGAACCAGGATAAGGGTTCCGAGGAACTCGAAGACGCATTTCATGAAAAGACTGATTTCCATAGAATTATAGTTTATTGTCAAATATCATTTTTTGCCCTTGCCGGAGAGAGTGCGCCCCATGGCATCCGCCCAGCCGGCCTTTTCGGCCTCGCGGGAGGCCTGCGGGTTGAACTCCGCCTCGGCCTTCCAGTAGCGGCGTATCTCGTCTATCCCGTTCCAGTACCCCACTGCCAGTCCGGCCAGGTAGGCCGCTCCCTCGGCGGTGGTTTCGGTAATCTGCGGACGGACTACCCGGGTGCCCAGCACATCGGACTGGAACTGCATAAGCAGGTTGTTGCGGGAAGCTCCCCCGTCCACCTTAAGGGTTCCAAGGTGCACTCCGGCATCCTTCTCCATCGCCCTTGCGATATCCATGGTCTGGAATGCAATCCCCTCCAGGGCGGCGCGGGCTATATGGGCCGCAGTGGTTCCGCGGGTGATTCCGCAGACGGTGCCCTTGGCGTACGGATCCCAGTAGGGAGCCCCCAGCCCTGTGAGCGCCGGCACGAAATAGACTCCGCCGTTGTCGGGTACGGAGAGGGCCAGGGCCTCAACTTCGGAAGAGGCCTTGATGATGCCGAGTCCGTCACGCAACCACTGCACCACGCTGCCGCCTACGAAGATGGAGCCTTCGAGGGCGTAGCTGACCTTGTCCCCAATTTTCCAGGCTATAGTGGTAAGGAGATTATTGCTGCTCATGATGGGACGCTCGCCGGTGTTCATGAGCAGGAAGCAGCCGGTGCCGTAGGTGTTCTTTATGTCTCCGGGGTCGGTGCACATCTGTCCGAAAAGGGCTGCCTGCTGATCGCCTGCGATGCCGGAAATGGGCACTTCGTGGGCGAAGATGGTGGTCTTGGTGTGACCATAGACCTCCGATGATGCGGCCACCCTCGGAAGCATGCTCTCCGGTATGCCGAAAAAGTCGAGCAGCTCTCTGTCCCACTCCAGGGTGTGGATGTTGAAAATCATGGTGCGGGAAGCGTTTGAGACATCGGTCACATGCACTTCGCCGCGGGTAAGGTTCCATACCAGCCAGCTGTCAACGGTACCGAAACGCAGTTCGCCCCTTTCTGCCCTCTCCCGGGCGCCGGGGACATTGCAGAGTATCCAGCGGATCTTGGTGGCGGAGAAGTACGGGTCGAGGATAAGGCCCGTCTTTTCGCGTATGGTCTTAACCATTTCCAGAGCGATGCTTTCACAGTAGTCGCTGGTGCGGCGGTCCTGCCAGACGATTGCGTTATAGACCGGCTCGCCTGTCTTGGCGTCCCACACTATGGTGGTTTCCCTCTGGTTGGTTATGCCGATGGCAGCTATATTGAGGCCGTTTATGTCCATTTTGGTGATGGCCTCCGCAATTACGGACGCCTCGCTGGACCAGATATCCCTGGGGTCATGCTCCACCCATCCCGGACGGGGAAAATGCTGTGGAAATTCTTTCTGAGCTACGCTGCAGATATTGCCTTCGTGATCGAAAACGATGGCCCGTGAGGAGCTCGTTCCCTGATCCAATGCCAAAATATACTTGTCCATAGTTTACCTGTTTTAGTGTATGCGAAGGACAAATATAATGATTTGCGGGGAATTTGCAGCGTCCCCCGCCATTCAGGCACCGAGGATTTTTTGCGGCATAGGATGGTTTGTTCCCGGGAGGGTGCACGAAGGTGGCACGGTAAGCAAGGAGGCCCGTTTTGCACTCCGGAGGGTGCACGGAGGAGACACGGGGTGCAGGGAGGCCCGCTTTGCTCCCGGGAGAGTGCATGAAGGTTGCACGGTGAGCAAGGTGGCGCGGTTTGCTCCCGGGAGGGTGCGCGGAGAAGGCTCGGGGTGCAGGAAGGAGCGATTTGCTCCCCGAAGGGATCGCTGAGAAGGCTCGGGGAGCACAGACGGGTGGTTTCGCTCCCCGGAGGGTGCACGGAAGGTGGCACGGTGAGCAAGGAGGCGCGGTTTGCTCCCCGAAGGGTGCATGAAGGTGGCACGGTGAGCAAGATGGCGCGGTTCGCTCTCGGGAGAGAGCACGGAAGGGGACCGGGGTGCAGGGAGCCCCGTCTTTCACCCGGAAGGGATCGCAGAAATGGGTCGGGGTGCAGGGAGGCCCGTTTTGCTCCCCGAAGGGTGCACGGAAGGGGACCGGGGTGCAGGAAGGAGCGATTTGCTCCCGGGAGGGTACGCGGAAAGAAAACGGGGTGCAGGAAGGAGCGATTTGCACCCCGAAGGGTGCACGGAGAAGGCTCGGGGAGCAGGGAGGCCCGGTTTGCTCCCGGAAGGGTGCGCTGAGAAGGTTCGGGGAGCACAGACGGGTGGTTTTGCTCCCCGGAGGGTACGCGGAAAGGGACCGGGGTGCAGGGAGGCCCGTTTTGCTCCCCGGAGGGTGCACGGAGAAGGCTCGGGGAGCACAGAGGGTGGTTTTGCACCCGGAAGGGATCGCTGAGAAGGCTCGGGGTGCACAGAGGCGCGTTTTGCTCCCGGAAGGGACCGCAGAGAGTGACCGGGGTGCAGGAGAGGGGCCGGGGTGCGCAAAAAAGGAAGGGGGGGCGGGAAACAGAAGATGCACCCGGTTCATACCCGGGTTCGAAAGTGCGCGAATAATCAGAAACGTACGGACTGCCAGCCGGAGGTGGAGGAACCCGCCACCGGGCGGACGGACTGGAGGGATTCCGCATCGGCAAGACAGAAATTTATCTTCATTGAAGACAGGGCCGGAGAGGATGGCGCCCCGGCGCCGGCAGACGGCTCGGGACTTGACAACACAGGACTTGACAACACGGGGCAAGACGACAGAGGAAGGGAGAATTCTGCAATGAACCACCCGTCTCCGTCCTTCACGCTGCAGGACACATCGATCCCGGCATTCCGCCATCCGCCTTTCCAGCTGCTCGCCCTCACCGAACCATCGGAAGAAACCCGGACTGCGACATCCCCTTCTTCAAAAGCATCAGAACCGGAAGAAGCCAGATAAACCGACACATAGGCCCCGGAGCTGCCTGACACCCAGGAAGGATTCTCAACTTCGGCAAGGAAATAAATGCGGCCGTCGCGGACACTGCTCCTGAGCGTGGAATGCATCTCGTCCCTGGAACCTACGAAAAGGGCCTGCCCGGTCGCCGGCCACTCATCATTGTTTCCGTCCACCTTCACTGAATGGCCGGCTGCGTAGATGTCATGATTGAGATAGTAAGTGCCTACCTGGAGCGAATAGCCTAGCCCTGATGCGCCTCCCGAGCCCCCGACGCCTGCCACAAGGATGTGTCCGTCCGGGAGCACGGAGCCCCAGAATCCCCTGCCCTGTATGCCTTCGGTGCCGAAGAAACGCTCCTGCTCGGAAAAGACCCTGGCATCCTCGCCCGCGGTGCGCATATAGAAGGTATTGTTGTTATTGTAGGTCAGAACCACTTCGCCCGACAGGAACTGCTCTATTGTGGGAGCGGCGCCCTTGAACGCGGCATTGATCCTGTCCTCAGGCATGTTGCCGTCGGAGTCGGGGCTGCCCCAGTCGTAACCGGGACCGCTGTACGAAAGGCTTACATGATAGTTGGTCGTAGTGGAGGTGCATGGCGCAAGATTCGCCTCCCCTGTCCCTACGAGCCTGTCGGTTCCGCGAAGGCAGATCACTCCCGGCATCTGGTCGGTATAGACTCTCTGCACGCCTTTGGAATCGCGCAGCTGGCGGAACGCATGAATATGATCGCCAAGGGGATCTTCCGGCAGCCAGGTCTTCCCGTTGTCGTCGGAATAGATATAAGACACCCCGGAGCTTACTATCGCACTGCTCCATACCCCTTCGATGAAAGGACATGAGTCGGTATAATAGATTACCACCCTCCCCGAAGGAAGCAGCAGCGGACGCGGCTCCCAGTTGGTGCCCACATTGATGCGGATCTCCTGCGACCAGGTAGCACCTTCGTCGGAACTGAACTTCAGGGCGAGACCGTTGTCAAGGAGTCTGTGTCTCATGTCCTCCGATCCGCGGTAAGAAGCCACCACCATCAGCCTGCCGTCCGCAAGCCGCACGGGATGGGCACCGGCATAATAGCGGGTTATTACATTGTCGTAATGTCCCTGGACATTGCGCTGGATAGGGAAAATCTGGCGTACGAAAGTCCAGTTCCTGAGGTCGCGGCTTTCGGCGAGGGCGCAGTAGGTTCCCGCCCATGACTCCGCTGTTCCGGCATGGAAGAACATAAGGTACCTGCCGTCCGTAGTCTTTATGAAACGGGGATAGATGGGCATGTCCATCTGCGTGGCATCCTTCCCCACAAGGGTCCAGCTGCCGCCGATGAAGGTAAGGACCGACGCCGAGGTGTCGTGATACAAATCCGCAGACTCACCCTGGTTGAGAAGATTGCAGGGTGTGATTCCCGAAGGAGTTCCGGAAGAGGGAGCCTCATGCCTTCCGCACGAAAAGAGCAGCAGACAAAACGGAAACAGTATCAGCGCAAGCCCTTTCCTCATACTATTCGACTATCGAAAAGCTTACCTTGCCGGGGTCGCCCCAGAAATAGAAAACGGATGAGAACTCTCCGCCGGCTATATTCGGGGTCTCCCTCTGCACGGCTCCGTCTGCGGTAGCCTGGATGCTGCCGTCGGCGCAGCGGAAGCGGAAGCGAAGATACCCTTCGGATATTCCGTTTTCGAATGTAACATCCTGTGTTATACGGGTTTTTCCATGAGCTATTGCAAACGTAGCGTCCCTTTCGAAAGCTCCGTCCCAGGTAGGAATCTGGGAATGGGAGCAGCGCCACTCACCGCCGTCTTCGTAGTCAAGATACCAGAAGCACGGCCCCTGGCGGGTGTAGAACGGGGCGTCAACACGCACGGTGGTTCCGGCGCGGAAGTTCTTCACCGGAATGGTGAATTCGAAATAGTCACCCGTCCACACCGCATCGAGAGCCACAGAAGAGATGTTGCTGTCCTTTGAATTGGCAAACGTGCGGTTATACATAAGCCCGTCCACCGGGAACGAAACGGGGACCCATCTCGCAAAAGCCTGCGGCTGGGCAGACTGCCAGAGGGCGTACCCGTTCCAGTAGCCCTGGGTAGTGCTCGTGTTGTATGCGTACGTAACCGGGAATTCCACCGGGAACCTCACCGGTATGATATCTACTCCGGGGCCGTCGAAACGGAAGCTTCCCGGCACGTTCTCGTGCCTGGTATCTGCCGTGTAAGCCGACATGTCGGTGATTTCGAGGGGATGTTCGAAGGCTGCGTCCACCGCGGCATTGACCAGATCCCAGTTGGCATCGGTGATGGGCGTGCGGCGCCTGACAAATCCAGGCTGATACTCGCTGATCCTGAATTTGACATCTTTCGCCTTGATGCCTGTGCAAGGCTCGATGATGGTTTTCCAGAAAAGCAATGACGCAGCCACGCGGCTTAGGCCGTAGTCGAGGTGGCAGCCGTCTCCGCGAAGCATGTCGGTGCCGTCTCCCGGATCGAGGGCGGAGGTGCGCAGATTCTCTATGAGGGCTCCTGTGGAGATAATCTTCCCAAAGGGGAATCCTTCTTCGGGATCCATTACATGCGCCGCGTTTTCGGAGACGCAGGTTTCGAACTGCCTGACGTGGCTTCCGCCGAAATTATTGGCGCAGATGCTATATGAAGATGCATGACAGTGCGAAAGGAAATATACCAGTTCCGCATTGGGATTGGCTTCGAGAATCTTGTCGCACAGGGCGCGGATGGCGTCACGCTCGGTGTCATCCCATTTCCAGCAGTGCGAGTTTCCGGTGTATTCCTGAATCACCACAATATCGTAGGGAGCGTCCTCCACGGCTTCGCGAAGAGAGTGCGTGAGGTTGAAATTGCCGCGCCAGATATCCTGCCCGGGCTGCCATGTGGTAATGGAACAGATTGAAGGATTGTCGTAGTTGGCATTGTATCCTACGATATAATAACCGCCGTGATACACCCTGGTGAACTCGATGTTGCGTACGCCTTCGCCATTGAGCATAAGCGGTAGCAGGTCAGTGGAGTCGAGGGTATGGCTGTTGCCGATAAAGAGGATACGCACCGGGGCGTAGGTGCCCAGCGGGTCTATCCCGAATGCAAGGCCGCCCTCTTCCTCTCCCGGGTCATCGGGGTTTTCGGGACCCGAAGGATCGTCGGGCCCGGGATTGTCGGGATCGTCGGGCCCGGGAGTATCCGGAGTGTCGCTTCCCTGTTCCTGCTCCTCGGGTTCACTGCCGGAAGCATCCGGCTTTGCACAGGAGCAGAGACTTATCCCCAACATACATACGAGGCAGAACAGTATTTTTTTCATATCCATCCTATTTTAACACTATTGGTATCCATTTATTCACTTCCGTGGCTCCGATGCCGTCGAAAGTATCGGTGACATCGCCCTTATAAAGAACGGCATTGAAGTAGAGCCTGCCGTCGGAAGAAACAGGCAGCGAGGTCTTGTCTATTGCAAATTCTGCGATGTAGCCTTCCTTCCTGGAAGTGTAGGCCGCACCCTTGCAGCCGGGTGAAGGGATTATCCTGGCTTTGCCGGAAACGTCGGCAAAAGCCATGCGTATGCTCCCCTTGCTGCTGCCGTCGCTGAACATAAGGGTGAGTCCGTCCCCGCTGGAAAGCTCCTCGTCGAGGCATTCCGCCAGCACGTACACCTTCCCCGCATCATGGGCAAAGCGGAGGCAGCACTGGGCCGGGGTGTCGCTGCCGAGGAAAAGCACCTGCCGGACGCCCTCCCATTCATCGTTCTTGCCGTCCGCCTTGACCGGCATGGAAGGAGCTTCCACGCTGCGGTTAAGATGCATCTGGGTGAGCATCAGTTTGCCGCGTTCGACATTGCTGCCACGGTAGAGCCAGGTGGTGACGGCGGCAAGGGTCGTGGGACCCACTATCTCAAGGCTTCCCCATCTGGAAGTCCTGAAACCGAAGGGGAAGAGCGGTGCTGCGGACGGAATGTCCTCTCCGGTGCTGCCGCCAAGACGAACCGCAAAATCCCCTGCGAAGCCATAAGAGACGACCGTCTCTCCCGAGGGGAACTGAACCAGATAGGGTCCGGAACCTTCGAAAGCGGACTTTACCCTTTTGCTGGGACCGGCCATTTCTCCGGTGAGGGTGACAGGCCAGCGGTAATCCTCCCAGGCAAGGGAAACCGACAATTGATGGTCGGGGGTTTCCGTTTCAGTTACCGCCATGGCTGTTTCGGTTCCGCGGAGTATCCTTACTACCGGCATCTGGTCGGTGAACACGGTACGGGTGGAATCGGGCTTGAGGCGGGGAGTTCCTACAGAGCGCTGGGCTGCGACAGCCTTTCCGCGGACCTGCCTTATGGCCTGCTGCTGAAGGGTCCAGGTGTATCCTCCGTCCTTACTGCGAAGCAGGCTGCAACCAGAAGAATTGGGATCCCAGTCCCAGTCGGAATCAGTGAAGAACACCAGTATCTCGCCGTCCGGAAGCACCATGGGATAGGGCTCCCAGTCAACCGAAGTGTGAAGCACCTGCTCGGGGCCCCATGTGCGGCCGCCGTCGCTGCTGCGTTTCATGCTCAGGCCGAATTCGCCGAGATGCTTGCCGTAATGCTTCTGCGAATGGAAGATGCAGAAGCAGAGGATATCCCCGTTTTCAAGCTGCACCGCGTCGGCGGTAGCATATTTATGGTCATCCTCCTCTCCGTCGCCGTTTTTGAACTTTCCGCCCTCGAAGACACGCTGCCCGCGCGTCCAGTGGATACAGTCGCTGCTCAGCGAGCAGTAGATATGGTAACCATGCTTTAAGGGCTGGTAGAAAAGGATATACGAGCCGTCGCGAAGCTTTTTTACCCGGCCGTAGTCGAGCATCTGCTGGCCGAGGGTCTCCTCGCCCAGCACCACCGATGTACGGTAGTCTTTTTCGAGCGAACTCCTCGAAGCGTCGCATACGGCCGGATCGCCTGCCCGTGCTCCGATTTCCGAAAAGGAATGGATATGGGTCTGCGCCGAAAGCGTTACGGCACACAGCAGGGAAAGCGGGAACAAAAGACCTTTCATACGTTTATTCTACGATGCGTATAGGCATCCATCTTTCATATTGTTTCTCTCCGACTTCGGTAAAGGCGTCAACGATTCCCGGCTTGCGGATTTCCGCGTAGAGGAAAACGCGATCCTGAATGAAAGGCAGTTCCGCGCGGGGGATGGCAAGTTCCGCCACGTACCCGACCCCGTCTTCCCTGATAACGGAAGACAAGACCTCGGAGCCGGCTTTCACGCGGCCGTCGAAGCCGCAGCGGAGGCGGGTCTCGAAGATGCCGTTTCCATTCTGCCCGTTGCTGAAAAGGAGCCGGATGTTGTCCCTGGGGATAAGGTCTTCGTCGAGGTACTCCACAAGCATGTAGAGATACTGCTCGTCATAGGCGAAACGCATGCTGCATTGCGCCGGTGACTCGCTTCCGAGGAATAGAGCATCGGTGATGGCGCCCCATTCTATGTTGTTGCCGTCGGGGCGGATATGGGCATACGGGGCATCCACCCTGTGGTTGAGACGCATCTTCCCGAGCATTATCGTACCGCTCCTTTCATCCTGGCTCAGGCTAGGTGCGGTGGCATAGAGGGTGTGGGAGTCTATGGTCGTCATGCTTCCCCAGAGGCTGTGCCTTCGGCCGAAAGGCTGGAAGGCATAGGCATTCCTGATGCTTATGAAATCGCTCTTGCCGAGCTTGATGTTGAAGTATTTTCCCTGGAACGAAAGGGCCGTTTCCCCGGAAGGGAAATGCGCCAGGTACGGGCCACCTCCGGAACGGAAATTGTCGAGCCTGTCGGCAGGTCCTGTCTTGTCTCCGGTAAGGGTTTCCGTCCAGTTGGTGTCGTCCGAAACGAGAGTGATTGTGAAATGGTTGGTGGAATCCTGCGATTCGACTGCCGCAAGGATGGTGCGCCCGTCGCCAAGAAGCACTGCGGAGGGCATCTGATCCGTCCAGACCTTGCGCGTGCCTGGTTTCCCGTCGGCCCGTTTTGCCGTAGCCCTGTACTGGCGTATTACCTGACAATGGGTGGTCCAGCTGCGGCCGCGGTCGAGGGACCTCAACATAGTGACGCCCGATGAAGCCGGCAGCCAGTCGTGGTCGGAGTCGGTGAAATACACCTGCACTTCTCCGGATGGCAGCTGCATGGCATAGGGTTCCCATGTGATGCTGGTGTATATGTCGGTCACCTCCCCCCAAGTTCTGCCGCCGTCGGTACTGCGCCTCATGCTGAGGCCGTCATCCTGTGGGAAACGTTTGTATCCCTTTACGGCGCGGTACGACGCAAATGCCAGGATGTCGCCGTTATCAAGCACAACAGCATCGGCCGTGGAATAGGCCCTCGTATCGGGCTCTCCCCCGGAGTTGATGATTTTTTTGGCCTCGAAGACCCGCCCGCCTTTCGTCCAGTTGATTCCGTCTTTAGACAGGGCGCAATAGCAGTGCACACCGATTCTGGAACTCTGGTAAAAGAGGATGTAGGTGCCGTCGGAGAGTTTCTTGATGCGAGGATAATGCAGGTTCCTGTGCCCGAGCTCAGCTTCCCCGAGTTCCACTATGGTGCGGTAGTCCGGTTCGAGTCTATACCTGTTTTCACGGAGATGGGAATCCACCCCGAAATCGCAGTTGAGTTCTTCTATTCCGTGGATATGGACTTTCTGCCCGGAAAGTGCGATTCCGGACAGAAGGCAAAGGGCACAGAGGAGGATCTTTCTCATTATTTGAGCGTTACGGACATCCATTCAGCCGGATAGTCGCGGCTTTCGCCTTCCATGTCTTCCAAAATGATGCCCGATTTCACTTTGTGGGCCTTCTTGCATATGCGCCTCAGGTGAACCTTGAGCTTCTCGCCGCGTGAGGGCTTTCCGCCGAGCAGATCCCAGGGCAGGGACACTTTTGCGCTGTAGCCAAGGTCTGTGTCGGAGGGGTCGTTGAGCGTTCCTTGCAGGGACACTTCCGCTTTTCCGTATTCCCAGACGAGCGGCTCCCAGGAGAATCCGTCTTCACGGTAAACGGTATAGTCTCCTGCGGCATTTACGGTTATCTTCCAGGTCCCCTTACCTTTGCGCGCAAGGAGTATCTGGAGCGCGTCGGAGTTTTCGGGGCTGTAAGAAACTATGCTCTGGGAAAAGACATAAGAAGCGAACTGGAAAGCGTCGGGAGTCCATCCGAAGTCGGCATAAGCCTTGGTTCCGGCAGTACCGCCGAGCATCCAGAGACCATCCGGCTTGAAGGCACGGAGATCCTGCATGGCCAGCTCTCCGCGTGAGATGACGCGGCTGCGATTGACCCAGGCCCTGCGGACAAGCACTTTGCCGCGTTCCTTGCCGTCCTGGTCGCGGTAACGGAGCGTCGCCGTGGCAAGTAGTTCGTTCTCGCTGAGGCAGTCGATGGAACCCCAGTAGGCACCGGGGACGGGGAATGCTGTGGAAACTACGCCGAAATTGTCGCCGGTCCTGTCGCCCACGGCCGCGAAGACCCCATAGGTGCTGCCGTACCTGCCGTTGGTAAGGATTACCATCTCACCGGTAGAGAGTTTGCAGCTGTAGGGCCCGAAAGCCTTGAGTTCCTTGTTGACCTGCTTCTTTTTGGGATATGCCGGGCCTCCGTTCTCGCGGATGGCGGCTCCGTCCACATGCCAGTTCTCTTCCATGGTGGTGCGGACCACTATCGGGGAGATATCATAGACATCTCTCCCGCTCCATGTCTCAAGCGGAACCACTATTCCCTTGCCGTCATCGAGAAGCACTGCCGTAGGCATGCCGTCCATGCCGCGTTCGTGCCACTTGGTGCGGCTGATAGGTTCAGTATCGGTCCAGAGGGCCATATCCTTCCCCTGCCATGTGAGTCCTCCGTCGAAAGAGCGGATGACCGAAGTGCAGGCGTAGGAGCCTTGGTTACGGATTTCCTGAGAATCGGTAAGATACATCTGTATCTCGCCCGACGGCAGTTCCAGGAAAGCCGGCTCCCAGCAGCGGCCGCGGTAAACCTCGCGGGGTTCGCTCCAGGTCTGCCCGCAGTCGTCGCTCACTATCATTTCGATACCGCAGTTCTCGTTGGTATTGGGAAGGTCGTTGTATCCGGCCTTGTACCTCCATTGCCAGGCCATGAGGATGCGGCCGGACGAGAGCTGGTAGAAATCGGGGTTCACAAAGACCTTGAGGTCCTCTCCCACGGTGGATACCGCAGGATGGGAATGGCGCAGAAGCCTTGCAGGGCTCCATGTGCGGCCGCCGTCGGTGCTCTTCTTCAGATAGATGTCCCAGCCGTAATGGTGGTTTTCGAAGCAGAACAGAAGGCTCCCGTCGGAAATTTTCTTTATCCTCGGATAGTAAAGGTCGGGCTCATCCGTGTATGGAGCACCCGTAACTTCGGTAGAAGTGAATTCCTCAAAGGATGATTCATCCCATGAGAGCCTGACGTCTCCCTTGTCCAGACCGGCGAAATCTTGTCCGGAGGAGCACGCCGTAAGCGCACTAAGCGCAATTATGATTCCGATATTCCTTTTCATGCCTTACTTTTTTAGAAGTTCATTTGCCCAGAGATTGTCATAATCGAGGGCGACAACCTTCTTAAGATACCTGCGGGCGCGAAGCTTGTGGCCGAGGCCGAGTTCACCGAGGGCGCGGGTATAGTATGCCGCGGCATTCTTGCCGTCCACGGTGACTCCGGTAGTACCTTCAGCGCCGTAGAAATTGATGTATTCCTTGATGATGCCGTCCTTGCCTTCCCTTACCATCTTGCGGAGGATTTCCCTCGCCTCAGCCTTGCGGCCGAGTTTCTTCATAGCCATTGCGGAGTAGTAGCGCCAGTTCTTGCTTCCCTTGAGCTTGTAATCCTGGTTCGCGGAAAGTTCGAAGTACTTGCGGGCGCTGTCCCTGTCGCCGAGTTTTTCGTATGCAAGGCCGAGCTCGTAGTTGATCTGCGAATCGTGCGTCGCCCGCTCGTCCACAAGGAACACCTGATGGTTCTCCGGATAGGTGAACGCCTTGTTGTACAGTGCTATCGCTCCTTCAGCATCCCCTTCGCGGAGCTTCTTCATGCCGGCAAGTACGCAGGCGTCAACAAAGTTGTCGTGGAAGTTCGCCACGCCTTCGCGGGTGGGGAAGTAGCACTTGTCAAGAAGGTCGAGGGCGTAGTCATAATCTCCGCAGAAAGTGCCGAGAACAACCTCCTGGGCAAGCGGATAGTAACGCTTTACTGCCACGTCATGATGGCTCTTCAGGAGCTCATAACGTTCCCTCACCGGGACGCGGGCCGCCTCGGCGGCCTGGTCGCCCTCTTCCAGGTAGAGAGGCTGCGGGTTCAGTTCGACAGCCTTGAGATAGCATTTCGCCGCCTCGGCATAGTCCTTTGTATGCAGCCAGTTGCCCCAGCCCAGATTGCGCCAGGCAAGGTCGTCCTGCGGATTCATCTCCACGCATTTCTCCCATTCGAGCATTGCATTGTCGGGCTGGATGTTATACAGGAGGTTGCCCATATAGTAATAGGGCCTCTCGCTGCCGGGACAGGCCGCCTTGGCAGCATTCAGAACATCTATGGTCTCGAGACGGAACGGGGCGCAGTAGCCTACCGGAAGAGAAAGGCCCTCTGCATAGAGGGAGTCGTCCCCAGTAAGATAGGCGAGCCAGAGCTTGACCGTAGGCCACTGGACGCGGGTGTTGATATCCTTAAGGAGCGATACCGCCGTATCCTTGAATCCGTTGTGCAGATATAGTATGGCAAGTTCCAGATAGCTCTCGGGCTGCTCCCGCATGAAGCGGCGGAAGCCTTCCGGGGACAGAGTCTGGTGAAGCGCCATGGCATTCACCGGGTCCTCGCGGAGCACATCCCTGAAGCAGGCGTCGGCTTCGGCCCTGCGGCCCAGCTTTTTCAGGATGCTGCCTTTGAATGTCTTCGCCTGGTAATTGCGCCCGTTGTAGGCGATGGCCTCGTCGAGACGGTCGAGTGCCATCTCCCAGTTCCCCTGCTGGGCGTAGATCTGGGCCAGCTGGGTGTTCGCCCCGGAGTTGTACGTATAGTTCCACGTCGCACGGTAGAGAGTATCCAGCGCGGCATCCGTCTTTCCCTGCGCCTTCAGGACAAGACCGAGGTTGTACATCGCCTCCGCATCCTTCGGACGCGTGTAGTCGTGCGTCTGACGGCGGATGGCGGTGCGAAGGTAACCCGCAGCCTTCTCATACTCGCCGCGGAGACGGTACCACACTCCCATCTGAGTGTTCGCACGAGTGTCCCCCGGGTCGCGCCGCAGCACCTCCAGGAAATAATCGGTAGGATCGATGAAAGGGTTGTGGAACTGAAGGTTGCGAAGACCTACCAGGAAGCACTCCTCCGTGTTCGCTATATCCGAGGGTTTCTTCGGGCGGTCCACAATCGGAGGAAGAGGGGATGACGGGTCCTTCACCACTGGGGTATAGGAGAGCATCTTGACGCCGCGGGCATCGAAGAGTTCGAGGGTAAGGTCGGATTCGGCGAGGGCGGGATCGACTGCCACGGTCTCGACAATCGGACGGGCCGGGTCGATGGAGGAGCTGCGCTCGTGGAGAACCTTGCCGCCGCTGCTCAGGCGAAGGGTAACCTTGGACATCTTCTCAGTGGCGTTGGCGCCTATGAGCACCTGCCCGGGGGACTTCACCTCCATGTTGATGGCGGCGTGACGGTTGCCCGCCTTTACGCCTTCCATGTCACGGATGCCGTACCAGTACTGGCTGAAAGTCTTGGTCTCGTAAGGGAAGTTCCAGTTGTAGTCGGGCTGGTTGTCGCTGTAGGCGCCCACCATGAGCTCGATGTAGTGGCCGGAGGTGTCGGTGAGGATCTTGGTGTCCCATTCGCTGTTGGGACCCCAGAGCCAGAACTTGCCGCCCTTTATGATGTTATGGTTGCCGGTGAGCATCGTACCAGCGTGACGGCCGTGGTCGTAACCCGCCACGAAGTCGGCTTTCTGGTCATATACGAACATGGAGTTGGACATGTAGTGGTTCTTCCACCATGATGCATCGATGCCGTCCTCGTAGAAGTCCATGTTGTTGTACTTCTCATGGGTTACGGGCCAGTGGGCGAACCAGTTCTTGCAGTGGAAGGTGACGAATTCGGTCTGCTGCGGGAAGATGATCTGGTAGTTCTCGTCCACATGCGTGGAGACATTGGCCCAGAACAGCATGGAGTTGTTGTTCTGGGTGCCGTTCATCAGGCGTCCGCTCACCTCCATGTAGCTCTTTCCTGGATAGAGGGTCACGCCGATAGCCCACTGCATACGGTGGCGGTACTCGGTCTCCCCTACCCACACAGTCTTCGAACCGTCTGCATTCTCCACGATGCGCCAGTCGCACGGGATGTGGCTCGTCTGGCGGTGGTGGTGGAACACGTTCCACTCCACTCCACCGGAAATCCAGGCGCCCGTCATGCCGACGTTCGCCGGCTTCACCACGTGGTTGTGGTAGAAGATGTCGTAGCCGTTCGTCTTGTCAACCGCGTACAGAAGACGGCCGCCGATCTCCGGAAGGATGCAGAGCTCGATATACTCGTTCTCCATATATATGCAATCGTAGGTGACATCCTCACGGTTGCGGGTCATATTGTCGTTCAGCGGATAAGGATACACGCTTCTCTTTGCCCTCTGGTAGGACCAGTCCCGCTCGAAGATAGGCGCCTTCTCGGCAGGATCGAGCAGATACGTCGGCATCGTTATTTTCCCTTCATAGGCCCTCACTCCCTGTGCAAATGAGGGAAGAGAAGAGGCCATCATCAACAAAACAAGCGGTAAGAGTACTTTTTTCATTTTTTATATTGATAGTTTATTATTTCTGGCAGCGTATTCCCACATAATTGAGGCAGGAGCGGCGGTTGTTACTGATGGGGGCATCGTCATACGACACCGCGCCTGCACCATTGTATCCGGATTTATCCTTGGCCGGATAGAGCCGGATCCATATCATCTCCTTGCCCCACACATCGGCGGACGAAGGGAGATTTATGCTTATGTATTTGTTTCCGGGCAGATTGTACTGCCTTTGGGAAGAAATGATCGGGAAATCCGGAATGGTGTAGGTGTAGTCCTCTCCCTTGGCGGTATCGTCCGTCCATGCCTCGGAGGCGTAAGAGGAAGCCGTGACGGGATGCCAGGAGGTCTTGTCGTCCGACCATGAAAGCATCCAGTAGCGGGGAGCGCCGTTATCGTCCCCGTAAGCGTTGCTGACGCCAAGGGTGACGGAAAGCGGAGCCATCGACGCACTGAGTCCTTTCGTCGAGAAACCTATCTCCCAGTAATGTTCTTCGAGTTTGGGGTTGGCATGGTCGCCGCTGTACCAGGTGCCTCCGTGCCACGAAGAGCCGTTCTGTCCCTGGATGATTCCGCAGAGGTTGCAGTAACTGAGAGGATTCCAGTGAATGGACCTTCCGAGAGCATCGAAGACGCCGTTGGTGCCGGGAATGTCAGTGATGACGCCGCCGGAGACTGGGCCCAGGTGTGTCCAGTCCTGACCGGTGCTTATCTTTCCCTTGGAATAGATGAGATAACCGTTGACCTCTTCTGAGGCGAGCGGGTCGGGAACTGCCGGCCAGGAGGGGAAGATGGTGTCGTTACGGGCCGTGAGAACCAGCTGGTCGGGATACAGGGAGTTGCAGTATCTCCACTCCGAGACCAGTTTGGAAAGGCCGGTGGAAAGGTCTTCTTCTATGGCTATCTCGTCCTTGGTCACCGGACGGATCTGATACTTTCCGATATATCCTTCATCGGTGAAATAGTCGCCGAGCAGGGTGCTCTCGCGCGCTTTTGCCGAATCCCACTCAAAATTGTCGCAGCGCTCGTGCACGATGATGCCGCTTATGTCTCCCGAACCCTGTGGCATCCCCTTGCCGTCACGCGCCCATGCACAGTCGGTATTGCTCACCATATACATTATGCTTCCGGACGCGTCGCGGATTACCATGGGATATTTGTTCACTATGTTGCGGTAGCGCAGGTCCACAGGGCAGAAGGGCCCCTTGCGGACCGGAATCTCACAGGAAGCAAGGGTCACGAAAGTATTGACGTCGTCCTCGCACAGGGTGTTTATCGTCCTCTTTATCACCGGAAGGTCTTCCTTTGTACCGCCGCTGCAGGAGACGATATTCACAACCCCGGCATCCGAAATGGTCACATGGGGAGGAACGCCGGTGCCGGCCTGCCCTGAAGCGGAATACAAAAGGCCCTTCAGATTGATTTCCAGCAGGTCGTAACGGCTTGCCGAGTTGTCTTCCGGAGTCTTGAATACGATCTTTATGCCATGGTACTGGCCGCCGGCGTCAGGTTCCTCGCTCTGAAGGTAAACGGTGCGCGAAGACATGGTCCTGTCCTGGGTTATGATGGATATGTTGCGGCAAGGCCCGCCGTTGCCCTCGGAGTCGTCGTTTATGACCCTCCCCCTGACAACATAATTCTTACGGATGCGGTTCTCGCCGTCAAGGTCGTCCAGAGTAAGGTTCTTCACCTGCAAAACGCTCACCGGAATGGTTTCTTCCTCGCCTCCGGCCTTCTGGGATACGTAAAGGCGGGCTGTCATGAGGCGTCCCACCTTGTCCGGGGCGGAAAGGGTTATAATGGCTCCGCGGCGCTCGGGCTGCATATTCTCAAGGGCGCTGAACCACATCAGCCCGTCAGCTGCAACGCCGGGAACCGGCTCCTCTATCCAGCCGTCTCCGTCTTCATATTCAACGGAATAGGAAATATCGGAAGCCTTCACGGAGCTTGTGAAGGGAATGGAGAACACTCCTCCTTCAAAGCCTATCAGCATATTGTGCTGGGGGAAATAGAACTCCTGCCCGGAGGCGTTTTCCTGAATGAGGGTAAGTGTCAGCGAGCGGCGGCCGGAGGTTACCAGCACCGTAGCCTTGCGCTCTTCGGAAGTATTGGCGTCGTAGTCTATGACAACGGCTCCGTCTCCTTCCCCGGAAAGGCTTCCGGAGGAGACCCCGGAGATTCTCGCCCAGCCGGCGCCTTCGGAAATGGTGGCCTCGAAGGAGTCTCCGCACAGGATTTCAAATGTATATGTTCCGGCCGAAGCGTTCACGGTGACTTCGGGTATGGCGCATCCAAGTTCGACGACTTCGGAGCGCTCCGCCTCTTTCACGCAGGAAAACAGGCAGGACAGGATGCAAACAAAAGGTATGAATCGTTTCATGGCCGTCTCAGATGAGATAATTGTCAAGGTCGGCGTCCTCCAGTTCCGAGGCCGCGAGGTCCTGTGAAGATATCACTATATATACCGGTATCACCTTGCCTCCGCCTTTCACCTCCATGATAACCGCCCTGGGCACGCCGGTTAGATTGGGATGGCTGGTGCAGTAAATGTATCCGGTTCCCGATCCGGACGCCCCTGAAATGCTGAGCCAGTCGCCCCCGGCAACTATTTCGGCCGTCCAGCTTCCGGAGGAATAGACCGGGAAGGTGAAGTCGAAGGAAGACTGTGCGCTGGACCAGGGGATATTGATGCGGGTATCGTTTACACCGAGGTCTATCGATGTCTGGAAAGGCTTGTTGCAGCAGAGCGCCAGACAGGATGCGAATATTAGTATTATAATGCGTTTCATCTTCTTATTCTCCATATTCCTTATTGTCCAGGGCACCGCCTGAGGCCGCTACCTGGTCGGACGGGATGGGCCAGTAGCGATGGCATGGACGGATGTTTGCCACGAGGTTCGAAGCGGTGTTGTACTGGGTGGTACGTTCGTACCAGATTCCCCATCGCACCAGGTCGAACTTGCGCTGGAATTCTCCGAAGAGTTCCTTTGCGCACTCGCATCGGATTTCCTCCATGAGCCTTTCCTTTTCCCCTCCCACGTCCGTAAGCGAAAGGTCCGACAGGCCTGCGCGGCGGCGGGTCTTGTTGAGATATTGAACGCTGCGGGACATGTCGCCGAGCTCCAGCCATGCCTCGGAGAGGCCGAGCAGGGCAGAAGCGTAGCGGAACACTTTGTAATTGTTGTAATCCCTGGTATATTTCATGTCGTAGCACCAGAACTTGTTCCCGAGCCACGGGCAGGCGCTCGCCTTCCCGACGGCGGTGAACCAGTAAACGCTGCGGGCTGCAGGTGTCCAGCTCTGCTCGGGAGTAGTGGGATCATAACCGCTCCATCTCCAGGCAAGGGTTCCGCTGCCGCCGCGGGGAGTGTTGCTTCCGTTGGAATACTCTCCCGTCCTGAGGTCGGGGGAACTGTAGGGAAGCAGATTCTGGTAAACGTAGGCGGTAGGACGTGCGCAGGTGAATATATGCGATTCCTTACCGAGTTCCGGGATGGCTATCCCGTTGTAGAAGCAGTGAGTGGAGTCGGTAACGGCCTCTTCGTCGTCGGAATACACCATGCGCCTCACAGGCATCGACCAGGGAGCTATCGCAGCCACAATCTGCAGTCCGTAGGGTTCGTATGTCTGCGACACCTCCCAGATGGACTCGGGAGTGTATTTACGGCTGAACGGAACATCCGTAAGGGGATATTTCGAGAGTTCGCCATAGATGTCCTCAAGGGAGGAGAAGAAATCCACGGCATCCTGCCAGCGGTGGTTCCAAAGCGCCATTCTGCCGCCGAGGAACAGGCCTACGGCCGCACCCATACGGTAGGAAGTGCCGTCTTCGTATGTTCTGGTAAGCGGAAGCGCTTCACCGCCGCCCCTGGAAGAGGGAAGAATCATGGTGCGCAGCTCCTCTATCATGGCATCGCGGGTGGCATCGGCGCTCATTCTCGGAAGGGTGGATATGCGCTCCCTGTTTTCTTCGGTCACTTCCTCCTCATAGAAGGGAATATCTCCGAAGGTTGCCGTGAGCACATAGTAGAAGAATGCCCTGAGGACAGTGGCCTCCGCTTTCAGCTCTTCTTCCTCGGAAGCGGAAATCCAGCCGCTTGCCTTTGCCCTGGCTATCGCCGCAAGCATGGTATTGGCCCTCGAGACGCCCTGGTATCCCGCCCTCCAGATGGTGATTGCACAGCCTGGACGCGAGGGGGTCACATTGCAGATGGCATTGTACTGATTATGCACATTGAGGTACATAAGGTCGGTGGCGCACTCCGTCATCTGCCAGAAACTCACGTTCGCGTATATTTCGCGTATCGGCGAATAGCATGCGTTAAGGCCTGTCTGTATCTCCTTTGCATTCCGATAATATTCTTTCTGAACGGAATATGAGGTGAGTTCCTCTTCAAGCGAACAGGAGCACACAAGCGCAGCCGCCAGGATTATGATCAGTCTTGCTTTCATATCCTCAATAAGTCAGGTTGATGTTAAACACAAAAGTGCGCGGACGCGGATAGGACGCGTTGTCTATCCTCCTCGCCCCGGACTCCGTAGAGACATCCGGGTCGAAGCCTATGTAGTTCTTCAGCAGGAAGATATTCTCGGCGCTAAGCCCTATTACCGCGCTCTTCACCCATTTGAACTTTGCAGGGAGTTTTATGCGGTAGTTCACCGAGAGTTCCTTGAGGCGGAACCACGAGGCATCATAAATCATGCGGTCGCTGCCTACGAAATCCTCATATCCCGCCCTCGGGATGTCGGAATCGGGATTCCGGACCGGATGCCAGGAATCCAGCATGAAGCGGTATTTGTTGTAGGCCCTTGAGCCCGAGCCGTTCCAGAACTCCCATATATTGTAAATCTTTCCGCCGAGCGAATAGGCGAAATACGCCTTGAACGTGAGGTTCTTCCAGTTGAAGACATTCTGGATTCCGCCGTAGATCACCGGGTCGGAACTCCCCTGGAAAATGAGGTCGTTCTGGTCGAGAATGCCGTCGTTGTTGATGTCGGCAAAACGGGTGCCTCCCAGGGACGGATTGGAGTCGGATACGTATGTGTGAGTGATTTTGTTGCGGTCTATCTCCTCCTGGCTGTGCCATACCCCTGCGTACTGGTATCCCCAAAGTGAGTTGACGGGATAGCCTTTCTTGTAGCCGTAAAGCGGCTGGGTGGTGTTGCGGGGGTTGTAGAACGTGCCCACGAGGCCGTCCTGTCCCACATCCTCAACCTTCTGAACGTTGTGCGATACGGTGATGGTGGTGCTCCATCCGAAATTCTTTTTTACGATGTTCCGGGTGGTTATGCTCCCCTCGATGCCGGTGTTTACAGTGCTTCCCACGTTGTTGAACCAGGTATCGTAACCGGTGTCACGGTTTATCTTCTGCGCAAGGAGCAGGTCTTTGGTGCGGGAATGATATGTGTCCGCCTCGATCTGTATCCTTTCGCGCAGGAACGACGCATTGACGCCAAAGTTGTAGGAATCGGTGGTCTCCCAGGTGAGGTTGCTGTTGGCCAGACGCGTGTTGTAGTAGCTTATGGGCTGATAATCCCCGAACAGCCAGTTAGTACGGGCGGCGGTGAGAGTTGGTATCGACAGATACGTGGAAATGGCATCGTTGCCGCTGCGTCCCGCGCTCGCGCGAAGGGACACGTTCTTGTTTATGTTCCAGCGGAAGGCTGCAGCAGGGAAGAATCCCCATTTGCGGCTCGAAGCGAAGTTGGACGCTCCGTCCGCCCTGGCCGTAAGGGTGATGTAGTATTTCTTCTTGTAATTGTAATTGGCCCTGGCCAGAACCGAAACCCGGGTGCGGATGGTTTCGTAATCGTTGATGCTGTAGTTTCGCGGGTCGAGCAGACTGCCCATGTTCTTGGCGGTCACGTTGTCGTCCATATATCCCGAACCCCTGGTGTAGGTGTAGTCCACGGTCCTGTTCTCGAATGTGAATCCTCCGAGAAGGTCGATGTTGTGATTGCGGGCCAGCGTGCGCTTGTAGGTGGCAGTGGTCTCGGAAATGGCCATGCGGCTCCTGTAGGTTTCGGCCACCGCCGTTCCACCGGTAAGGTAGCGCTGGGCCACGGGAAGGGATGACGGAGAATAATAGAAACGCTTGTCATCCTGCTGGACGTAGGAGAACTTGCTCAACACTTCGGTATAGGGACCAAGGTACAGATGCAGATAAGGCATCATGTTCACGTTGGCCATGTACTTGCGGTTGGTTATGTTGTTGGCGACAATGTAGGGATTGTTGAAAGCGGAACCGCCGGAAGCGACTTCCGAACCGTAGGAGTTCCAGGTATCCTCAATGCCGAGGAGAGGACTCAGGTAGATGGCCGCGGTGGTGCTGGTGCCTGTGATGGATGCCGTGGTTATGTCGGAAATCCTGTTGGCATAATACATCCTCGCCCCGAGCTGGAGCCACTTTAACGGCCTCGCCTCAACGAGGACGCGTCCGGTCCAGCGGCGGAAGCCCGAACCGATGACGATACCTTCGGTGTTGTTGTAGCCTATATTCGAATCTATCTTCACCACCTTGGAGCGGCCTGACATAGAAAGGTTATAATCCTGATAGAAGGCCGTACGCGACATGGTCCTCACCCAGTCGGTACCCTCCCCGAGCTTTGACGGGTCAGCGAAATAATAGGTGGAGGCCGTCTGCGGCTTGCCTGAAAGGGAAGAATCGAACCAGCGCGTCATGTTGCAGTATTCAGCGAACTCGCTGGCGTTCATTATGTCGATACTTCCCGCAAGGCGGCTGACCCCGGCCGTGGCTTTGAGTTTGACCGTGAAATTGGATGCGGTGGGGCTGTCTGTGGTGATAAGTATAACGCCGTTGGCACCCCTGCTTCCGTAAAGGGAGGTGGAAGATACGTCTTTAAGGATTGAAATGGACTTTATGTCCGACGGATTGATTTCGTTGAGGCTGGATACGGCATCCACTACGCCGTCCACCACTATAAGGGGTTCGTTTCCGGCCGAGATGGACCTGGCTCCGCGGATTTGCACCGATGCCGAAGCTCCGGGTTCGCCGGTGGAGGATACGAACTCCGCTCCGGCCACTCTGCCCTGAAGGGCCGATTCCACCGACGTGGCCGGTACGTCTTCGAGGGATTTCATGTCAACCGTAGCCACCGCGCCCGTAAGGTCGGATTTCTTTGCGGTGCCGTATGCTATTACCACGACATCGTCAAGGGCGTAAGTATCCGGCATCAGCTGCTTGTCGATGACCGTGCGGGAATCTACCCCCTCGAGCACCGTAGTGAACCCCAGGCAGGAGAATTCCAGGAATCCGTCCTTGAAAATCCTGATGGTGTATTTGCCGTCCTTGTCGGTGAGAGCGGCATTGGCGGGCTTTGACTTGTCAATTACCGCAACCCCGGGAAGGGGCTGCCCCTCATTGTCCGTAACCGTACCTTTCACAGTTATGTTCTGCGCATATGCCACGGCAGATGTCAGGAACAGCAGGAGGGAAAGTATAAGCTGTCTTCTCATAGTTTCTCTATTTGAGGGTGATGGTTCCGAAAATCTTGCCTTCGTTCTCCGCCATGGCCACGTTCGCGAGCGTTACGGGGTCGCCGTTAATGGTTCCGGAGAAAGAATTGGTGCCGCTCAGGGTAAGTGAAGCATAACCCACATTGGCCACATGCTCCTTTATGTTGCCGTTGCGTGCCGCTCCGCCGACATAGCCGGTTCCCCGGTAGCCGGTTGCGCCTTCCTTGTCGAAGAACAGGGTGCCCTCGCAGTCCTTTACTTCCATGTCACGCAGCGCCAGGCCCAGCACCGCCCCGGACAGGCCCATGTACTTGGCCGCATAGAGGGTGTTTTTGGAAAGGCCTACGGCGACCTCGCTCCTGCAATTCTCTATGGTAAGATATCCTCCGCCGCCAACGATGCCTCCGGTGATATCGGTTGCCGCCAAATGGCCCGTTCGGATGGATCCCGTATTGGTGCAGCCGGAAACCTTTGCCCAGTTGCTCCACTGCGACTGCAGGCAGCCGGCGATTCCGCCCACATACACCTGCCTGGCACCGGAATCCGTAGGCTTGAATGTCTGCGAGGCGATGCTCACGTCGATGGCGCCCGAATTGCGGCAGTCTTCAATCTTCACATAATTGCCGTCATGGGCTGTTGCATTGGCTCCGCCTACCAGATAATAGAAGTCGGTGGAGGGATTGTACTTGCAGCAGCGCCCAAGGATGCCTCCTACGGAATAACTGTAATTGGCGTTGGTGTGCTTGTCGTCCTGCCAAACCGTGATGCTTCCGCTGTTGGTGCAACCCTTTATGGTTGAAAAAGCATCGTCCCGAACCCCGTAGTCGAGGCAGCCCACGATTCCGGCTATGGCCAGCCTGCACATGGAGAAATTGCCCGTTGCAGAACGGTGAATGGTTATGGAACCGGTGTTTTCACAGTTGATGAAGGTGCCGCAGTACTGCACGTCCGAGAGCGGACGGAAACCGCGGCCGCAGATTCCTCCGCCGTAAATGTTCCTGTTGGCGGAAATAGTCAGGGATATGGATATTTCCCCCGTGTTTTTGGAGTCTTTTATAACCCCGGCATTGTCCGTAACGAGGCCTCCTATCACAAGGGAGGCATTCACGCCGGTGAGCCGCACGTCCATCTCGCTGGTACAGTTCTCTATAAGGCCCCTGTTGTATGCCGCCAGATTCCCGGTTCCGCGGTCTGCATTGGCACTTGCCGCCACGCGGGTTCCGCCGACGGTAAGGTTTTTCACAGTGGCGCCGCTGTCCACGAGGATGATGAGCGCCTCCGTTGCGGCAGCCCTCTTGATGACATGGCCGTTGCCATTGAGCACCATCCCTGCCGGCAGGGTGGTGATGGCGGTGAGGTCACCTCCATAGGAAATGTCTCCCACGATATTCACTTCGCCCGTATCTTCGTCAACCCACCTTTCATAGTCGCCTTCGTTCACCGCTGCAGCAAATTCGTTCCAGGAATCGATACTGTCGATAATCTTGGTGTTGGAAGGCTTGAAGGCAATCTGCGACAGTGTCACCATTACTCCGGCGGGCACCGCCGTGGAGCCTGTCCATTCACAGAGCATGCTGCCCTCTTCGTTTGCAAGAATGATATTGAACCCGTCGGGATACTCTCCTCCGGGTATGCAGATATGGAAATACTGCGGTTCGCTCTCGTCCAGGACTATCCCCTCTTCGGGAAGGGACATCAGCACCGTCGCCCCTCCTTCCACGATATCGAGTGCCCCGTCTTCGGTGTTCAGATGGAAGCGGCCGGCTATGGGAGCTGCAGAAGAAGAACTGGAAAGGGTTATGGAAGTAATTTTTCCGCCATAAGAAGCTCCCTTGACAATGGGAATCCTTACCACTCCGCAGAGATTTCTGAGAGTGAATTCACCCTGCCTGGAAGTGCCGTACAACATGGCTGCACCGCTGGCAAAGGACCCCGGAACCCAGGCCTGTACTGCCGGAAGGGACACTTCCGCAACGCCATCCTCCGACATGGAGCCGCAGCGTATGGAGGGATAAACGACATGATATGGCGGCTTCACTCCTTCTACAGTGAATTCTCCGCTCAGGGCCTTTTCCCCAGCTCCGATGAGCATGGAAGACTTGACTCCGTTTACGCAGATGCGGTCGCCGTCGGTCCACCAGACATGGTACACCCCGTCTTCCTCGTCGCCGAGAACGGTCCTTGTAACCGCCTCCGAACTCAGCTGAAGGGTAACCGGAGCCGTTTGTTCCCCGGTATCGGTATTGTCGGTCGGTGCAGGGTCCTCCCCGCAGGAAAGCGCAAGCAGCGCCCCTGCCAGAAGAACGGGTATAACTTTTTCTTTCATAGCAAGATCATTCATTTGGGGACAAGCCCAGCCATTCGATGAAATCTTTTTTATCGCACACCGCGGCACCCACCTGTGAAATGCCCGGGCGGAAATAATCCTTGTCACGGTCGGCCACGAATCCCTCGCGGCCCCATGCTTCATAGTACATATAGAGTTTTCCCTTATGCTCGAATATCATGGGCAGCCATATTCCACCCTGGTCCCAGGCACCGTGCGGGCCGCGGGTGAAAAGGGGCTTCTCATTATCGACCTTGGTCCAGTGCACCAGGTCGTCGGAAATGGCGGCGTGTGCGCGGTCGGGGAAATCGATATGCGAAGAACTGCCGTAATAGGTCATAATCCACTTGTCCACCCCTTCGAGGCGGAACACCCTGTTGCCGTACACGCACATACGGTCGAAATTCGCGGGACCGTCTCCCGCTTCGAGACATTTGACCACTTCCGCTTCGCCAATCTTCATTGGGTCGGTGAAGATTCTCAGCCAGCATCCCTGATAGTAGTAGTACTTCCCGTCATGGAAGATTACGCAGGCCGGATTGCCCTCGAAGACGGGGCCGTCCGACTGCTTTTCAAAACGATACCAGTCGCGGCTTACCGCCAGGCCGCAGAGTTTGTTGCTCTTGTCGCCGTAGGGCCGGCCCTTGTAGAACATCTGCACGCTTCCGTCCGGCATCACGCAGGGCGCGGGGCCGAGGATGCGCCAGTCATCCCATTCACCGGAGGCTCCCACGTCGATCACCGGGTTGCCCTTGTAGTCGTCCCATTTCCCGAGAGGGTCGAAATCTTCGGCCTTCTGGGTAAGCAGCCCTATGGTCTGGTGCTCGCTCCTGCCGCTGCTCATGCTTCCGCTGCTTCCGCGGACATAGTAATACCAGTTGCCGTCCGGGGTCTCTCCGGGACCGAAGACATATCCTGCGGCGATGCACACGCTGCGCCATGGATAGGCCGGATCGGCCTCGATATACGGATGACTGAACGGACGCTGGAAAAGCGAAATGGAGCTGAGGTCGTCGTCGGGGCCCTCGATGCTGTCAAAATACCAGGCTTCGCCGGAAACGTTTCCGCCGGGGTCGAAATAGAAAACTATCTTCTGGTACCAGTTGTCCACCGGAGCCTGGCCGCTGAAGTCGAAAGTATAGTCCTCCCACTCGCCGGCCTTGGTCGTGGTGGCGTAAACGTTCAGGTGCGGACACTCAGGAGCGTCGCCGTTTGCCTTGCGCTTTATCTGGCAGCAGATCTGCACTCCGGCGCGCGGAGCGAGGATCTTGGCCTTGATGACAGGAGCGTTAAGGGTAAAGTCCATGGTCCTGGAAAGGGTAAGCGCCACGCCGCCGTATGCGGCTCCCTGCGAAACGGCCACGCCGCAGCGCTTCGAGGAGTTTACTGCATCCTTGCGGGGATTTGCAGCCTCGGAGACGGTGATGTTGTTTCCGGAAACCCCGAGACGGTAAATGTCAAAGTCGCAGTACATCAGCCTGCCAGGTTCCGTGGCACGGCGTCCGCTCCCTGAAGGCGGCACTGAAGACGAACCGCACGACAGGCATACGAGCAGCATCAGGACAGACTGGCGGAAGATGTTCATTTGCATGGATTACTTTCTGTCTTTCCGATAATCAGCAGCGTCGAAAATGTCGAAGCGCATCTCGTCTGGACGAAGAAGCACTCCGTCGAAAGTGGCATTTGTCCTGTAGGAAGCGTTGTAGAGTATGCGGAGCACCTTGCTGCGGTCGGCATTGTAGTACTCGGAGAGCTTCACATAGTTGGGCCTTTCCCTTGAATCTATCACGGTGAAGCGGCCGTCGAAGAAGTATTCGCCGTACTCGACAAGCTTATCGGTGCAGAACTTTACGCACTCGGCGTAGGCGGGATCCTTGTCGATGGTAGCGCGGCACACATAAACTTCGGCGTCCATGCGCATACCCGTCATCATCGCATACTTGAGCTGCCGGTCGTACTGGCCTTCCGAGCAGCGGACCCCACGGTTGGAGGTTATCACCTCGGGATAGACATAACGGAACAGCTGCGGGAATTCGTCGCTCTTGATTGCGAAAGAGGCGTTCACGTTGCCGTGGATGAACTGGTTGTAGCATGCGGCGCCTTCTGAAACGACTTCCGTCGCCAGCACGCGTCCGGATTCGTCGGCATAGGCCTCGGCCGCCTCCCAGAAAGCCCGCTTTCCGGCCCATTCCTCGTCAATGCGGTTGCCGTGCTCGTGGGCAGGATTGAAGCATGGCTGGAAGGGGCAGCCGCCATAGCAGTCAGCAAAGACGCACTGGGCATCCAGCTCATCACCCATGAAGCGCAGCTGCGAGAGCACCTGGTTTCGCCACAGAGGCGTGCACGAGCAGATGAGGGGGAACTGGTTCTTTCCGTTCACCAGCCTGAACTCTCCCCTGCCGGCATAAGAATACTGTGCACGGACGTCGCTGCCGTTGATGTCGATTATCTTCACCTGGTCTCCGAAGGCCTTGTAGAATTCGGAGTTCTGGTCGAGGAAATGGCAGTTGCACTCCAGGATTACATGTCCGCCCATTTCCTGCACCTTCTGGATATTCTCTTTCAGCTCCTTGAAGGCTCCGGGCCACGGCTCCTCGTATTTGGGATACGCGCGGTCCATGCCCTCGAGCCACCATGCGAAAATAAAGATGGTGTTAAGGCCGTAGCGCTGCCCTATGCGGAACACTTCCGGAAGGTCGGAAGGCTTAAGAAGGTCTTCTCCGAACTGGGTGCGGAACATAATTCGCTGCCAACCGGTCATGTTCTTTACCCAGTCTGCCTTCGCAGGAACCTTGTAGAAAGTCTTTTCGGCATAGGAGCGGTACCGGTCTGCCGCCGCTCTCCAGTCTCCGTCGAGAAGGCCGACGCAGGACGGGGGAAGGGTTATCTTCTCGCCCGGACGGGCCATGGGGAAGTGGTTGAAACCGAGGGTGAGTTCGGACGGCTGCGCGTGAATCTTCTGCCTGATGGACAGGAAACAATAGCGCATGTCGCGGTCGGGACGCACAAGATAGAGGAACTTGTCACCGCTCTGGATGCCGTACCAGCTCATGGTGGAACGGGGATAGGGAAGGTTGAACGTGTTCTCCTTCTCGTCATGCAGATAGTACTTCGCCGTTGAAGCCTCCATCCATGCCCAGGGGTTTTCCACCCTGCGGCCGAGCCCTGTGGGCAGATAAAGGGCATCCTCGGCCTTTGGGCCGCAAAGGGAGGAGAATCCAGCCATGGGGCACTGGACCTCGTTGATGCGTACGCCCTTGGTGTTGTTCTCTACGGTGGGAGTAAACTTTATAAGCCCGTCCTCGGCTGCTATGTCCAGTACGAAACGAACGTCGTAGCTTTCTCCCCACTCCGAAAGAAGACTCTCGTAAACAATCCTTATGGAGCCGTCTGTTGCCACGGTTACGTTCCCCTTCTGCTGAGAAGACAGGACGGGAATTTCGGTCTTGAGCCCGTCGTCGAGGATAAGTCGCCAGAAATCGGTGCCGCGCAGGGCTTCATCATCTTTTCCCTCAATTGCAAAGACACCGCTGCTGCCGTCGGAAGAGAGGCTGAAAGAAAGGTTTGGTACGGATACCACCGGCTTCTTTGCTGCGGCCTGCCTTGCCTTCCTGGCTCCCGCCTGGGGAGCCGGGAAAAGGGCGGCAAGCACAAGGATTGCTGACAAGAGTCTTTTCATCCTAGAGATTATTCAAAAGCAACAAACTGGAGGTTGCCAGCCTTGCGAAGGTAGGTGCCGCTGGTGGTAGCCTTTCCGTAGAAAACTTTCGATTCGGCCTGGTAATCGGAAGCAAGAGATGCAGCCGCTTCGGTAGTGCCGTCGGAGTGTTTGATGGCAAAACCGAAGTGGTTGGATCCGGAAGACTCAAAAATGATAAGAGGTGCCTCGTTGGCTCCGGTGATAGCTCCTGCTGCATTCTTTGAAGCCTGAGAGGTTACGCCTATTCCCTCGCCGAATACAGTGAGCCCAGAAAGGCCGCTTGCATCCATCTTGAGGGTAACCGTAGAGGTGGGAACGGCAATGCAGCGCTTGACTATCCATCCCACCATGGGAGATATGCCTCCCACCTTGGCCGGAGTCCTTTCGGGATTGTCGGACTTTTCAAAAACGGTGGTGGAATTGCCAAGATAATCGAACGTTACGAACCCTCCGCCGCCAAGAAGCCCGCCTGCGGCCTCGCACCCGATCTCGGAACCGAGCTTGATGGTGGAGTTGTTGTACCCGCGGATTACGGCATAGTAGGTGTTGCTGGTTTTAGCTGCCGGATTGTTGCTGCCCATGGCGAATCCCACAAGGCCGCCCACATAGGTCTGGCGGGCGCCGGACATGCCATTGACCATCGCCTGCTTGTTGTTGCCGGAACTCACGTCGATGGTTCCGGTGTTATGGCACTGGTCAACAACGAAATAATAACCGGAGTCATTTGCGCCGACATAAGGACAGTTTGCATTGAATTTTGTGCTCATGCCGATGATACCGCCTATACCTGCCGCGAGCTGGTCACTGCTCTTGGTTCCGGATTTCTCTTCCCAGAACTTGATGGTGCCGCTGTTGCTGCACTGCACAAAGCGGGAATAGTGCCCCTCGTAATTCGTTCCGGGCTCGCCCAGAAGCACAATTCCGCACACTCCGGCTATGGCACAGTTCACAAGACACTGAACTCCATCGCCTTCAGCTTTCTTCACTATACTGATGTCGCCCTCGTTCACGCAGCGGACAAAGTCTCCGCAGGATGTTTCATACCTGTTTGCAGAAGCAATGCCTCCGAGATTGAAGGCGCGGTTCGCATCACTTATCAGGGTGATATCCATATCGCCCCTGTTGGTACAGTCGGTTATCATGCCTCCGTTGGAAACCGCGAGACCTGCCAAATAGATGGGGCTGTGGGAAGCGGAAGTCTCGGTATAAACGGTGTTGATTTCGTTGATGCAATTCTCGAGGGTGCCGCCACGGAAAATGCGCACGGCAAAAGCGGCGTTGCCCCATGTGCCGGGATTATTGCAGCTTCCTGCAAGTGTAAGGTTCTTTACGGTGCCGCTTTCGGTTGCACTTCCAAGCCATGCCACAAGGGGAACGGTGGATGCATTCTGGGTGAGGGTGTGGCCGTTTCCGTCGAGAGTCTCGAGGAAATAGATATTATTGGTGGCATTTTCGTATTCGGCCATATTGCTTCCATGGCGAAGGAGATTGGTTGCGACGGTGAAATCCTTGTAGATGTTGATTTCTCCGTCATCACCCTTCCACGCGTCGGCATTTTCCTGCTGATAGGAATCGGTAGTGAACTTGGATTCGTCGGCACACACGAATGATTTCCAGTCTTCCTCGCAATAGATGCCGGGGCCTTCGTATGTGTCGAGGGAGGCAAGGCTCCTGCTCTTTTCCGCCAGAACGCCCGCCTTTGTGGAAAGGTCGGCGGCTCCGGTATGCATAATCTGGTACTTGTCGTCGGTGGTGACCACAAAGAGATTGAGCCCTTCCGGATAGTTTCTTGCAGGAACGGCGATAATAACCGGGCTTCCCGCAGCCGCACCTGCTCCGCAGTCGAGGGTTACGGTATTGTAGTTCTTGCTGGAAGCATAGTGGTCCGCCATTGCACAGGTGCCGAAGTCCACATCCATGCGGCCCCTTACGCGGGTGCCGTCATTCGCCATTACCCTGACACTCTTCACAGCCTTGTCGAAGGTGAGCTTGAGGTAGGCCGGAGCATGGGCGAAGGCCACGCCGTCGGTACCGGTGCCTATCATCACGGCAGTGGCAGGGTCGAACGAGCCAGCCACGTATGTCTGCGTAGAAGGAAGGGTTACGCGGGCACTGCCGGAAGTGTAGGATCCGGCCTCGTAAGCGCTTGCAGGATAGACGGCCTCATAGGGTGCCGTGAGAGCTTCGTCGAATTCGAATTCGGCGCTGGTGGGAGTTTTGATTTTTCCCGCATCGAGGGGCTTTGAGACTACACCGTTGACCACAATCTGGTCGCCGGCAGTCCAGGTTACATCAAGTCCCGAAAGGGCTGTCTTTACGGGAGCCTGGGCCGGTTCGGAAACATCCTTCACCGGGGCGGTGGCTTCAAGGGTGAATACTGTTTCTCCGAACACCGGTTCGGAAATGATTTCCTGTTCTGAAACAGTGACGTTTTCAGAAGCTTTCTGGCAGGAGACGAGAGCGAGTGCGGCGGCTGCCAAACCCGCAATAATGAGTGATTTTTTCATTGTCTTGTTCATTTTACAGGTTCAACATTAATCCTCCCAATCGAATACATCGCTTTCCTCCGTGAGAGGAACGAGGCTGCCGTTGACACACAACGAAGCCTGAGCACCGAGAAGGATTTCGGTGATTTGCGGAGTCTGATACTCCTTCTTGTTTTGTTTTGTCATATTACTGCGCAGTTTTGATTGTTTCAGTGTTATGGGGATTTATCCCCATGCAAATATGAGTTTTCCCAAAACAACCCTACGAAAGATTATTTTCAGAAAACGCAAAAAAAATGGCAGCCCCTAAGAAGCTGCGTATTCCGAGGGGGTTACGCCGTATTGTTCCTTGAAACACTTGGCAAAATAGCTTTCGCTGGTGAAACCGGCGGCATAGCAGATTTCGGTTATGTTGTTGCCATGGCTGTTCTTCAGCATGGCGGCAGCCGACATAAGCCTCTTGGTGCGTATGTAATTGCTCGGCGAGGTGTTGAGCATCTTGCGTATTTTGCGGATAAGGGTTGACTGGCTGATGCAGAGTTTGTCGGCTATCATTTCATTGGAAAGTTCGGAGTTGCCGAGGTTTTCCTTTATGAAAGAATCGAAAGTGCGGAAGAATTCTTCGTCGCGCTTCGGAAGGCCGAACAACGAAATATCGGTATCGGGCACTCCCGAAACAAGGGCGTCTCGCATCAGTTTCCGCCTCTCCAGAAGCCCGCGGATGCTGCTGCGCAGATACTCCAGGTCGAAAGGTTTTTCAAGATAGAGGTCCGCCCCGGCCTCCATGGCCTGAATCTTCGACTCTACCGATGCCCTGGCCGAGAGGATTATGATGGTGACATGCGAAATCTCAACGTCGGAACGGATGCGTCGGCAGAGCTCAAGGCCGTCCATTCCCGGCATGGTGATGTCGGTCATCACCAGCTCCACGTTATTCTCCCTCATCACCTCCAGGGCCGATGCCGCACCCGTGCTGCGCATCACCGTGTATTCGTCGCTGAGCTTGCGGTAAAGGAAGTCCCTGAGCTCGGCATTGTCGTCCACAAGAAGGATTATGGGCTTGGAGGCCGTATTCCCCTCAGACATCTCTTCGGACTCATTCGTTACCGGGTGGGGGGGGCAAGTTCGGGGTATCGTGAATACAAATGTTGTCTTTTCCTGGCCGGACTCCAGCACCAGGTCGCCGGAGTGCTTGCGGGCAAGTGAGCGGGCCAGCGGGAGACCTATGCCGAAGCCTTTGTGAAGACTGGAGCCGTCCTTGTGATACTGTACAAACGGCTTGAAGATGTCTTCCCTGAATTCTTCCGGTATCACTTCTCCGTCGTTCGACACCGCAAGACGGGCGAAGCCGTCGCGGGTAACGGAAAGCGATATGGCTATCGTCGTTTCGGCAAACTTGAGGGCGTTGATGAGCAGATTGTTGAGGATCTTGTTCAGTGCAGGCGCATCGGCAGACACCCAGACCTGCGGTTCGGAAACTGAAAGATTTATGCGGATATTCTGGTTGGTCGCGGTGTCGGAATAGTTGAACACTATCGAGCGCAGGGTCTCCACGAGGTCGATATCCTCATTGTTGAGCACATACCCGCTCCGTTCTATCCTTACGAACTCCAGCAGCTCGTTCACCAGCATGGAGAGGTAGTCGGTGTTGCTCTTCATCACTTCCAGGTCGTGGCGGGTGTCTTCGTCAAGGCCCTCCTTTGATATCACGCTCTGCAGAGGCGTCTTTATCAGCGTAAGAGGAGTCTTTATCTCATGCACCACATGGCTGAAGAAATTGATCTTGTCGTGGAAGAGTTCATCCTCGGCCTCGCGGCGGTAGCTTGTCTCTTTGCGGCGCAGGATAAAGCGCAGGGCAAAGATAAAAACAAACGCCAGGACAGAGACAATGATGGCAATCCCCTGAAGCGAGGCGAAGAAAGTGGGTTTTATGGTTATCTCTACCGGAGCATGGGCCTCGACCCACCGGTTGTCGGATACGCAGGCCTGTATTTCGAGATGGTAGTTGCCGGACGGGACATTATAGTAATATACCGACTTCGTCACCGAAATGTCCTGCCAGTCCTGCTCGAAACCGTGAAGCCGGCAGCGAAGCTGATTCGAGGCCGGGAAAGCCAGGTTCATCACGGAGAATTCGAATCCGAATGAATTCTGCCTCGCCCTGAGGGTTATCCTGTCCATGAGGTCAGTATTCCCCGCAAGCGGGTCGGGGCCTATCAGCATCTCGGACAGAATCACCGCCGGAGCCGTCTCCATGGGACGGAAAGACGAAGGAGCGAAGAGCACGAAACCATTGTCTGACCCCGCCATCAGCTCTCCGGATCGGAGGATGATGCTGCTGTTTGTGAGCTTCCGGTCAAGCAGACCGTCGAACTCTCCATAGAGATTGAGGGCCTGCGAATGCGGATTGAAACGGAACAGCCCCTTGTCGGAATTGAGCCAGAGGTTTCCGTCGGCATCCTGACTTGCACAGAAGAAAACTCCGGTGGTAAGGGAAGGTATGGTCGAGGAGTCGTAAACCTCAAAGTGGCCGCTGTCGAATTTGGCGAAGCCGCTGCTGAAACCGATGGTCCAGACCTGGCCGTCCCTGTCTGCGAATACCGAAGATATTTTGTCGGAAGGCAGCCCTGTTCCGTCGCCATAGCGGTAGTTGCAGACAAGTTCGCATGTAACCGGATTCCAGACGAAAAGGCCGGTGGCATAACTGGAAATCCACATCAGCCCGTCCGGAGTTTCGTCCATCGAAGTGATGAACACCCCGTCGAAGGCCGGAATCTGCACGAATCCGTCTGAAGAACGGTCGTAACGGAACATCCCGAGGGTATTTGCAAAATAGAGGCTGCCGTCTTCACTTTTGTAAATGACATACACCCTCGGGTCGGAAACTCCGGCAGAGCGGTGCAGCGTGCCGTAATGACGCACTGCGCCGGTAGGAATGTCGAGGCAGTAAAGGCCGTCCAGCGAGCCGAGCCAGAGTCGGTTCCCGTCCACGCAGGGGGCGCAGAGGCTCTTGGGAAGACTGCCTCCCGTCGGACGGAACGGGGACAGCTCGCAGCTGACGGGATTGTAAGTGAACAGTCCGCCTTCCTCGGTGGTAATCCATACGCGGCCGGATGCATCCTGTGCGAATCCGCTGACAAGAGTATTCTTGAGGGTTCCGCCGGGGTATCTGTCGGTCTTGCGGATAATCTGCTGCGACTTTCCGGAATAGCTGACGCCTCCGTCCTTGGTGCCCACCCACAGGCCGCCTTCACGGTCGATGCAGATGGTCATCACATAGTTGCCTGATATGGAGTTGCGGTCGGACGGGTCGCTGTACAGATGCAGCGGAGCGCTTTCCTTCTGCAGGTCGTAACGCCAGACTCCGCTGTTGGTGGACAGCCATACCCAGCGGCCCTGCTGCAGCACGGCATCCACCAGGGTCGTACCCTCAGGTATGCGGAACAGGGTTTCAACCGTTCCGGCAGCTGGGTCGTAAAGGCTCAGTCCCTGAAGGTTGCTCGCCACCAGGAGCTTCCCCTCCAGCATGAAGAGCTGCTCAATTTCATCTCCCTTGTAGAAATCCCTGTCCGACGGAATATCCACCGGTTTCACATGACGGAATCCGGCATCGGCATGAAAGAGGTTAGAATGGTATTTGGACACCCAGAAGCCTCCGTTTCCGTCTTCCGTAAGGCGCCGGAAACTGATGCTGAGTTCGTCGGTATTGTATTCCGGGGTCCGCTTGACACCGTCACGGAAGTTGACAAGCGACCCGTCCGAAGGGTCATAGCAGAAACAGCCCTGATAATTGGCCACGAACCATACTCGGCCATCTTCCCCGCAATGTAGGAAAGTAACCTTGTTCCTTATTCGCGTGCCTTTGTCGCTCTCAAGCAGGAAGGGCTCGAAACGGTCTTCCTTCCAAATGTACTGCGAAACTCCTGCATCGGTGCCTATCCACAGGTTGCCATCCAAGTCCTCCGTTATGCAGTGGATGAAGTCGGACGCCAGGCCGAGCTCCTTCTTGCGGTAATGCTTGAAATGGGTTCCGTCGTATCGGTTGAGGCCGCTGAACGTCCCTATCCAGATGTAACCCCTGCTGTCCTGGACAATCTTGCTGACGCCGTCGTAACAGAGGCTGCTGTTGGACGTATTGAGGTGGGTGAATTCATATTCTGGCAAACGCGCCTGCCCGCCGGCATGCAAAGCGCACGCAAGCAGCACAAGCATTGTTATGAACGCCTTCGCTTTCACCTATTTTGCATAGAACCTCCACTCGGTGGTGCTGTAATACTTTTCGCCCGGACGCAGCACGGTGGACGGGAACCTTGGCTGGTTGGGGCTGTCGGCGAAATGGATGGTTTCGAGCAGCATCCCGCCATATTTGTCAACCGGGCCGTACTTGCCCTGCATGGTACCGTTGAAAGCGCGTCCGGTGTAGGTGAGAATCGCCGGTTCGGTTGTCCAGGTCTGGACTCCGCGACCGCTTTCTGGTTCGTACAGGTCGGCTGCAAGACGGAGGCTTCCGTCCCATCCGCGGACCACCCAGCAGGCGGACATGCCCTTCATGATGCGAAGATGCTCATTGGGAGTGTCGAGGCGGTAGTCAACCCTGTGCGGAGTGCGGAAATCGAACGGAGAATCCTTTACGGGGAGAATGAGGTCGGGGCACATCTGCTCGTTGTTCTGGATGTATTCGTCGGCTTCTACCTTGAGCAGGTGATCCATCACATAACCGCCCTTGCGCCCCTTCAGGTTGAAGAAGGAGTGGTTGCTGAGATTGACGACCGTAGGCTTGTCGGTGGTGGCGGCATACTCCACTTTAACCACATTGTCTTCTGTAAGCCAATAGGTTACGGTGCAGTCGCAATTGCCGGGGAAACCCGACTCACCGTCAGGAGAGATGCGGTGGAAACTGACCCCCACGCGGCCATCTTCCTTAAGTGTCCTGCCTTCCCAGAGGAAGCGGTCGAAACCCTGCGAAGCACCGTGGCACTGCACCGGCTCCCCGCCGAGGTTCTCGTTGGCCTCGAGCTTATACTCAACACCGTCGAGGGTAAATGAGGCGTGGTTGATACGGTTGCCGTATCTGCCTATAACGCAACCGAGGAAGCGTTCCGGCTTGGCGTTTTCGAATGTCTTCAGGTCGTCGGGACCGACAATTACGTCATCCACGGCGCCGCTGCGGTCGGGCATGCAGATTTTCACTATGCGTGCACCGTAATCGGAAAGCACCACCGAGGCTCCGGCCTTGTTGGTGAGCACGTAGCGGTGAGCCTTCTTGCCGGTAGAGAGGGTTCCGTAGTCCTGGGTGCGGACGTCAAGGGAACCGTTTCCCGCCGTCATCGCCTTTATGAAGCGTACTTCGTCGGCGTTCCATGGAGTTCCGTCGGCACGGAAGATATCGTGGAACCACACGGGAGGTTCTTCGGTCCAGGGTATCCTCTTTCCGTCCACTACGGCATTCCAGGGGAGATGGCACTGCTGCTTTCCGTTCACAAGGCCGTAGCTGAACGAACCGATCTTGTACTTTTTGAAAAGGGGAAGTATCGAGAAATAGTCGGATCCCTTGGTGCGGGCCATCCATTCCGAACAGAGTATGGGCCTGCCGAACTGGCGCATGTAGTTCACGAATTTGCTGCACTCGGGATACGAGGAGTAGCAGTGGAAGGAGACTATGTCGCTCGCATCGCAGACGAACGAAACGATGGGAAGGTTGGTTCCCGCGCTTCCGGGACACTGCCACACCGGAGAGGTGAGCGGCTGGGAAGGATTCACTTCCCTTGCCCATTTATACACTTCGCGAAGGAACGGCAGGGTATTGAAACCCTTGGTGTTCTCGGGCTCGTTGTAAAGGCACCATGCCAGGATGCGGGGATCGTCCTTGTAGCGGGTAATCACCTGCTTGAGGTATTTCTCTATCACGGGCCACTTGGCGGGATCGTTCACGACATCCTTTCCGGGAGATGACATCCATGTGGAGTTATGGATTCCGGGTGCCGGCTGGGGCTGCGGACCGAGATAGGGGTTCTTGATGGTTCCTCCGTTGGTAAAGAAAGTAAGGAGGATGCGAAGCCCGTGACGGTCGGCAAGGGAGACGGTCTGCTCGAGCCTGTCCATGAATCCGTCGGGATCGTTCTGCCACACTATGTCGCACAGGAAAAGCCTTATTGCGTTGAACCCCAGCTCTTCGGCAAGGGAGAGTTCGTGATCTACGACTTCGGCGTCGAAGTATTCCGCCCCCCACATCTCGACCGGAGTGCCGGCATACGAAGGAACGAATACGCACCCTACCGGCCACGGCTGGGCATCGTACCAGGCATTTGCCTTTTCTTCGGTCCAGCGTTCGGCAGGAACCGGTTTAGGGGCCTGTTTTTTCCTGGGGGCTCCCGAGACGGAGGCATTGAAAGTGACTGATAAAAGCGCTGCAAGGCAGATAATGGCTATGGTCTTCTTCATTCTGGTTGTGGTTTATTTTTCCAAAAATAACCAATAGTCTCGAAAACCTGCAAAAAAGAAAAGTCATAAGATGAAAAAAAATTTGCAAACTGCCTTTCCCTGCCGCGGGGTGCAGGGAGGGGTGGTTTTGCACACGGAAGGGTGCGCGAAAGGGGGCACGGGGTGCAGAGAGGCGCGATTTGCTCCCCGGAGGGTGCGCAAAGGTGGCTCGGGGTGCAGGGAGGGGTGGTTTTGCACACGGAAAGGTCCGCGAAGGGGGTTCGGGGTGCACGAGCGGGCGATTTGCTCCCCGGAGGGTGCGCAAAGGAGGCCCGGGGTGCAAAAAGGGGTGGTTTTGCACACGGAAGGGTCCGCGAAGGGGGGTCGGGGTGCAAAAAGGGGTGGTTTTGCACCCGGAAAGGTCCGCGAAGGGGTTCGGGGTGCAGGGAGGCGCGGTTTGCTCCCCGGGAAGGGACGTGCCTCATGCGGCACAAAAACGGGGGCGGTACCGAAACAATGGACGAGGCAGGGATTGGGGAAATTTACTATATTTGAGAAAACATTTCAAGAAACTATGAGCGAAAACAAGACACCTACTCCTCACATAGGAGCTAAATACGGAGAAATTGCCCCTATTGTAATAATGGCGGGAGACCCGCTTCGCGCCAAGTTCATGGCGGAGAAATATCTCGAGAATGCCGTGTGCTTCAACGAAGTGCGCGGAATGCTGGGATTCACCGGTACCTACAAGGGAAAACGCATCAGCATGATGGGACATGGCATGGGCATGCCCTCCATCGGCCTGTACACCTACGAACTTTACAATTTTTATGGAGTCAAGACCATAATCCGAGTGGGAAGCGCCGGGGCGTACAGCCGCGAGCTGCATATCGGAGATATCGTCCTTGCGGAAGGCGCATGCACGGATTCCAACTATGCCGACCAATATAAACTGGACGGGATGTTCGCCCCCATCGGTGACTTTGAGCTTCTTAGGAAAGCCGCAGAAGAATGTGAAAACAGGGGACTGAACTATATGGTGGGGAATGTCGTATCTTCCGATATCTTTTACCGGGAAAACGCCAATTCCAAGGGCTGGATGAACATGGGAGTCCTGGCTGTTGAAATGGAGGTTGCCGCCCTCTACATGAATGCCGCCCGCAGTGGAAACCGCGCGCTCGGCATACTCACCATTTCCGATCATCTCCTCACCGGGGAAGTAACCACTTCCGAACAGCGCCGCACAACATTCACCAACATGATGGAAGTCGCCCTTTCACTTGTCTGAAAAGAATGCTTTTTTTGATTACCTTTGTGTGATATGAAAATCGTTATTTCAGGGTATGGCCGCATGGGGCACATGGTCGAGGCCAAACTGCGGGAAAGGGGCATCGAGCCGGCAGCGGCAAGCGAAGACATCTGCTCGCTGGACCCTGCCCTTGCCAAAGAAAGCGTCTGCATTGATTTCACGGTGCCGGAAGCTTTCAGGGCCAACTATCCTTTCATCGCATCACACTTCAAGGCGGCAGTGGTGGGCACCACCGGCTGGTACGACATAAAGGACAAGGTGTTCGCCGAATTCGAAAAGCACGGCTGCACCCTCATCTGGTCGGCTAACTTCTCCATCGGAGTCAACGCACTTTTCGCCGCGGTCGAAAAAGCTTCCGCCGTCCTGAAAGGCCACGGCTATACTCCGCACATCAGCGAAACCCACCATATCCACAAACTCGACAAGCCCAGCGGAACCGCAAAGGTGCTTGGCAGCATTGTGGCCGAATCCCTCGGAGTTCCTCCGCAGATAGACTCCTTCCGCGAAGGAGAGGTTCCAGGTATCCACACGGTGGAGTTCGGGGGAGGCTGCGACCGACTGTCATTCACCCACGAAGCTTTCTCCCGCGAGGGATTCGCAGAAGGGGCCGTCACTGCAGCCATCCTCTGCGAAGGGCTCACCGGCATCCACGAATTCAAAGACATCATAATATGAAAAATCTTACCCTGAAAGGCTGCGGCACCGCACTGCTCACCCCGTTCAAGGCTGACGGCAGCGTTGACTATGAGGCTTTTGCAGCTTCGGTGGACCGCCAGATAGAGGCTGGAATCCATTTTCTTGTTCCGCTCGGCACCACCGGGGAGACGCCCTGTCTGTCCGAAAAAGAGCGTATAGAAATCCTCAAGACGGCCAAAGCGCACTGCGCCGGAAGGCCGGTAGTAGTGGGCGGAGGCACCAATTCCCCCGAGGGCACGATAGCCAGCATGAGGCAGCTGGAACCCTACGGCCCGGATGCTTTCCTTATCGTGGTGCCCTACTACAACAAACCCACACAGGAAGGTCAGTATCAGTACTTTAAGGCAGTAGCGGCGGCAACGCGGAAGCCCGTAATCATATACAATGTTCCGGGACGCACCGGGGCCAACATCGAAGCCTCCACGGTGCTGCGTCTTGCCAGGGAAGTGCCTAATATCGTGGCAGTGAAAGAGGCCTCTGGCCGATATTCCCAGATTTCCGAAATTATCGCCGGCGCCCCGGAAGGGTTCTCGGTGCTCAGCGGAAACGACGACGAAACCCTGTCGCTGATGGCCACGGGGGCAAACGGGGTGATTTCGGTGGCGTCGAACGTGGCCCCCGTGGAAATGGTTCAGTTGGTGGAAGCTATGCTGGCGGACAATCTGCAGGAAGCAAGAGAGCTCCATCATCGCCTGTTCCCGCTCATGAAAAACCTTTTCGTCGAAAGCAACCCCGGCCCGGCGAAATACGCCTGTGCAAAACTCGGCCTCATAGAAAATGTTTTAAGGCTGCCGCTCGTTCCGGTCGGCCCCGCTACCGAAAAGATTGTGGACAAGACTCTTGCAGAATTATGGAAATAACTCTCGAAAGATTCAACGAAGTGATGGACGCCCTTGAAAGGGGCGAGGTCCGCGTCGCCGAAAAGACGGACGGCGTATGGAAGGTCAACTCCTGGGTAAAGGAAGTGATTCTGGCAGGATTCCGCCTCGGGAAACTGGTTCAGATGGGACCGTTCGTGGACAAGGACACCTTCCCGGAGCGCCGGTTCACCCTGGAAGACGGGGTGAGGGTGGTTCCCGGGGGGTCGGCAGTGCGCAGAGGGGCCTATATGGCCCCGGGAAGCATCATAATGCCCCCTGCCTACGTCAACGTGGGCGCCTATGTGGACAGCGGCACAATGGTGGACAGTCATGTAACCATAGGGTCCTGCGCCCAGGTGGGAAAGAACGTGCACGTTTCGGCATCCACCCAGATCGGCGGAGTGCTGGAGCCTGCGGGAGCCCTTCCTACCATCATCGAGGACGGGGCATTCGTCGGAGGAAACTGCGGCATCTATGAGGGAACCGTGGTGCAGGAAGGAGCCGTCATAGCGAGCGGCGTCATCATCACCTCATCCACAGCCATATTCGACTCCACCACCGGAGAGTTCATAAAAAGAAATGAAGACGGCCGCATCGTTGTGCCCCGTGGCGCCGTTGTGGTAAGCGGCAGCAAGCCGGTATCGAAAGGCCCGGGAGCCTCGGCCGGAGTGCATCTGTACTGCCCGGTTATCGTGAAATACCGGGATTCCAAGACGGAAGGTTCCATCCATCTGGAAGATATGCTCAGGTAACGGCTATTTCCTGGTGATTACTGCACCGAGTGCGCGAAGACGGGAGTCGATATCCTCGTAACCGCGGTCTATCTGCTCGATGTTGTCGATTTCGCTGGTGCCCTTCGCGCTCAGGGCGGCAAGCACCATGGCGATACCGGCACGGATATCGGGACTGGTCATGCGGCCCGCCTTGAGGGTGAACTTGTGGTCGTGACCTATTACTACCGCCCTGTGGGGGTCGCACAGGATTATCTGGGCGCCCATGTCTATGAGCTTGTCGGTGAAGAACAGGCGGCTTTCGAACATCTTCTGGTGAATGAGCACGCTGCCCTTGCACTGGGTCGCCACAACCAGCAGCACGCTCAGAAGGTCGGGGGTGAGCCCCGGCCACGGAGCATCGGCGATGGTCATTATGGAGCCGTCGATGAAGGACTCTATCTCATAGCTCTCCTGCTCGGGGACAAAGATGTCGTCCCCCCTCTGCTCGAGCTTCACTCCTATGCGCTTGAAGGCCTCCGGGATGATGCCCAGGTTCTCATAGGAGACGTCTTTTATTGTGAGAGAGCTTCGGGTGATGGCGGCCATTCCTATAAAGGAGCCCACTTCGATCATGTCCGGAAGGATACGGTGACTGGCCCCGTGTAGCCTGCGTACCCCGTGAATGGTGAGAAGGTTGCTTCCGATGCCCTCTATATTCGCCCCCATGGCATTAAGCAGGCGGCACAGCTGCTGCACATAAGGCTCGCAGGCTGCGTTGTAGATGGTGGTGTCGCCGGCCGCAAGGGAAGCTGCCATCACGATATTGGCGGTACCGGTTACCGAAGCCTCGTCGAGCAACATATATGCCCCGCGAAGCCCTCCGGGAGCGGTAAGATGATAGGCCCTTACCGACTGATCGTACTCATAGGAAGCGCCGAGGTTTACGAATCCTTCAATGTGCGTATCCACCCTGCGGCGGCCTATTTTGTCTCCTCCCGGCTTGGGGAACCATGTCTCCCCGAAACGGGCGAGAAGCGGACCGCTTATCATCACCGAACCGCGGAGCGAGGCGCACTTCTTCACGAACTCGGGACTGCCCACATAGTCGCCGTTTATGTTTGCCGCCTGGAAGGTGTATTCGCCCTTCTCGTGACGGGTAACGGCCACCCCCATCTCTTCCAAAAGACCTATAAGGTTCTTTACGTCAAGTATTTCCGGAACGTTGGAGATGCGTACAGCCTTGTCGGTGAGGAGCACCGCGGAGAGAATCTGCAGAGCCTCGTTCTTTGCACCCTGCGGAGTGATGCTTCCGCTCAGACGGTGCCCGCCTTCAATGATGAATGTTGCCATATCCTCAAAGGTAACAATAATTATTGAAATCTGTAGATTCTGGTTCCCTCTTTCCCGCACCAGAACACAATATACATGGCTCCGTCATGCCACTCGATACCTTCCGGTTCGAAGCGGAGAGCGCGCAGATCCTGGCAGAGCACCTGACATCCGGTGGTCTCGTCATAGACATGGAGCTTGCAGTAGTAGGGCGGGTATCCTGCCGTTAAGTAGATTTTCCCGTCCCGCACAAAGCCTCCCTGACCGATGCCCACTTCATCGTAGTACATCGTCCACAAGGCGTCATCCCCAGTAAGGTGAACCTCCTCCCTGTCAACCGGGGGAAGAGGGAAACGCTTTACCCAGCGGTCTTTCCAGCGGGTGCCGCCATAGGTGTAGAGGAAGCCGTTTTCGCGGTCAACCATCCAATCGAAAGGCCCCGGATAATCGGAACGGTCGGTATCGTAATAGATGCGCTGGACGACACGGGCCGAATCGAGGCCTATGTCGGTCACCAGGCAGGCATGGCGGCCGTTGTCTTCGGAGATGTAAAGAAGCGGAAAGAGAGTGCCGCGCTCAGTTCCGAAAACGGCATTGTTGCAATGGGAATCATTCCCTTCGAGTTTATAATAGGAAATAGTTCGGGAAGCCTTGAGGTCGTACAGTTCGCACCAGCCCCGGTCCCTGATAATGATGGCAGTATCCCCTTGAATGGCAAGGCCTTGCGAAGAATAATTCTGCCCGTCCCGGCATGGAATGGAGGCCACATGTACAGGTTCAAACTCCTTCATGGAGTTGCGGAAAACCCTTCCTTCGGGGCCCTTTCCGGAAAAAGCGGCAACCTTGGTTCCCTTCCGTCCGTGCGGGCCGCGGTGCCTCACGACACCCGCCTCCATCACCCCGGAAAAACTGTCCCACCCGGAAGCATCGAAATGGTCGTGCGGTTCGAATGCATAGTAGAAGCGGATGTTGCGGTCGTGGCGTATGGTGATCCGGGCATAGATATCCCGGCTCCGGTAACGGCGTGGAACAGGGGTAGCCTCCTGAAGCACTTTCACGCCTCCGCAGATTCTCCATGCAACGATATACTGCCCCCCTGGAAGATTCTCCCGGCCGAAAACGAACCGGTTATCGTCGTCTTTGAAAACCTGATAGCCGGTCATGGCGAAGCGGCCCCGCCCCGGGGGCTCCAGCGAAGAACTCAATACGAAGCGCTCGCCCCGGTCAAGCCCCACCCATACGGTATCGGCCGAAGCGATGAGGGTGTCCTTCACGGACATTTTTACCCCCCTGCTTTCGGCAGTGGCGGGGCGAACCGCGCTGCAGGCGGCTGCAAAGGCAAGGAAGGACGCCAGCAGCAGTGCCTTGGCTATCTTATTCCCAGTCATCTGTACGGAAAGGAAGGGCCGGAATGCCATAACAATTGTAGAGGGTGCCGACTCCCCAGTTACGCCAGCAGTAGCGCACCGCCACGGGGTTGGGAACATCGGGGGAAGAGACTGTCACGATACCGTTTCGCCTGCTGTCCACACGCGCTGCAGCAGGATGGAATACCCTGTCTTCTCCGGCAAGTTCAAAACCTGTAAGGTTCTGTCCTATAGGCGAAAGGCCCCTGGAATCGACATTCAGGGACACTACGGCTTTTCCGTTTTCGAAAGACACGCTCTTATAGGACGGGCTCTCCGCCTCTATGCCTTTCATTCCGTAGGTTTTTGTGAGCGCCAGAAGGGCCAGGCGGTCTCCCACCTGCTTCTTTTTGCAGGGATGGATGGTGCCTAATTCGCCGATATCCACAGTGGCCGCCATGCCGCTGTTCGGAATGAGCGAAAGGGTCTTTTCCTGCATCTCATAGAAGTAGCCGCTGCTGAACTTGTCGGGGTTGCTGTACTTATAGGGAGCTATCTGGACGAAGTAGAACGGGGCGTCGGGGTTTTGGAACCTGCTCCGCATCATGGCCACATAAGCGGGCTGAAGACGGCTGTACTGTTCTGCGCGCTTGCGGTTGTCCTCACCCTGGTACCACAGCATTCCCTTGAAGGTGAAGGGGGCAAGCGGAGCCACCTGGCCATTCCACAGGGTGCATGGCTTTTTCGAAGGGATGTCAGGAAGGATGCCGGAATCGAGGTAGGAGATATCGAATTCGGAGGCGAAGCCGTTTTCTATGGTTTCCCTGTCCATCCAGGCCTCTATCGGGGTTCCGCCCCAGTCGGAAATAAGAAGGCCGACCGGAACGTCAAGGATATCCTGGACCCTCATGGCAAAGAAATATGCCACCGCACTCGTTTTGCTCACAGCCTCGGGGGTATTCTCCTCCCATGAGCCTTCGGTGGTCGTGAGCGGGACTGCCGAAGCCTTGCGCTTAATGGTGCACATCCTTATGGGACGGGAGGCTTTGGCGGCAAGGATAACCTCGGTGCTGCCCTCCACAGGCTGGCTTCTGAATCCGAGCATAGGCATTTCCATGTTGGACTGGCCGGAACAGAACCACACTTCGCCTATGAGAACGTTGCTGATGGTAGTCTTTTCGCTGCCATCGCTGAAAGTTATGCTGTAGGGACCTCCTGCCTTGGGCGTGGGAATCCGGAGGAACCATTTGCCGCCTTCGGAAGGTTCTGCGGTGAATCTGCTTTTGGTCCAGGATGGCGATACCGTCACCTTGTGGTCGCGGTCGGTAACGCCCCAGACTGCCACTCGGGATTCCTGCTGGAGCACCATATTGTCGCTGAAGAAAGACGGCAGGGTTACCTTTGCCTGCAACGCCGCTCCTGCAAGGAGTGCGAGGGAGATGATGAAAATCTTTTTCATTTATTCTGCCTTTATCGTTTTCCAGTTGTTCGGGGAGAGAGCCGTCCCGTCGGGGCAGACGAATTCGGCGCCGCTGTAGTTGCAGAAGGTCACCGTGCCGTCGCCGTAGGTGGTTTTGAAGACCCCGGGAGCCACCTCGCAGTGGTCTTCCATGGTCTCGTACTGAAGGTATCCGTATTCCTTCATGTAGTCCCATCCCTTGCGGATTTCAACCGCCGAATTATGCACGTCGCGGCTGTCGGCGGCAAAAAGATCGCACGTTGGGGTGCCGATCCAGTTCTTGTCGTCATCCCTGTGGGCTGCATAGAAGTAGAAAGTGGGATGGCCGCCGTATTCCTGCATCTTCATAGCCCACTCCGGCTCCTTTATGGTATAATTGACAGAGCGTGAAAACGGGCAGGAGTAGATGTATCCGTTATAGACTATCTGCCAGAGGGGCACCTGCGCGTCGCGAAGCTTTTCGAAACGAAGGGTCCGGGGCCCGAGCATCGAAATGTAAAGTGCAAAATCGAGGTCTCCGGAGAGATGATCGTACCCGCCTTCGGAAGCAACGCCTCCGAGCCTGTCTTTCATTACACGAAGGGTCTTCCGGGCCCACTCTGCCGCCTGCGATGGATTGTTGTAGTGATTAGGATCGGTGCAGGCATGCGGAGCCACTATGGAATAGACGTCGTTATAGGCCACTCCGCGGAATCCAAGTTTCGAGAGCGAATCGCAGTAGGGAACCGCATATTTCTTGTAGGCCTGCTCGTAGCAAAGCTCGAACATCCGGCCGCCGCCGTAGCAGAACTTGGAATAACGCTCTCCGTTCGGCAGGAGAGCAACGTCGCCAATGTCGAATGAGGGGGAAATCTCGTAACTGTCTCCGGTGCAGATATGCGGCACTATCTGGAAACCGTTTTCCTGGGCATAGGCGATGAGGTGCTTAAGACCTTCTTCCCCGCCGAGGGCCGGCTCCGGAGGGAATATGGTCGGAAAGCGGCCGTCGTGTCCGCGGATGTTCCATCCGACGAGAGTAATCTGGGCTCCGGGAACCCCCTGTGCCTTGAGCGAGTCGATTATTTCGCAGACCTTGTCGAAGGTAACCGCAACCCTCATCGGCGGCTCATTCTCAAGGGTCTGATGTTCTACGGTGCAGGGAACGGGCTTCCATCCCTGACGGATGCGGATTTCGGGGTAATCCACCGCATATTTCAGCAGCGGGCGGTCCTTGACCTTCTCCTTGAGCGGCTTAAGGCCGCCCTGGGAGAGCCTGATCCTGCGATACAGACGCCCTATTCCGGCATAGGTGGCTTCCTTGCCTTCGAGGGGATAGAAACGC